>JBLHNG010000023.1:0-27963 GCA_047621685.1 Myxococcota bacterium | reverse complement strand
GTCATTGTTCCGGACACTGTCCGGAACAATGACCGAGGCCCGATTTACCGCATCGAATGTCGGGTCGAAACAATTCGACAGCCAGCCTGGCTGGAGGTGGTGCGGTACAATCGGCCATGCCCCTGAACCACACCTTCAACGCGCTCCGTCGGTGGATGAGGGGCGGGCTGCCGACCTGGCACCACCCGGACTATCGCCTGCCCCTGGCCGACCTGGCCGATCGCACCGGACTGGAGCCCCGTCGGGCGGATCTGGCGCTGTGGTATCTGCGAGATGCCCGCGCCATCCTCCGCGACGATCTACGCACCCCCCACCCCATCCCCTGGTCCGACCTCGCCCGCGTCCACCCTGAGCCGTTCCTGGAGTCGCTGACCGGCGCCGAAGAGCTGGCCCGGATCTTCGCGGTGCAGGCGCATTCGATGCCGGTAGATGAAGTGCTCCAGACCCTCCGGCTGGCCTGTGGGGCGACCCTGGCGGCGGCCCGGGAGGCGGTGGCGAGCGAGTGCGCGACCCTCAACCTCCTCGGCGGCTTCCACCACGCCGGACGCAGCCGAGCGGGCGGGTTCTGTGCGGTCAACGACATCGCGGTGGCGGTCGCAGCGATGCGGGCCGAGGGCTTCACCGGCACCATCGCGGTGCTCGATCTCGACGTCCACCCTCCCGACGGCACCGCCGACTGTCTGGCCGGGTCGGAGGGCGTCTGGCTGGGCTCCATCTCCGGGGCGGACTGGGGGGCGCTGCCGGAGAGCGTCGATGAGACGGTGCTGCCGGAGGGCACCACCGACGACGCCTACCTCGCCGCGCTCGAAGCGCTGCTGTCGCGGATGCCAGAGGCGGGCCTCACCTTCGTCATTGCCGGGGGCGATCCGTGGGAGAAGGACGAGCTGGGACCGCTCTCCGTCACCGAGTCCGGACTTCGCCTGCGGGACCTCCAGGTCGCAGACACCCTCTCGGGTCGCGCCTCGGTGTGGCTGCCCGGCGGCGGCTATGGCCCCGGCTCCTGGCGTCCGCTGGCCGGGACTGCGCTGGCGGTCGGCCTGCGCAGCAGCGCGGTGATTCCCCGAGTCGATCCGATGCAGAGCCGGTTCGCCCGTCTCTCCTCACAGCTCGGCGATGAAGAGCTGGGTCAGGAGCCATGGCTGACCGAGGCGGACCTGTTCGAGGACCTCCGGGTGCCCAGTCAGACCACCGCGCAGAAGCTGCTCGGGTTCTACACCGCGCAGGGTGTGGAGCTGGCACTGCATCGGTTCGGCATGCTCGGACCGGTCACCCGCATGGGCTACAGCCACCTCAAGATCGACCTCGACCGTGCGGAGAACGGCGACCGCCTCCAGCTGACCGGCATGGCGGCTGAAGAGACCCACATGCTGGTGGAGTGCGTGCTGGAGCGGCGGTTCCTGGAGCACGCACCAGACGTCGGCCCGGTGCTGTTCATCCACTGGCTCAACCTCCGACACCCCATCACCGTGTTCACCCCCGACCGTCCCGCCCTGCCCGGTCAGGACGCCCCCGGCCTCGGCATGGCCCGAGAGGTCGGTGAGCTGCTCACCCGCATGGCGCAGCGCCTCGACCTGCCCGTGGTGGCGCTGCGACCGTCCTGGTATCACGTCGCCTGGGCGGCCCGGTATCGCTATCGGTTCATCGATCCGGCACGACAGGGACGGTTCGAGGCGCTGTCCCGGGATCTGCGAGACATCCCGCTGGGGCGTTTGACTCGGGCTGTTGCTGAGGGCGCGGTCTGCATGGATGGCGAGGTTTACAGTTGGGAGGCCTCCGAGATGGCGCACTGGCTCATTGATGATCCCCGGGGCGCGGACTGGAAGGCTGCGCGGGATGCTGAGAAGGACCGGCGGCGGTTTAGCCTGGGGTAGTCAGGGCTTCGGACATTGTGAACCACTGGGCGCTCTGAGGTCATTCGAGAAGTAGAGATGGGCGAAGCCTTGAAGTGCGGCGGTGACTCCAACCCCGTCTCCGTCCCTGGGCTGAAGGCGCCCCGGCGGCCTCCGCCCCGTGCCGTGACTCAGCGGGAAAAGAGGAAGGAAGGCAGCCACCTGACCGGCTCCCCGATGGGCAGCCTCGCCACCTCCGACCGGCTGCTGCCAGCAACTTCAGATCAGGCTCTGCAGGGGCCGAAGTCTCCACCGATCAGACTGCCCGTGACCGGTGTCCTTTTTTCTGGCGTGCTTCGTTGCCCGAATTCGTGGGTCACAGTGTCCAACCCCTCAGAAAGAGGAGACGCCATGATCATCACCAGCCCGGTCCTGCTGCCCGCCCTGATCACCGCCTCCGCGATGCTCTTCGGAGTCCGCGGACACCGCCGCAGCGTCGAGCGGATCAGTCCCGCCCACGCTCGGAGCCGCACCTGGATGCGCCAGCTCCGTGCCCGTCGGACCACCCTGTCTGGCCTGCTCGTCACCGTCGAGCGCCACCGCCGGGAGGTGATGGAGGTGGCGATCCCTCGGAACATGGTCGCCCTCTCCCGACTGGAGGGAGCGAACCTGACTGCGCTGTGCGACGCGGCCCTGCCCCGTCTCTCCGAGCAACGCTCCGTCCGTCTCGCCCGCGACATCTCACCGGAGAGCCGCACCTGGATCGCCAGCGGCGTGGTGCCGGCGGTGCTGCTGGGGGTGTCCCTGTCTGAGCGGGTCCAGGAGGCACTCCGGGGGCGCACAGTCGTGCTGACGGAGCCCGACGAGGCCATCCTGCGTCGGCTCCAGTCCGCCATCGGCAGCCGAATCTCCACCCTGATCACCGACCGCGACGCCCTCCAGCGCCAGCACCGCGCCAACGTCCGTCGGCTCGTCGAGCTGCGCCGAATCCTCCTAATGGAGACGAACTACCGCCGGATGTCACACCACCCGCTGCCGGGTCAGCTGACCTGTGCTGGCCAGCAGGTTCGCGACCACATCCGCTCCACCCAGGCGCTGCTCGCCCTGGCGTCTGCGGCCTGAGCGATCAGCCGCCGATCATTACCGTCGGGCAGCAGGGCGGCAGGATCTTACCGACCGGGCCGGGGATCGGGGCCACGCAGGAGGTGTGCACCGTCATGTCGTCCTGGCGGGCGGCGGGCAGCTTCATGGTCATCACCGTGCCGGAGCCCTTGGCGATCATGCCAGGACCACCAGGGACACAGCCGGGCAGCATGCAGGGCAGCGACTGGCTGGTGGCCACCGCGGCGTCCATCTTGCCGATCTTCACCGTGGGCACCGTGGCGGTCATGATCGTTAGCGGCAGACCAGGGTGCGGCGTGGGGGTGGGGACAGGTGCAGGGGGATGAATCGGTGCGTGGCAGTGCGGCGCATCCTGTTTCATCATGTCCGTCTTGCGGGCAGCAGCGGGCATCCGGGCCTCCGGTGGTGTGAGGGTAGGATATCACAGCGCCCACCAACCGGGAGAATGCTTGTGCCGCCAGCAGATGTCAGCCGACTGCTGTCCCGAATCGCCAACGACGAGGCGTTTCGCAGCAGCCTCGCCTCCGATCCAGACGCGGCCCTCGCCGACTACAACCTCACCCCCGAGGAAGACCGCCTGTTTAGGACCGGTGGAGTCGAGGCGCTGTCCCTGCTGACCTGGGAGGCCCGTGGGGCAGCCCGTCCACCCTCAAAGGGCACCGCGCCGCCCACCGCGCCGCTGCTGGCCGGTCGCCCCCTCCCCCATGTCGAGCTGCTGCTCTCCTTGTCTCCCACCCTCCAGCCCGGCCCCGACGGCACCCCGGAGATCGCCCACGTAGCCGCACTGCACAGCCCCGATGAGGTCGGGCTGTCCGGGGTGCTGTTCCGCCTCCGGGTCGCCCCGCTCGCCCTGCCCCAGCCCGACGGCACCACCCAGGTCAGCTACACCGCCGCCCTCGATCCGCTCTCCGCCGACAACGACCCCGCCCAGCAGCCCGACACCTCCGTACCCACCGCGCCATGGGACCACGACACTGCCAGCCCCGAGGTCCACGCCGCCGCTGCCGCGGTCCATGAGGCTGCGCCTGCCGACCGTGCCGATGCGATCCTCGCCCTCATCGCTGCGGTGACTCGATGATCTCCGACCCCACGGTCCCCGACATCACCGTCGCTGGGATGGGGGTCGCTGCGGTCGTGCAGGTCACCGCCCAGACGGCGACCCGCATCCGCCAGTGCCGCCACGCCCTGCACGCCGACTCCGGCATCGGCACCGACGACTACCTCGCCGCCCGCTGTGAGACGGTCACCAACCTCTACGGCCTGACCTACGGCGAGTCCGACAGCCGGGTCGCCGGCTACCACCGCACCGCCGCCGCGGTCATCGACGCAGCAATGACGGCGGGACCGGTCATCTACCTCACCCACGGCCACCCCCTCGTCTTCTGCTACTCCAGCTTCCTCATCCGCGACCTCGCCGGACTGCTGGGGCTCTCTGTGGAGCTGCTGCCGGGCCTGTCGTCGATGGACAGCCTGTTCGCCGACCTCTGGCTCGACCCGGGCGTGGGCGGCATCCAGATGTTCGAGGCGACCGACCTGCTGCTGCGCCGTCGTCGCCTCGCACCGGATGTCCCAGCGCTGATCTGGCAGGTCGGCAACCTGGAGACCCGGCTGTACACCACCAAAACCAGCAAGCCCGCCCGCATGGTCCGGTTTCGGGACTGGCTGCTGCAGACCTACCCGGCGACCCACCCGATCACCGCCTGCTACGCCTCACCACACCCCGCCGCCGGTCCGCAGCGCTGGACCTTCCACCTCGCCAACATCGCCGACCACGCCGCCGCGCTGCACCCGGGCATCACCCTGTATGTGCCAGCCTGTGCGGTGCGACCGGTGCAGGACTTCGGGCTGCTCAATGCGCTGGACAGTGCCGAGCACTTGATGGCGATTACGGAGGACTGAGCAAGAGCGTGGCGCGCCTACCCTTGATTGGAAGCTGGGGGCTCACGGTGCCGATTGGTGGTGGGTGGAGGCAGCCGGGTGGGTCACTGACGGATGGACTCGCCAGTGAGTTCGACAAGTGCCGGTCGTAGACGGGCTGATTGTCGATTCGTGGAGCGGCACGGGGACGGGGTGAGTCCGACGAAGCCGGTCAGGTGGCTGCCTTCCTCTCCTATTTTGTTGATTGTATTGTTTGGATCGCCCGTTCTGGAGTCTCAGTCCGCCCGGGCGCGCGCAAGGGGATCCCGCAGAGGGCCGTGCTGGAGGGGCCGCACGCCAGATTCTCTGGCGGCCCCGGAAGCAGCAAGCGACCCGAGGCCGGTGAGGAGGGTAGTCGCACAAGATGGTCCGCCGACAGGGAGTGAGAGGCGAAGCGAAGCGGAGGCGGAGTGCAACGGAGCTGCGACCGCAGAGGGGACCCGTAGCGATGAGAGCCGGGGGCGCCCCTCAGCCCAAGGACGGAGACGGGGTTGGAATCACCGCCGTACTTCAAGGCTTCGCCCATCTCTGCTTTGGATAGTGCCGACCCATCCTGCACACCTCAGAGCGCCCAGTGGTTCCCACAAGTCAGCTCTAAGCACGAGCCGCCCATGCAGCCGTCGCATCCAACCCATGCGCTGCCAACCCCGGCAGGATCACCTGCTCAATCGTCGCCGTCAGCAGCCGCCGTCCATCCAGCCCACTGCACAGCCCCAGCGCCGCCCCACCCACCGGAGCCGGACGCGCCGGGATGTGGGTCAGCTCATGAGCTTCGAGGTGGAGCAGGGCGTGGGCGAGGTAGTCGCTCAGCCGAGCCTTCATCGCCTCATCATCGGGCAGCAGCTCCGGCAGCAGACGCCAGCCGAAGTTCGCATGCCCGCACTCGTCGGCGTAGATCTGGGTCAGCAGCTCTCGCAGCGCGCCCTCGGGAAGCTCCAGCCGCTCGGCCCCGATGAGAGCAACTGCCACCGTCTCCGACAGACAGCAGATCGACAGCAGGTCCCGCAGCAGCGCCTCCAGGGGCTCGACCCCGGCGTGCTCTGGCATCGCCCCGGCATCGGGAACGCTCGCCAGCGCTGTGCCCCCCAGCGCCTCGACCACCGCCCCACACAGCACCCCATGCGTGCGCTCTTCGTCGGCGAACGCCAGACACCGAGCAACCTCTTCAGGATCCACCCCGACCGCCGCGAGACGCGCTGCGAGGGCGAGGAAGACGTGGTGGCTCTCGTGCTCGTTGATCATGCGCCCCGTCCAGGTCGTCACCGCGATCTCCCGGAGGCCACCGGATGCCTGGAGGCTGGGGGCCGCAGCCCGCGCCGCATGGCGGAGATCGAGGGATGCGCCGCCGCCCTCTCCCCGGGCCGCAGCACGGACCAGGAGCGCCCGGTCGCGGGATGTCTCCGCATCCTCGGCCATCGACGGCGGCCGGGGCGGTCCCCACGGGTAGCACATGCCGTCATAGCGTCCAGTGGCATCACAGCACTCCTGGATCCGGGCGTCGCCGCCGATGTCCGTGCCGTTGATCAGGCCGTGGCAGCAGGCGAGGTTGTCCGCTCCGATGAGTGCTCCGATCTCCGCACCCATGCCCATGCTGTGATCAATGGGATTGGCGGCGAAGTACTCGGTGACCTGCTCCCGACAGGCACTGCTCTCCGCCTCGCTCAGCGGCGCCATCGCTTCCCAGTCGAGCTCGGACGGCTGCTCTACCTCGGTCGGAGCGGGGGCCACAGTCGTGATTGGGGCGACCTTGGGGCCGCAGCCCAGCAGGGAAACACAGCAGGCCACACGCGCGGTCGCGAGCAGTGCTTCAGAGAAGACATCAGGACTCACAGGCACCTCCGTCGGTCAGACTAACAGTGAGATCGTACAATCATCCCCCAGTCCGAGGTCATGGATGTTCTTTCCCCTCCTGATCGGCATCGCCCTGGCCGGTCCACCCCAGCTGATGTGGGTCACCCTGACCGACTCGACTGCCATCGGGGCCCTGGCCCGGGACTACGACGTCTGGGAGGTCGATGGGGATCGGGCACTGGTCTACCTCTCCGTCGCAGGGGTCATCGCGCTCAAGCAGGCTGGCCTGACCCTGGAGCCCGCCGCAGAGGCCATGCCGCTGCTGGAGGAAGTCGCCGACTTCATGGACCCCCAGAAGATGGTCCGCAGTCACCCAGGCACACCACAGACCATCAGCGGGATCCCTGGATACACCTGCTACTTCACCGTCGAGGAGCTGTACGATACCGCCGAGCAGCTCGCGGCGAAGCACCCCGACCGGACGCAGTGGACTCCGATCGGCGACTCCTGGGAACGCACACAGGATCCAGACGCCGGCTACCCGCTGATGGTGCTCACGCTGGGGACGACAGGGGCGCCGGATCTGGTGATGGTCAGCGGCATCCACGCCCGGGAGTACGCCCCGGTCCAGACCGCGCTCCGGTTCGCCGACGAGCTGCTGTCGGAGGATGGTCAGTCCCCAGAGGCCACCTGGCTGCTCGATCACCGGCAGATCCACCTCATCCTGATGGCGAACCCGGATGGTCGAAAGGTCGTAGAGCAGCAGACCGTACCAGTGGGGCTGCTGTGAGGGCTCCAGCGAGGACGCCTGCTCGGAGACCTTCCGGGGAGACGCTGCCTCCTCTGAGCCCGAGTTCGACGCGCTCCTTCGCTACATAGACAGTGTGTTTACCACCACCAGATCCGGCAGCGATCCCGCCCCGGCAGACACCCCCGGCCTGTTCTTAGACCTGCACAGCTACAGCGAGCTGATCCTGTGGCCATGGGGCGCGATCAGCGAGCCGGCACCCAACGCCGAGGCCCTCGCCACCCTCGGGCACCGCATGGGGGACTTCACCGGCTACACCCCCCAGCCGATGATCGACCTCTACCCCACCGACGGCACCAGCATCGATCACGTCTACGGCACGACCGGGGTGGCGTCGTACACCATCGAGATCGGCACCGCCTTCTTCCAGACCTGCGACAGCTTCGACGAGGCGCTCTACCCGCCGCTCCGGGACATGCTGCGCTACGCCGCCACGGTCGCCGACGCCCTCTACCGCACCCCCGCCGGTCCCGAGGTCACCGCCGACCTTCTCCCCGACGACCGGCATCGCTTCACCCTCACCGCCAGTGCCGAGCAGCCCATCGCCGCCGCCCAGTACACCGTCGATGTTCCCCCTGGAATGCCCGACGCGGTCCCAGTCACGATGACGAGCGCAGCAGACGGCAAGATGCTGCACGCTGCGACCATCCGGGGCCGGAAGCTGTCGACGGGACGCCACACCCTCTATGTGCGCGCCCAGAGCGAGGACGGACACTGGGGACCACCCGACGCAGTGTTCATCGAAGTGCCGTAGCCGCCCAGCACACCATCGCCTCTGACGACCGGGGGAGAATCCCGGCACCCGTCACCGGGCCGGACAGTATCCGGCCCGACTGGTGCGCTTTTGTCTGAGACGGGGGCTTCACCCCACCCCCCCGCTACGCGCTGACATCCTCTGAAGCAGACTGTCCGCCAGAAGGGGGCGACATGACGGGTGCCTAAAATCTGACTGGTGCCCGGATTCAAAATAGATCACGTGTCGTTGTGAAGATGGTCTCAGTGACTCTTGCAGGAGAGGAACCTGATCCCATGAGGCTCCCATGCTCTCGCTTCTCACCATCCTCTCCCTCAATGCACACGCTGGCGACAAGGTCGACATCTGCCACAATGGCTCGGTCATCAACATCAGCGAGAACGCGCTTGATGCCCACGGCGACACATACCCGCAGACAGATGGTTCCACCGGTGAGCTCATCTGCGGAGACACAGACAGCAGCAATGTGGAGGTCAGCGCAGGAGCGCTACAACACCTGCGCGCTCGATGATGTGGGCGCTATTGAGTGCTGGGGTATCAACGACGATGGCCAGAGCACTGCGCCCTGAGCGACAAGCTCTTCCGGTGTCGAGCAGTGTCACAGGCAGCTCACGCCCATCCGGCCCACCGATAGATCCGCATCTTACGAACCTCTTCGGGCTCTCTCACCACAAGCTCCCGATACAGCGTGGCGTATCGATAGAACGGCACCCGCGGGTAGAGGTGGTGGATGAGGTGGTAGTTCTGGAACAGCATCGGCAGGCTCAGCCCGGGGACGAGCAGCAGCCGGGTGTCGACATGTCGGCCACGCGCGGTGTGGTGGTGGGGCACCCAGTCAAACAGGAACGCCAGGAGCCCGCTGGCCAGAACCGCCGGCACGACCCACAGCGCCAGCGCCTCTGCGCCGAGGCCGAGCGAAGACAGCCCCGCGATCCCGAGGATCTGCACCGACAGCCCGAGCAGCGCCGACTTCATCTGACGACGCATCGCGGAGCCTGGACGCCGAAGCTCAGAGAAGAACACCACGTAGTAGTGCCCGGCGATGGTCGCACAGCGAGCGGCAGTGGACAGCGCACCGGAGCCATGGACCCAGTAGTCGGGATCCCGGTCGGGATCATTGGTCGCGCCGTGGTGGCGGAGGTGGATGCTGCGGAGGATCGGGAACGGTGCCAGCAGCGGCAGCCCCATGATGTGCCCGGTCGCGGTGTCCACCCAGGCCCGCCCCGCCGAGCCTCCGATGGCGCCGTGGCTGGCATCATGCAGCGGGGTGAAGGCGACATAAGCGAGCAGGGTCGCGAGCAGTCCGCCGATCGGAAGCGACACCTCCCCACCCAGCACCGCCGCCCACAGCGCGACCTCACCGAGGATCACCGCTCCCGCCAGCAGCAGGGTTGGCCAGGCGAGGTGGCCGACGTGTCGACGCCAGAGCTTTGAGGAGGCCATCGTTTTTCTCCAGTGATGGCTTATTTATAACGATCGTTCTAAATAAGCGCAAGCTCTGAGATTCCTTGCCCGATGACCGTCCATCATTCCCGTCAGAGCTACCACAGCATCCCCACTGTTGATCCGATCGTTACCGCACAGATCGCCACCGCCAGCAGCACCGCGAGTCCGTCCATTGCTCGTGTCGACATGTCTCCCCCTCTGAGCTGTCCAACGTGGAATCGGACCGAGAAGCGTCAAGAAAAGTTACCGTGCCCCGCATGACGCATCGCCTGACCCTCCCTGCCCTCTCCCTGCTGTTGAGCTGCGACGGCTGCGGATCACAGGAAGACTCGGCAGCTCTGGTGTCTCATCCAGAAAACCGGGTGGTGGTCCTGGTGCTCGACGGGATCCGGCTGGAGGAGAGCCTGGGGAATGGGTACTCCAACGCACTGGGCATGCAGACCCAGGACATCCTCCCCCGAATCAACACCATCATCGACGAGAGCGGCGCCCGAATCACCGCAGCGATGGCCTCGGGCATCACCATCACCGGGCCTGGCCACAGCGACCTGCTCACCGGACTGCACCACAGCTTCGCCAACTACCCTGCCGAAGACGGTCCCTTCGCCTACCTCCCCGAGCTGCCCTCGCTGCTGAGTGTGCTGCCAGAGGGCGAGGCGCTCCTGGCGACCAACTCCCTGCTGGTCACCCCGCTCACCGACAGCACCTCCCCGCTCACCATCGCCCCCGCTGCGGTCCTCGAAGGCACCGTCGACGGCAACATGCTGATGGAGCTGAGGGAACGCCTGACCGACAGCACAGTGCGCCTCGCCCTCGTCAACCTCCACCAGTCCGACAGCCAGGGCCACATCGGATTGCCCGGCGGATACGGCGAGAAGGTCCTCGCCCTCGACGGCTCCATCGCGAGCTTCTGGGCCTGGATGCAGTCGGACCCCGGCTGGAAGGACGCCACCCTCGTCCTGGTCGCCGACCACGGCCGCCACCGCCGCGACGAGGAAGAAGGCTGGCGCGAGCACGGTGACCACTGCACCGGCTGCCGAGAGATCCCGATGGCCCTCATCGGCAGCGAGATCGTGGCGGGCGCGGTGGTATCGGACACCCACACCCTCCAGGACCTCGGGCAGACCATCGCCTGGCTGCTCGACGAGCCGATGCTCTATGGTACCGGTCGGGTGATCGATGCCGCCCTCGCGACCCCCTCCGGCGAGCCCGGGGCCACCGGGGCCGTCGAGCCAGCCGCTGCGGGAGACGTGCTGGCCTGGGAAGCGCGAACCGGCGAGACCGATCCCCGAGCGGTGGTGATCCGCGACGATGAGACGGTGTCTGACCCCGCCGCCTTCGCTGCGGAGGCCCCCGCAGTCGCCGTCGATGGGAACAGCGCCGCGCTCTGCTGGCGGGAGCTGCACATCGACGACGCCGAGACCTGGCCGTGGAAGCCGGCCTGTCAGCTCCGAGACGCGGTCGGATCGTGGCAGGACCTCGGCGGGCCGACCGATCTCGTCTGGTCCCGCTGGCGCCCGAGCCTCGCCCTGCAAGGTGACAGCCTCCTGGCGGGCTGGGTGGACAACAGCTCCGGGGTGGTCGTGGCATCCAGCAGCCGGCTGGTGCTCTCCCGGTGGCGCTCCAGTGGGGGCTGGAGCGAGGTCTATGCCACCAATGTCGGCAGCTTCCCCGCCGACCCCGCCCTCATCCTCGACGGCGACGATGCCCTGCTGGCCATGGCGGTCAGCGAGGACGGCCTGCCCGGTCGCATCAGCCGACGCATCGACGTCCACCGAATCGACACCATCACCAACACCGGTGAGCTGGCCCTGAGCATCCGCCCCCTCGGCGCGGAGAAAGACGGCGACTTCCGACTGCCCGTCGACCGCCTGGAGCACCCCGCCCTGTGGAACGGCACCGACAGCACCCGGCTGGCGTTCATCAGCTACACCCTCGGCGAAGACGGGCGCCCCCGGACGGACCTCTGGCAGAGCACCGACCTCGGCGAGCCTGAGCTGATCGACACCGACCTGCTCGGTCACCTCGCCCCCGCCTACGACACCGACGGCACCCTCCGCTGGATCCGCCAGCGAGATGGCGTCATCGCGCTGTGTGAAGGGCAGGCATCGGACTGCACCACCCTGGACACCGAGGCCGTTCGCGGTCTCGCGACCTCCGGCGGATCGGCGTGGATCTCGGTGCTGGGAGCGGACCGGACCTGGAGCCTCCAGACGCCGTGACCTCGCGGACTACTCGCCGAGGTGCTCCTCGACGATCCGTGCCTGCTCCCCGCTGACTGCGACGGCGGTGAGGGCGTCGGTGAGCGCAGTGAGGAGCGCGAGGTCGGTGTCCTTGTGGCAGGCGAAGCTGAGGGTTCCCTCCTGGAGGATGTAGAGGGTCTCGTAGTCTTCCAGCGACTCACGGGCGGCGGCGATCTGGTAGTTGGCGGAGGCTTCCTCGAAGGCCCAGGCAGTCACGCTGCCGTCGATGAGCCCAGCGATGATCGTGTCGGTGTCCTGGGCGATGTTGAGGTTCGTCGCAGGCACCCCGGCGGCGAGGAGGAGCTGCTGGCCGACATCGTCGGCGATCACACTGTAGGTGTGCTCCGCCAGCGAGGCGGGGGTGTTCAGGACGATGCCCGATCCCTTCTTCGCCACGACCGCGATCCGACTCGCCGCGATCGGTCCGACCCAGGTAAACAGCGCCTGCCGCTGTGGGGTCCGGGCGGTGGAGAACAGGCAGACCCCGGGGGCGGCCTGCGCACGGGCGTAGCCCTCTGACCACGGCAGCACCGTGATGTTTGGATCCGTCCGGGCCCCGACGGCGTTGAACATCGCCTCCAGGAGCACCACGGACAGGCCTGCGGGGTGTCCTCGGAGGGTGTGGTTGAACGGCGGGTGCTCCTCGGTCAGGAAGACCAGATCGTCCACTGAGGGCACCACGGCGAGCTGAGCGGGGGGCTCGGGCGGCGGCATGGAGCTACCGAGGGGCTGAGTCCCTCCGCAGCCTGCGATAAACATCGCGGTCAATGCGAACATTTCAGGACTCCTGTGTCGCCGGAGCATACCAGAGCGCCGCAGGTGCCGGGGAGGGCGAAGTGACGGCCATGGCGTTCTGCCATAGGGAGGAGTCTCCAGATTCTCCAGCAGAGGCAACAATGGGTCGGTTCTTCGAGGCGCGCAAGCACACCATCTTCGCCCGGTCCAAGCGGATCTCCAAGATCTTCACACGCTGCAGCCGAGAGATCGTCATGGCCGTCAAGGCCGGCGGCGAGAACCCGGACAACAACAGCGACCTGCGCCGGGCCATCCAGAACGCCCGCTCGGCGAACATGCCCAAGGACAAGATCGAGGGAGCAGTCCATCGGGCGATGAACGTCGGCGGCGAGGACTACGCCGAGGTCCTCTACGAGGGCTACGCGCCCCACGGCATCGCGCTGATGGTGGTCACCGCGACAGACAACACCACCCGAACCGTCGCCAACGTTCGCATGCACTTCAACAAGTGCAACGGCAGCCTCGGCAACTCCGGCAGCGTCGGCTTTCTGTTCGAGCGCATGGGCGTCTTCCAGGTCAAGCCCGAGGACGTAGCGGATCGCGATGAGCTGGAGCTGGAGCTGATCGACCACGGCCTCGAAGACATGCTCGACTCCGAGGACGACGACGGAAACGCCGTCATCGAGCTGCGCTGTGCGTTCACCGGCTTCGGCGACCTGCAGAGCGCCCTGGAAGCCCGCAGCCTGGAGACCGTCTCCGCCGGCTCCGCGTTCATCCCCCACGCCACCACCGAGCTGTCCGACGAGCAGCTCGAAGACATCATCAAGCTCATCGACCGGCTCGACGGCGACGACGACGTCCAGCGAATCTTCCACAACATGGCCTGAGGTCGGTGAGCAATGGGCGTCATACTTGATGCCATACTGGAGCCCTTCGCGAAGCGGCCAGAAAAAAGCATCGCGCCGACGATGAATACCCTCAGCTAGCCCGTGGAGAGAGCACCCTCCAGAATCCATCGCCAAGAAGCTGCGCAGCCAACGGCAAGCAGTGCACGGAAACAACATCAAAAACCACGCCCGTAGAAAGTCGAACCGGTGACACTCTCCATTAAGAATCCCCCACTGAGAGGTCCCACCGTGCTGCTCCTCACCCTGCTCGCCTGTGGCGACAAGTCCGACGACACCCCCGACTCCTCGGAGACCACCCCGACCGCAGAGTGGGAAGCCGATGCAGACACGGATGCAGACACCGATGCAGACACCGATGCAGACACCGATGCAGACACGGATGCAGACACGGATGCAGACACCGACGCTGACACCGATGCAGACACCGACGCTGATGCTGACTTCACGGTAGCCGGCGACTGCGGGGTGCTCACCGAGTCCAGCCTCTCCGACGCCACCCCCGCCCTCTGGCAGAGCGCGATCAGCCTCTCCGGCAAGCCCGACACCTTCACCCTCAGCCCAGGCGGCCAGGAGATCCTCGACGAGGGCAACCTCGGCGGAAGCTCGATCTACTCCGAGCTGTACGCCTTCGAGGTCCTGTACTTCTGCGAGGGAGCGGATCTCCTCAAGACCGAGGGTGAGATCGCCTACGACGATGCTGGCGGCAAGAAGACCGACCTGCTCGTCCAGGTCTTCGGTCAGCCCGTCGGTGTCAGCGTCACCCGCGCCTACCACTACCCCCCCGGCGAGGACTACACCGTCGAGGAAGCTGCGGCGCTGCTCGAAGACAAGCTCGCCGACGTGCTGCTCAGCGCAGACAACGCCTCAGACAAGGACGCCTGGGACCGCTCCGCCCTGCACATCATCGCCTACAACGACCAGCACGCCGCCAGCGTGGTCGAGGCGTGGGGCTCGCTGGATGTTGCGGTGCTCGACGAGACGATCGTGTTCCTCACCGTCTCCGATGGGGACGACGACTTCCTGTACTGATCGGCGGCTACATGCCTTCCATCATGAACAGGCCCACTCCGGCCATCATCAGCACAGCCGCCACCACCATCAGCAGCAACAGCGCAACATTGATCACGATCCCAATGATCGCAATCGGCTTACCGCTCCACTGCTCCGGGGCGCCGCTGATCTTCTTAATCGACATCCCGCCAAGCACGATCCCGACCAGCGCGAAGGGCACGGAGATCATGCCGATCAGGGGAAAGATCGCACCACCGCAGCAGCCAGCCATCCAGCTGAACAGGCCGATCAGCAGCGAGGCCAGTGCGAGGGGATCGGTCTGAGTCTGTTCCATGGTGTGCTCCGGTGGTCCGACACTTCTACCACGGTCACCCGCTTGATCACCCCGGCTTGAACACCCGCGCTGTAGAGGCCGGGTAGCGCGCCAGGAGGTGAGCGGGCCGGATCGGTCGCGGCACGAAGTTCCCGCCGCAGTTCGGACAGACCCCGGCGAGCACTCCGTCTACGCAGTCCGCGCAGAAGGTACACTCAAACGTACAGATTCGGGCACCAGTCATGTCGCCCCTTCTGGCGGACAGTCTGTGTGAGAGGATGTCAGCGCGTAGCGGGGGGTTTGGGGGTGAAACCCCCGTCTCAGACAAAAGCGCACCAGTCGAGCCGGATACTGTCCGGCTCGGTGACTGGTGCCCAGATTCGGGCATCGGGGCTGTCGGGGGGCAGGTCGGCATCGCAGCGTTCGCAGCCAGGGCGCAGGTCAAGCATGACATCACTTTACCGCTCCCGTGAAGATCCTCCGGCGTGTCCTGAGGGAGCGGTGGGTGGCATGGCACCGGAGCGGACAGGTTGTGAGTATTGAGCTACGAAGCGGTCATGACCTTGATTACCGCTGCTTTCCTCGCCGGCTGCACGCCCGATCCCACTGACACCGAAGACACCACCTCGCCCTGGCCGGCCATCGAGCGTGCCGAGCAGCGCACCGGAGACCCCGACGCCGGCTGGCAGGCTCTGCGATACGGCGACTTCGTCGGCGCTGGGGTTCCGGCCGATACGTGGTTCGACCTCATCGGCACCGACACCCGCAACCTCCTGCAGCGTGAGGGCGACTCCGCCGGCCTCTCCCAATCCTACAACCTGTTCGATGCACCCAACGGCGTCGAGGTGGTCGGCGGGATCGCCTGCTTTGGCTGCCACAGCAGCACCCTGGACGGGGAGTTTATCGTCGGTCTGGGCAGCGCCTTCTCGGACTACAGCCAGAACGACGCCTCCACCTACAACCTCGCCGGTGGCTACATCAACGCCACCTACGGCGCAGACTCTCCAGAAGCGGAGGCGTACTGGCCGCTGTGGCGGGCAGTCGATGTCCTGGAGGGCCAGATCACCACGCCGTTTGCCGGGGTCAATCCTGCGTTCGCCATCGAACGCGGCATCGCAGCACACCGGGATCCCCAGACGCTGGATTGGGTCGAGGAGCCCCTGTTCGCCATCGACGACTTCGTGCTGGCCTCCGATGTCCCGGCGTGGTGGCATGTGCAGAAGAAGGGCGGGCTGTACTACACCGGACAGGGGCAGGGCGACTTCGTTCCGCTGCTCACCCAGACCTCGATCGTAGGCATCGAGGATGCCGATCACGCAGCGGACATCGCCGAAGCATTCAGCGACGTGCTGGCCTGGATGATGACCCTGGAGCCGCCGGTCTGGCCCGGAGAGATCGACGCGACCCGGGCGGAGGAGGGAGCGGAGGTCTTCGCCGAGAGCTGCTCACGGTGTCACGGCACCTACGGCGAGGAGGAGACCTACACCACCTGGCTCATCCCGCTGGAGGAGGTCGGCACCGACCCGGCCTACGCCCAGGGCCTGACGGAGGGCGACTTCGCCGACTGGCTCGCTGAGAGCTGGTATGGAAGCGGGGATGCCATCATCGATCCGGTCCCGGGCTACGTCGCGCCGCCGCTGGATGGGATCTGGGCCACTGCGCCCTATCTGCACAACGGCGCCGTCCCCGATCTGGTCAGCCTGCTCGACCCCGATCAGCGCCCGACCGTCTGGCAGCGCAGCTTCTCCAGCAGCACCTACGACTACGACCGGGTCGGCTGGCCATGGTCTGACAGCACTGCCGGAGAGCCTGGCGCCTATGACACCACTCAGTACAGCTACAGCAACCAGGGCCATGAGTACGGCGCTGCACTGACGCTCGGAGAGCGCGAGGCGGTCCTGGAGTACCTCAAGACCCTGTGACCCGCGCCTGCGGCTGTGGCAAGAGACCACAGGAGCATGTTCCCATCGTACTCGGGAAATACGCGCCCCTGCTCGACGTAGAGTCCGATGTAATGACCAACAACTCCCTCTCCACAGAAACCATCGAGGCTGGCAAGCCGCTGGCCATTATCTCCTACGCTGCCCTGCCATTTGGTGTGCCGGCCTTCATCATCCCGATGCTCACTCGCGACAACGCCTATGCCCTCCAGCATGCGAAGTACGCCGGTGCGATCTTCGTCGCCGGGCTGGCGGTCTTTGCGGTGACCTTTGCGGTGGCCTTCATCTCCTGCGGCTTCGGCACCCCGCTGGTCGGCATCACCCTGTTCTTCATCGTGCCCGCCCTCCAGGGCTTCCTCGCAGCCCTCAACGGCACCGAGGAGATTCCGATGGTGGTCGGACCGTGGGCGGAGAAGATGTTCGCCGGTGTGACCTTGAAGGACGATGCCGAGTAGGCGCTGTCGGGCTCCGACGTCATCCGGTGACATCGACACAAGACGGATACCCTTCCCCCATGTCCACCCCAACCTGCGAATTTGACGCCGCAGTCATCGGCTCTGGCCCCAACGGTCTCTGCGCAGCTGTCGCCCTCGCCCAGACTGGCCGAAAGGTAGTGGTCTACGAAGCCCGGGACACCATCGGCGGCAGCGCTCGCACCGCCCCGCTGACCCTGCCCGGCTTCCGCCACGACGTCTGCTCGGCGATCCACCCGATGGCCGCAGCCTCTCCAGCACTGTCCAACCTGCCGCTGTCCGAGCACGGCCTGCGCTGGATCCACCCCGACGTGCCCCTCGCCCACCCCTTCGACGACGCCCCAGCGGTCCTCCTGGAGCGCACCATCGAGGCCACCGCTGCCACCATGGGCGATGACGGGCCGCGCTACGCCCGCTGGATGGCGCCCCTGCTGAGGGACTGGGAGCCGCTGATCGCCGATGCGCTTGGTCCCCCAGGCTTCCCGTCGAGCCCGCTGGTGATGGCCCGGTTCGGGCTGTGGGCGGTGCGACCGGCGGCCATGACCGCGCGATCGGTCTTTAAGGGCGAGCGGGGGCGGGGCTTCTTTGCCGGCATGGCCGGACACGCGGTGATGCCGATGGAGCGGGCCGCCTCCAGCGCGATCGGGCTGATGCTGACCCTGGCTGGACACGCCGCTGGCTGGCCGTTCCCCGAGGGCGGTGCCCAGGCGATCCCCGACGCCCTCGCCAGCATCTTCACCGGGCTCGGCGGGGTCATCCGATTGGACACTCGCATCACCCGGCTTGAAGATGTCGAGACTGATGGGCCGGTGTTCTTCCAGACCGCCCCCGCTGTGCTCGCCCGGATTGCCGGAGAGCACCTGCCGGCGGGCTACCTGCGTCGGCTGGCCCGCTACCGACACGGCCCCGGGGTCTTCAAGGTCGACTGGGCGCTGTCTGAGCCGATCCCCTGGCGGGACGACGCCTGTCGCCGTGCGGCCACCCTCCACCTCGGCTCCACGCTCGATGAGATCGCTGCCTCCGAGCGCATTGCCTGGGACGGCGGCATCAGCCCGAGTCCCTACGTCCTGCTCGCCCAGCACAGCCTGTTCGACCCCACCCGCGCCCCAGCCGGCCTGCACACCGCCTGGGGCTACTGTCACGTCGAGAGCGGATCGACGGTCGATCACACTGACTTCATTGAAGGGCAGGTGGAGCGGTATGCCCCCGGTTTTCGGGACTGCATCCTTGCTCGGCACACGATGAGTGCTGCTGACTTTGAGGGGTATAGCGACAGCTTCATTGGTGGGGACATCAACGTCGGTGTTCCCGACCTCGACCAGCTCCTCACTCGCCCTGTCGTTCGCCTCAGCCCGTATACGACCCCCAACCCGCGCATTTTCCTGTGCTCCGCCGCGACTCCGCCGGGTGGTGGGGTGCATGGCATGGGTGGGATGAATGCGGTGGCTGCGATGGTTTCGGCGGGGAGGATGGGCTGGTAGGGGGATGGGGTGACCACTGAGTTGTGGTCGGTGCTGGAAGGATGGAGACGGGGTTGGGAGTGCCGCCGTACTTCAAGGATTCGCCCATCTCGGTTCTAGATGTTGCCGATGTGTACCGCTCGCCCTTCTGGATTCTCAGCGTCGTGGCGATGGGATGACGGCGGGTGATCTTTCCCCGTGTGAGCTGAGGTTCGCCATCGTCGGCGCCATTCTTTGCTCCCTCCTGTACCACTCAGAGCGCCGAATGGGAGGGCCCGATAGACCTCCCCATGACCGAACCCGACCCTGCATCCCTCAGCCTCATTCCCCTCGGCGGGTCCGGCGCGTTCGGCATGAACTGCAACCTCTACACAACCCAGGACCGCATCCTCATGGTGGACTGCGGAGTCAGCTTCCTCCGTGTTGTCGGTGGCGGCAACCAGATCACCATGCCCGACCCGGCCTGGATCTCAAAGCGTCGGGAGAAGCTGGTCGGCCTTGTCCTCACCCACGGCCACGAGGACCACATCGGCGCGGTCGCCGCGATGTGGCCGCAGCTGCGCTGTCCGCTCTTCGCCACCCCGTTCACCGCCCACCTCCTCCGGGAGCGTCTCGCCCGCGCCGGACTCGCCAGCGTGGTGCAGCTCATCGAGGTCCCCGCCGGGGGTCGGGCAAAGGTCGGGCCGTTCTCGCTGCGGTTCATCAGCATGACTCACTCCATTGCTGAGGCCCAGTCAGTGGTCATCACCACGAAGCTCGGCAGGGTCCTGCACACTGGAGACTGGAAGCTCGACCCGAACCCGCGCGTCGGACCGGTCACCGATGAGCCCGCACTTCGATCCCTGGCAAAGAGCGGCCTGCTCGCGGCAGTGTCTGACTCCACCAACGCCACCCGTCCTGGCTGGTCGACCTCCGAGGCCGCCGTCGAGGCCCAGCTGGCCAAGCGCATCGCAGCGGCGAAAGGCATGGTGGTCACCGCCTGCTTCGCCAGCAACGTCGCCCGCATCCAGTCCCTCTGCCGAGCCGCCGACGCTGCCGGACGCAGCGTGGTGGTGCTCGGCCGCTCCCTGCACCGCATGATCGGCGCCGCCCGGGCCACCGGCTACCTCGACGACCTCCCCGGCCTCGTGCCCCTCCGCCACGCTGGCTACCTCCCCCGAGAAGCCACCCTGCTCCTCTGCACCGGCACCCAGGGCGAGTCCATGGCCGCCCTCGCCCGGTTGGCGACCGGTCGGTTCCGGGACATCTCACTGACCCCCGGCGACACCGCCCTGTTCTCCTCGAAGATCATCCCCGGCAACGAGCTGCCCATCGAGTGGCTGCACCGTGCCCTCACCGAGCAGGGCGTCACCGTCATCCACGAGCTGGACGACCCGGGCATCCACGCCTCGGGCCACCCCTGCCAGGACGAGCTGCGCACCCTGTACGGCTGGACGAAGCCATCGATGGTGATCCCGGTCCACGGCACCCACCGCCACCTCAATGCCCACTGCGCCCTCGCCCGGCAGATCGGGATCCCGGCGGTCAAGATCGAGAACGGCGTCATCCTCCGCATCGCACCCGGTCCTGCGGAGATCACCGGACGGGTCCAGGTCGGCGAGGTGCTGCGGCCAGACGTCGAGAAAGACGAACACTTCGCCGCCGCGGTGATTGCCGAGACCAAGCGCCCACCAGGGTGAGGTCTGGAGTTCGGTAGATGCTTTGGGAGCCCCTTGAGCGCAGCGCCATGAGCGGCTGGAGCGGGGCACGGCCAGCAGGCCAGCGTTGAAGCGGAGTGGCCAGAAAAAGCATGGCGCAGACGATGACGAACCTCAGCACACGGTGAGGGAGTCTCCGTCCTTAGGCTGACGGCGCCCCGGCTCGACCAGCCTGCCTTCGCGCGATATATAGACCTTGACATCCATTAAGTGAGGTCATCAGCAGATGTTCACCCTCGAAACACGGATCTCGACCGCACTCAAGCAGCGCCCCGAGCTGCGTCAGCTCCTCCCGGCGTTCCACCCGGCGTTTGAGAAGCTCAACCACCCGGTGCTCGGTCGGGTGATGCCCCGGCTAGTCAATGTCCGGGACGCCGCCCGGGTCGCCGGAGTAGACGCCGAGGCCCTGCTCGCGGTGATGAACCTGCCCGGGGCACCCGTCGCGCCGCTTCCGACCACCAAGCGCACCGTGGAGCCGAAGCCGGACTGGATGCTCGGCGCCCCCGTCACCCAGCTCGACCTCCGAGACGCCCTCGCCGCTGGTGAGGAGCCGTTCCCAGCGATCATGACCGCGCTCCGTGCGCTGCCCCCGGGCACTGTGCTCGCCCTCCTCACCCCGTTCGAGCCCGCCCCGCTGCGCACACTGCTGACGAAGCGCGGCTGGGAGAGCCACACCGGCTGGGACGGCGACGTCTGCCAGACCGCGCTGTGGCGTCGCCCAGATGCCACGATCGACGACGCCCCGGCCCTCAACCTCACCGACCGGCTCACCCCCGGCGACCCGGCGACCCTCGATGTCCGCGACCTGGAGCCACCGCTGCCGCTGCGTGCAGTGCTCTCCGCCCTCGATGCCGGCCACCTTCCGCTGACGGTGATCCACCGGCGTGCTCCGGCGCTGCTGTACCCCCGCCTGACCGAGCGCGGGCTGCGCTGGACTGTCACCGAGGATGCCGGCACCTTCCGAATCGACATCTCGGATGAGACCTGAGACTGGCACCCTCGTCCCTGGTCGGCTGGTCGCCATTCCAGCCGGCGCGGCGGTGCTCTGTGAGCTTGTCGCCTGGGTGATGCTGGCCCTTCCGGGCACCCTGTCGCCGGGATGGTACGGGTCCCCCCGGCTGCTCGTCGCCGTCCACTTGCTGACGCTCGGCACCCTGGCGCTGTCCATCGTCGGCTTCGGCTGGCAGCTGGTGCCTGTGGTGACCGCCGAGGCCCCGCCGGAGTGGTGGTCCGCGCTGGGCACGGGGGTCAGCGGCGTCCTGATCGCCGGGGTGGCGATCCTGTGCGCCGGCATGCTGTGGCTGCCCGGTCCGCTGGCCGGGGTGGGCGGGGCGCTGGTGATCGGCGGCCTCCTGGTTCGCGCGCTGCTGGTCGGCGCGGTGCTGATCGGGGCGACCGGTCGTCGGGCGAGCCGTGGCTGGCTGCTCGGCGCGGAGGTCAGCCTGCTGGCCGGGATCGCGCTGGGCGGGATGCTGCTGGCCGGGCGCATGGGGCACCCCATCCTCGACAACCCGATCACCGGCATCGGCTGGCACGCCGCGCTGCTGCTGCTCGGCTGGGTCGGCGGCTGGATCGGCGGCATCGCCCCGGTGCTGCTGCCGATGTTCGCGGTCTCCACGCCCCCACGACCGGCCCTGCTCGCGACGGCCGGGGTGCTGTGGTTCGCCGGACTGTGGACCGGGGTGACCGGGCTGTGGGCAGTCGGAGCTGCGCTGCTGGTCGGTGGGCTGCTGTGGTCACTGCATGGGCGCATTCAGCGTCGCCTCACCCCTGGGCTGCTCACCGCGGCGCTGGGGCTGGTCGGCCTGCTGCTCCTCGGCGGACTGGCTGGTCGGGCGGACGGCGTCACCCTCGCGGCGACCGGACTGGTGCTGTTCGCGATGCCGGTGCTGCGCGGTGTCGCCCTGCGGATTGCCCCGTTCCTGCTGTGGAGCCACCAATTCAGCACCAACCTCGCCGATGCCCCGCCGGTCGCCGCGCTGCTGTGGACCCGGGGAGCCTGGGCAGCAGGCCTGCTGTCGGTGCTCGGGGGCGCGGTGCTGCTCGGCGGGCTCACCACCGAGCACTGGAGCCTCGCGAGCCTCGGGGCTGGCCTCGCGCTGGTTGGAAGCACTGCACACGCCGGGGTCATGGGCACCGCCCTGGTTCGAACCTGGATGATCAACAGCCGCCGGGGCGTGCTCCCTGGCATGGAGGGATGATGGGACTGCTCGACCGAATTCGAAAGCGGTTCGCCGCACCGGCCTGCCCGGCGATCTACACCGCAGACGGCACCGAGGGCGCGCTGCTGGAGTCACTCAAGCAGGTCATCGACCCGGAGATCGGACTGGACATCGTGACCATGGGCCTGATCCGAGAGGTGTCGATCCTCAACAGCCACGGCTGCTTGACCTTGACCCTCACCACCCCTGGCTGCCCGATGGCCGACCAGCTCCTCTCCGAGATCTCCCAGGTCATCACCGACCAGGGCCTCACCCCGGAGCTGGATGTGGTGTTCGATCCCCCCTGGCGCCCGGACCACATCTCGCCAGAGGGTCGGGCTGCACTTGGCTAGCCAGACATCCGAGCGGTGCGTCATGAGCTGACACGAAGAGTCTGCGGGGGCTGTCCGAAGAAACGAAGCCGTGGGCAGCGGGGGTCCCTTGGTGGCACCCTCCGCCATGGCCGCGATGAGCTTCGGGAAGCCCTGGTCGCTCTGTGCCACCATCAGCGCTGCCAGGAACATGCCAGCGATTGCGCTCAGCCCCGTCTGAGTGCTGATGCATCCCAATCTGAGACGGACCGCGCGGGTCATCGACGTGTGAGCGGGCAAGTCGCTCAAGCAGGACTTCCCACCTCCAAGGCCTCGTCTGAAGCCGTGCTCACACGCGCTGTTCCGCAATGGGCGGCTGGTGGGGACGCACCGACGAACAGGCCACCGCAGAGGCCTGCTCGCTGCGAGAGGAGGTCCGCAGAGCCCCGCACTGCTACAGAAGACCAGCAGACGCTGAGCACCGCTCCCACCGACGAGGCCCCATGTCTACCTCCCGTGTCACCTTTCCCGGCAGCTCGGGCCACGAACTCGTCGGCCGCCTGCACCTCCCCCTGGGTCGGCCTCGAGCCTGGGCCTTGTTCGCCCACTGCTTCACCTGCTCCAAGGACCTTCGGGCCGCCCGGGTCATGGCGGAGGCTCTTGCTGCGCGCGGAGTGGGCGTGCTGCGCTTCGACTTCACTGGCCTCGGCCAGAGCGGTGGCGACTTTGCGGACACACACTTCTCCAGCAACGTGGGCGATCTGCTGGCAGCGGCTCGCTGGATGGCCGAAGAGCACGGGCCGCCGGATCTCCTCCTGGGCCACAGCCTCGGCGGCGCGGCAGTGCTCATTGCAGCGGGAGACCTGCCCTCTTGCAAGGCCGTGGTCACGGTGGGCGCCCCGAGCGACCCTGGGCATGTGGCCCATCTCTTCGCCGAAGCCCGCCCGGAGATCGAGGCCCACGGAGAGGCGGTGGTCCAGCTTTCAGGGCGCCCCTTCAAGGTGCGAAAGGCCTTCCTCGACGACATCGCAGAGAGCAATCTCCTGCCACACGTGGCTGCCCTGCGCCGCGCCCTGCTGGTGCTGCACTCCCCACAGGACCGCACCGTGGGCGTGGAGCACGCGAGCAAGCTCTACACCGCGGCCCGCCACCCCAAGAGCTTCATCTCTCTCGATGGCGCCGATCACCTGCTCTCCAAGGCCGCAGACGCCCGCTACGTGGGACAGGTCGTGTCGGCATGGGTGGATCGCTACCTTCCAGAGCCCCCTGCCGAAGAGGCCCATCACCACGACGTCGAGGCCTACACAGGCACCTCGGGCTTCGGCACGGACCTGGTTGTCCGGAACAAGCACCACCTGCGAGCAGACGAGCCGGTGAAGGTCGGAGGCCAGGACACCGGCCCCTCTCCCTACGAGCTCCTGAGCAGCGGCCTGGGCGCATGCACCAGCATGACCCTGCGCATGTACGCCGACCGAAAGCACTGGCCGCTGGAGGGGATCAAGGTGCACCTGGAGCACGGCAAGGAGTATGCAACCGACTGTGCCGACTGCCCGGAAACCAACACAGCGCGTATCGACGTCATCGAGCGCCGAGTGGAGCTTCTGGGGCCTCTCAATGCCACACAGCGGGCACGCCTCCTGGAGATCGCCGACCGCTGCCCGGTGCACCGCAGCCTGCACACCGGGGTGCATGTGCGCACCACCCTCGTGCCCGACGGGGGCAGCCCGACATGAGCTCACCCAACAGCGTCTACTGACCCACAGCGCGGGGAGCGCTTGAGGCCACGGCGATGCACATCGCCCACATGCCAGGTGGTACTAGCCAGACATCCGAGCAACCAGCGGACCGAACAGCACCCCCCACAGGGCAAACGCCGCACCGAGCAGTGCTGCCGGTCCCAGCCAGATCAGCCCCGAGTCGGTGACACCGAGCAGGGGCAGCACCGCCCGACCGATCAGAGCGAGCTGCACCAGCCCCACCAGCAGCACCCCGTCTCCACCCAGCCGGAGCGACTCGCCGCCGTGGCCACGCATCACCCGGATCGCGATCCCGAGGATCAGCGTCAGCAGCCCCAGCGTCCAGAAGTGCAGTGCTGACCGGAGGCCGAGGGCGGCGTCGACGAGGTGGCCGACGATGAGCCACACCATGCCCAGGTGCAGCACCGCGAGCATCGGAACCCGTGCACCCTTTGTCGGCTGCCAGCCCCACCACTGCCGCAGAAGGATCGCCGCCAGCCCCAGCGAGGCCCCCGCCGACCAGTCCGCCTCACCCGCCAGCAGACGCAGGAGCGTGCCCACAGCCAGACCGGCCAGCAGTCCCGCCCGGCGTCCGCCAGAGTAGCCGGGGATCCGTCGGCTGAAGAACGGCACCAGCCGGTCCAGCAGCAGGATCGCCAGCGGCATCAGCGCGCCGAGCAGCAGCACGCTCAGCCCGATCATCGGCCACCACCCACACAGCCCGATCCCCACCGCACCGACCAGCAGCACCGCTGGAACCCCCGCAGTGGTGGGATCCGGCTTGCGTCTCAGCGATGGCACCGCGATGGTGAGCGACCAGATCGACAGCCCCGCCCACAGCAGCACACCCAGCGCGAGCCCGGTGGACTGGAGCACTGGCGTCCACCAGCCACCGACCAGCAGGCCGATCACCGCGACCTGCGTCGTGGTCACCAGCAGCGCGCCCCTCGCCCCCAGGACCGCTCCCTGGTTCTGCCGGGGGTAGGCGGTGGTCAAGAAGCCGATCACCGCCGCGCCGATCACCCCGACGAGCATCAGCAGCCCGTGCTGGCTCGGCGTGATCGTTGGACCATGCCCCGAGAGCGCACTGAGCCACCCGATGCAGCCCGCCGCTCCGGTCAGCGCCGTGATCGGAAACAACAGCCGATAGGGCTCGCTCCACAGCTTCTCAATGCTGACGGTGGGCATCAGAATTTCGCCACAAAGACCTGCTTGACCTCCCAGGCCGCATCCAGGCTGTCTGTCCCGCCGTTGATGAGGTTTCCAGAGCCCTCTCCCGGGATAAAGTAGCCGAACAGCGCCTTATAGGTCAGCCCCTTGTAGACCTTCAGACTCAGGTCGACGTCGATCTCAGAGCCGATGTCGCTGGAGCTGTCGGCGGTCGGGGTGCCGGTGTCGTCGAAGCCGGTGATCGGCTGGGTCGCGGCGAGCCAGGTGTAGCTAGCCTTCAGCGTCAGCGGTGGTGCCGGGGTGAGGCTCACCCGCCCCTGGACTGCGGTGGTGTTCTCCAGCTCCCGGTAGCCCCGGGAGACCGGCGAGCCGAGGCCCTGCGGCGAGATCCCACCGACATCCGGCATCACCGAGTCCTCCCAGACGTTGGTCAGCGACCAGAATCCCATCGTCTGGATCTTGTTGATGTTGCCTGGCCCGCTGGTGACATCGTCATCTCCCGAGCCCATGCCGAAGGTCGCGCCGATGCCCAGCGGCACCCCGGCGTCGATGCTCTGATCGACCGTCGCCAGCGCGTTCCAGCCAGACAGCTCGCCGTTGTTGATGTCCAGCGCTCCCCCGGCATGGTCGGTGTTCGCCACGTCGTCGGTGCCCATCAGGTAGTCCCCCTCCAGCGACCACTTCAGCCCCGCACCGACCTCCGCAGCGCCGTCGACCGACAGCCCCAGCGCGGTGGCGGATGAGATGTTCGGGCGGAACCGCGCGTTGAGGTAGCCGTAGCCCTGTGGGAAGTAGGTCGCGTCTTCGCCGGAGCGGTCGAGGTAGTACAGCCCGAACAGCTCCACGGTCGCCGGGGCGAGCGCGAGCAGCACCCGGCCACCACCGAGGTTGGCGTCGGCGTAGATGTCGTCGTCGGACATCAGCGAACCGGTGGGGGCCTTCGTCGAGCCGTAGCCCTCAGATATCTTCGCGCCGAGCAGCTCGATCCGGATCGACTCGGTCGGGGTGATCGCGATCGTCACGCCGTCGAGGTCCTGGTCGAGGACGAGCTTGTGGCCGACCTGCATGTACTGCCGACCCGCCTGGACCCGGAGCACCCCGGGCAGCTCGGCCCAGCCATAGGCGTGGTCGAAGTGCACGTCGTAGTTGGTGTCCTTGTCCCGGAACAGCTTGTAGGGGTTGTAGGTTGCGGTGCTGGTGCCGTCGTCGGCCTCGACCGACTCGACGTTCGGATCGTTGTCCGCCCCCCACCAGCCCTGAGCGGCATCGAGCCGGGTGGCGACGCCGTAGTGCGGGCGGTCGAACCGTACATTCAGGCGAAGCATCTGGACGACATAGTCCGCGTCATCCAGCGCATTGTCCGCACCAAGCAGGAAGTTGCGCTGGTTGAGCGCCCAGATGGCGTAGACGCCGCTGATGCTCAGGTCGGTCTTCTCGACCTCATCAGCGGAGGCAGGGGCGGTGAGCAGGAGCATTGCGAGAGAGATCATCTTCTCCTCCATGTTTGGTCCATAAATAGACCTTGATATCTATTGAGCAGACTCAGCCAGAGGCCGTAGGCACAGCCAGAGGCCGTCAGGACCAGTCCTGGCGGATCCGGACCAGCCGAAAGCCGCTGCGCATGGCCAGCAGGGTGTCCCACCACTCCTCACCCTCGTGGGTGTAGCGGATCTGGACCCCGCGGACGCCGCCGCTGAGCAACAGGTCGTGGGCCTCCTGGAGGGTGGGCCGGCTGGCCTGAGCGCGGGCGGCGGGGGCCCCCTTGAGGATGACCTCCAGCACCTTCGCGCATGCGCCGATGTCGCGGAACAGGGCGCCGAGGGTCTCGGCATCCACCAGCTCCTGGTTCACCTCTGGCAGCTCCTTCATGGCGTCCTCCTTGCCCACGGTGGCGGGCTCTCGTCAGCAGGCACCTCAGCGGCGCATGGCTCCGGCGCGGCATCGACGCCGTACAGGAACGCCCGGAGCGGGACCGGATTGGACTCCGCGACCGGCTCGAGCTCTCGAAGCAGCCGACCGAGCAGCAGCTCGCGTCGGGAGTGTCTGTCGGACTTTGGCATCACGGACTCCCCAGGCTGACCGGTCGCTGGTCCAGCTC
>JBLHNG010000022.1:0-28233 GCA_047621685.1 Myxococcota bacterium | reverse complement strand
CCCGGCACCCGAGCAGGAGGCAGTCGCACGGTACAGCCGGGTGATCACCGGGGAGGTCTACACCAGCAGCCAGCCAGAGCGGGAGGGGGATTCGGTCGTTTACGAAGACCGCTACAGTGGCTACCAGGCGCAGATGCTGCCGGCGGTGGGAGCGCGAGATCATGACCTCTCTGAGGTGATCTTCGACCCATCAGCTTCGGGGGCGGCACAGGAGGCGGCCGAGGCCGATGCGGCGCGGCTTCTATGCTGGGATGCCCTGCCCTGGGAGAGACTGAGCCTCAAGGTCCATCTGCGATTCGCCCAGGTGTGCAAGGGCGACGTACTGATCCTGACGATCAACAACGAGGGCTTCTATGGGGCGCTCACCGAGACTCGCTACGGCTTCAGTGACCAGGCGGTCCTGGTGGCCAACGTGCGAACGGAGATGCTGCCGCCGGAGGGTCCGGTAGTCTGGCTGGACCTGCTGACGGTGACCATCCCCATCGAGGACTGAGCTACTCGGGGACGCTGAAGCTGATCTCGTCAGCGCCGAGACGGTCATCGTTATTCCAGCAGATAGCATCCAAGGGCTCGACGCAGATCGTCAGGAGGAAGGTCACCTCCTTGCCTGCCCATTCCTCCATATCGAGGGGAACATAGACGGCCTCCGTGCTGGAGTTGATGTCGTCGTCGACGAGGATGTCAGAGCCGTCCGGGGTGGCGGAGGATGACTCCCACCAGGAGTACAGCGCCTCATCACACGCCGTCGACCCCCGCGCATCGAGCCAGATTTGCCCATCAGCATCGGTCTCGTAGGTGGCGACGGCGATGGTGTCGAGCACCCCGCAGGCGACCTCTTCGCTGGTGTCTTCTCCGCCTGAGCAGGCCATCAACATCCACATCATCATGCTCAACCTCCTGATGTTCGAAGCATAGCGGAGGTGGATGTGACGGGCGCGGCGAGCTGGTCACGGTGGCATGGTGCCCTCGCTGCTCCGCACAAACAAGACTTCTGGTGGGAGTGGGCTACCGTGCGCCCATCGGCGGGATGCACCAGACACCGCTCTCTTCTGCAATCCGGACCAGTTGCAGCCGAACCTTCCTCTTGAATGTCTTCTTGTTGGGCATTGGATGAACAAAAATCAGCGCGTGCGCGGGGTTGGTGTGCGGTGGCCTGGGAGGGATCGGAGCCGGCGCTACGCCCAGTTCGTGTGAAAACCCCCGCCTGGCACAGCTCCACCGTATGTTCCCCGCACACAGCGCCAGCATTCCCTCAGAGGGCTTCCCTTGTGACATCCTCGGATCTGGCCATATCTCGGCGCGATTTACGGACGGCTCAAGCCCGTTGTCGTCGAAGGCCGAAGGGTTCAGTTCGATGCTTCCATCGTCCTTGACCTCGTAGAATCGGGTCGGATTTTCCGACGGGTTGGGGAAAATTCGCCGGTAGAGAACCTCATCATCCGAAACCGGGTCCGCAGGGTCAAGCCTCGGACTGCTCATCACGGTCTCCGTTCTTCAACCACTGCCACATCGGCATCATCTCCGAGGCATGCTGAATGAGCCCATCCTCCATCTCGTGGACCATAGAAGGCCCCCAGGACCGGATGTACTCCACCCCACCTTCGGCCAGGTAGAGGGTGATCTTGCGCTTCTGGCAGCGCCACTCCAGGATGATCTCACCATCGCTGGATAAACTCACGGTGGGCTCTCGCCACCCGCTGAGATCACGTTGGATGTTGGCCCTCAGTTCCCTCAACCACATCTCAGCAGCGAACACGGTGGTTCGGGTTGGGGGCTCAAAGTGCTCGCAGGGCTTCAGGAGGGACACCAGGCGCAAGAATGTGACCTGGTGAGAGGGGATCTCCTCGCTCTCAGATCCGGGAAACTCTCTCTCAATGCCTGACGGCGATCCACTCGATAAATTTCTCCGCCTCAAGAAGACACTGTGCGACGACTCTCGGATGTCCAGAAAATCCAGCATCACTGCCCTCCCCGAAAAAGCTGCTTGGTCCTCTCACGGAGACAATCAAAGAAAACGTCATTTTTGTAGCCTCGAAGCATATCTATGACCTCCTCAACAGGTTTTTCGCCCTGGTCGGGCTGAAAGATGTAGATGGCGTCCAAATCCAGCATGACGGATGCAAGGCCTAGGGGGATGATGCCTTCCGTCGAGAACTGAAGGAGGATGACCCCTGGCATTTCTTCTGGGAGGGGGATCTCGATTCTTTGCGTGAATTTCGAGATGTCTGGCCAGTGGTTGGGGAGCTCTGCCACAAATGTGAACCAGTCATGCAGCTCGGTTGGGTGCTCCGGGAGGATGATGCGATTGATGTACCTCAGTCCACATCGGGTGATCCGGTCCGGCTTCAGCACATCCGAGAAGACCTTCCAGACCGCATCGAATTCCTCCTTCAGCATGTCCCACCCGAGGTAGGGAGCGAGCTTGGACACGGAGATTCGGTCCTTACGGACGACCGCAGCGAAGCCGGAGTCCGGGTTCCTCAACGTCAGCCTGTGGTCCTTGCCAGCAAGGCGAGGCTCAGGCTGGCTGTCTCCCGTGTTCCAGGACTCGTAGACGTTGAACTCCAAATTTTGGCGTTTGGGGTAGCGCTCCTTCAGCTGGGCAACGATGAGGCTCATGGCATCCTCAGGAGCCTCGGGCGAAGTGGCTGTACGCACCTCAATCAGGGCTTCCACGATGGGTGCTCGATCGCCAAAAGTCTCGTGCTTGACTGGTGTATTTAAGAGGGGAGGCCACGGCATGTGAATCTGTTCCTGCTGATTAAGAACTGCGTCCAGATCGGTGCTCTGTCAACTGACAGTAGACGACCGCCTCATCTCAACCTTCGAATTGCTGAGGAGCGATCTGTAGATTGATTGAGCCGTAAATTTTAAATCATTTCCGAGAAAACGCCCATATCGCGCGGTGCGATTCTTGCGGTAGAACGCTGTCAACATGAACATCTGTTCACCCTCGCCGGGCTCTGGGGCGCCGCTCGACCGGTAGGACTGAGGGCGTTCGCTACATGGGCGGGTGGAGGTCCGCCCGCATGTCCGCCACGCTCACCGCCCGCTCGCTCTCCCTGTGGATCACCCTCACCGGCTTCCCCGAGGTCCTCCCGCAGCAGGACGGCGACGCGCTGTTCCTGGGCCTCAACGGCATCATCCCGACCTGGACGCAGACCGCCGCCGGCACGCAGACCCACGAGGGGCAGCTCTCCCAGCTCTGGCAGGGCAGCGACGTCCACGACTCCCCCCAGACCGGCGTCGGCCTCCAGGTCGCCACCGGCAGCCAGGCCGCACTGAAGGGCGATGACACCGTGCTCGCCTTGTGGCAGGAGGATGGCCAGCTGCTCCTCGGTGCGTCTCGGGGCAAGGTCAACGCCGACCGGGCCAGCGCCGGCAACAGCAGGGGCGCCGCCCAGCTCGCCGACGGGCTCCACCGCTACCACCTCAGCCACTTCGGCTACGACCCCAGCAACGCCGAGGTCTTCCGCGCGGCGAAGGGCGAGATCGTGGTGGTCCGCGACCTCAACGTCGACAGCGTGGTCAGCCTCCAGGAGCTGATCGCCGCTGGGCTGAGCCTGGAGAACCTGAGCGTCCTGATGCACGCCATGGGGCTCAGCGAGGGCTGCTGGGGGCCGCTCGCCGCGGCCTGGATGCGCTTCCTCAACATCGGCAAGACCCACCTGCAGCGCCACCCCACCGACGGGATCCCCTGCCTGAACTGGGCAGGGACAGACCTCCTGCACTGGCTCGACGCTGGGCAGCCCGCCGCCTGGTATCCCCAGCTCCGTGCAGCGTGCCGCGGCCGAATGGTCAACGTCGCCCAGGGCCTCCTCGTCAACGCTGGGTTCTCCCTCGATCCCGACAGCTTCTTCGGGCCTGCGACTGCCCGCGCACTCCTCGCTTTCCGCCAGCGCATCGGCAGCACCGAGACCTTCCCCGGCTTCGCGGAGAGCGACTGGGATGCCCTCGGCGCACCTCGTCGGCTGGCCTGAACCTCACCACTCCGGAGCACTCCGATGGCCACCTCTGACCCCAATCTTTACGTCTTGCGCAACCACAGCTACGACCGCGAGACCGTCCTATGGGCCGCGGACACTGGCCGTTGGCACCGCCTCAAAGGGCCGCTGAGCAAGGAGCCGGACGCCCAGCGGAAAGCGCGGGAATGGGCGCAGAACACCCCCGCCGACTGACCTGAACCTCACCACCCTGGAGTACTCCATGTTCCCATCCATCGGGCAAGACATCCTCTACCGTCTCCCAGACAAGTTCACTGGTGTCGAGCGATGGAGGCCAGCGAAAGTCACCGAAGTGCTCAATGTCGCGAATAGCAGCCCCCTTTCATCGCCTTTCTACATGGCCAATCTGGTAGTCACCCTCGACGGACCCAGCGACTCAGACATCGACTGCGATGATGGGGCCGATCCACGATTCCCAGTCCACACGATTTGGCGAGGCAGCGTCGCTGAGGGGACGGACATAGGTTGCTGGCGGCATCGACCGGACCTCTTGCTCCCGGAGGCTTCTGTCGATCGCGTCCCCCAGAACGGCGACCGCCTGGAGGTCTGCCTTCGGCTCCTCGACGGCACGGTCGTGAGTCGGCCTGGCTTCGCTTCCTTCGCTGGTGACATGGCGCCCTGTGCCTCGATCTTGCTGGAGATGGACGACCGGCCCGACCTCAGCAGCGTCAACGCCACCGAGAAGGACCTCGTTCCAGGCCGCACCCTCTACGGCTACTCGCTGAACCCCGCCGACCCGGACCAGCCCAACACCCCCGGCACCTGGCGCTGGCCGCAGTCCTGATCACCCCGCCGGCGTGGAAACCGTTTCCACCCACCACCCACCCTCGCAGCCCTGCACATTCCCCAGCTGGATTCCTCCCGGAGGACGTGCAGAGCCGCCAACCCCACCTGGAGCCCCCATGAAGAGAGGCTTTCTCGCCCGCCTGATCCTCGTCACCCTTGCCGAGGACCCCCGCGACCTCGCCACCGAGCTGATCGACATCACGCTCTCCGACGACCCCGACGACGAGAAGGCCGAGGACATCGGCGACGTCATCGACGCAGCCTTCATCCTTACCGGCCCAGTCGGCAGCATCCTGGAGGGCATCGACGGTCCTGCCGTGGCTCACCTCGCCGGTCTGGGCCTCGCCCTCATTGAGGAGACGCAGGTGCGCGTCATGGAGACGGTGTCTGACCGCTTCGAGGAGGGCGTGGGGCGCATGCGGGATCGCGGTGTGCCGGAGTCGGCCATTGATGCGATGCGCGAGGTCCTCCGCCTGGACGAGCTGGCCGCCTGAGCCTGGAGTGTTCGATGTCTGCCCTTCCATCCGATCCCAAATCCGCTGAGACACTGCCGTTGACGGTGCAGATCCTCCGCTCCATCGAGCAGCTCGCCGCCAGCCAGCGAGAGCTGCTCACCGCCTTCCAGTCGGGCATGGAGCAGAGCGAGACCCAGCACCGAGAGCAGCTCGCCGAGACCCGTGCCCTTGCCGAGGCCATCCGACTCCAGACCGCCGCACTCAACGCCCGCACCGACCTCATCCGAGAGATCGGCACCGGCATCCTCGACTGGCTCAAGACCCGATGGTTCTCCATTCTCCTCGGGCTTGCGGCTGGACTGGGCATCGCGGGTGCCCGGGAGCTAATCGGCGCGTTCCTGGGACAGGTCAACCCGCCCCCGCCTGGTTGAGGCGAACGCTTGTAGCCGGGTGACCAAGCGCACCCCACGCGGGCTCTGCATGCACCCCTGCATCGCGAAGTACCACCGAAGCGCCGCCTTCACATCCGCTCCACTGGCACTTCGCCTCCCAGCACGCCCCGACCACTCCCCGCCAGGCCGCGCGTCCGCCGCAGTCCGGGCAGGTGCCGACGACGACCTCAGCGCCCTCGCCAGCCGCTGCGGCCTCGACCTGTCTCCACTGCTCCTTGATGTCCATGACCCACTCCTCGGATTGAGTCGCTACCCCATGCAGAAGGCGTGCCGCATCCAACTCCGTGGAATCACGGAAGGGGGTGGTGATGGTGACAGTGGTCACCGTGACGGATCCGTCAGCCGTTGGTGATGTCGCAGTCGGTACCGGGTGTGCTCCACGCCGACCAACGGCCCCGGTGGGCCAAATCGACCGGGGTAAACTGCATCCCCGACTGGTCTGCGATTTGCTCTGAGCGGCTCCGGCAGGAATGATCCGGGTGAGATGCATTGGGTCTATGGGAATCGCAGGCAGATCGCGAGCTTTGTGGGAGTTGAGATGTCGATGGAAGAGGCTATGCGCCGAATTGCAAGAGCAACCGAAGAGCTGGATTTGTCGGGGTTGGGATTGCAATCTCTGCCCGATGAATTGTGGACACTCACCAGCCTCCAAACGCTCTACCTCGGCAACAACAAGCTGAGCACCCTTCCCGAGGGCATCACCAAGCTCACCAGCCTCCAAATGCTCTACCTCGACAACAACCAGCTGAGCACCCTTCCCGAGGGCATCACCAAGCTCACCAGCCTCCAAATGCTCTACCTCCGAGGCAACCAGCTGAGCACCCTTCCCGAGGGCATCACCAAGCTCACCAGTCTCCAAAGGCTCGACCTCCGAGGCAACCAGTTGAGCACCCTTCCCGAGGGCATCGCCAAGCTCACCAACCTCCAAATGCTCGAGCTCTACAACAACCAGTTGAGCACCCTTCCCGAGGGCATCGCCAAGCTCACCAGCCTCCAGACGCTCGACCTCCGAGACAATGCTCTCGACATTCCTCCGGAAGTGCTTGGCGCTCCGGCAGCCTCCATCCTCCAGTACCTTGCACGAGCCTGGGCTGCAGCCCGCCCGCTCCACGAAGCGAAGGTGCTGGTGGTTGGCGAAGGCACTGTCGGCAAGACTTCGCTGATCCGTTGCCTCCTGGGCCGCCGCTTCAACCCCGGTGAGTCCAAGACCGAAGGCATCCACATCGAGCCATGGTTCGTCCCCATCGAGACTCCGGACGCCGGCTCTACCCTGCGCATCAACATCTGGGACTTCGGCGGGCAGGAGATCATGCATGCCACCCACCAGTTCTTCCTCACCAAACGCAGCCTATACCTGCTGGTGCTCGATGGGCGGGCGGGAGAGCACCAGGGACGGCTCTACCACTGGCTCGACCTCATCCAGTTCTTCGGCGGCGGCTCTCCGGTCATCGTCGTGGCCAACAAGAGCGACGAGCACACGCTCAGCCTCGACCGCAACCGGTTGATGAAGGACTACCCAGGCATCAAAGAGTTCTACTGGGTCTCCAGCAAGACCGGTGAGAACGTCGACCGCCTGAAAGCCGCCATCGTCGATCAGATTAAGTCTCTCCCCCACGTCCACGACCCTTTCCCGACCGCCTACAAGAACCTCAAGACCGCCTTGGAAGACCACACCGCGGACTACATCCCCCGCACCGCCTACACCGGATTCTGCGACGAACACGACATCACAGACCCGGGCGAGCAGGAGACCCTACTGCGGCTGATGCACGACCTCGGCTGCGTGCTGAGCTTCGATGATGACGACAGCCCCATGAGCATCCGTGACACCCACGTCCTCAACCCCACGTGGGTGACGGGTGGGGTGTACGCCATCATCAACGACAACCAGCTCATGCAGGCCGGTGGCCAGTTGCAACTTGATGACCTCCGTCGGATCCTCCCCCCTGATCGCTACCCCGCCGACCGCCAGCGGCGGTTCATCCTCGACATGATGAAGCAGTTCGAGCTGTGCTTCGACTTCCCGGGCTGCAACGGCGAGCGGCTGCTCATCCCCGAGTTGCTCAGCAAGACCGAGCCGGACATCGACTGGCGGGAGGATGAGGCTTTGAACTTCCGCCTCGACGTTCCCGTGCTGCCCGCCGGCATCCTGCCCCGCTTCATCGTCAAGATGCATGAACACCTCGACACAGAGCGGCCGACCTCCTGGCGTCAGGGAGCGGTGTTGCACCTCCACGGACACCGCGTGCTGGTGCGGGGTGACTTGAAGAACCACCAGGTGCACATTGCTGTGCACGGCGATGCCCCTGCTCCACGAGAGGCCCTGTGGGCGGTTCGACAAGCCTTTCTCAGCATCCCCAAGCTCAACGCAAAAGAGATGCTCCCCCTCCACCCCATACAAGACGCGGTCGGCTATCAGCACCTGCTTGACCAGTACCGCGCGGGCAAGGATGACTTCCTGCCCGATGTCCGTGGGGCCAAACTCGAATCCATCCGCACGTGGTTGGAGAAAGTGGATCCTCCGCAGGAGCACAACAAGCACGTTGAGGGGCGAAAAGAGCCTTCCCTACCGGTTGTCGTTCCCGATCAGACCACGCTGAAGTTGGCAGAGAACTGGCGGACGGTCGCGGTTCAGCACGCCAAACGACGCGCCCACAACCTCAACATCTTCGGGCACGCCACCCTGGTGAGTCTCTTCTTCGGGTGCGTGCTTGCGTTCCAATTTGGCGCCGTGGAGCAATGGACCGTTGGGTTGCCGCTCGTTGGGAATCTTCTCCTCCTGGTCTTTCGCCCACAGTGGGAGGCCCTAAAGCAGCGCTGGGCGGAGAAGAAGTGGACCGCGCTCCACAAAGACGCCGGCATGGCAGATACCCCAGCCCTCGGCCCCGTCTTCAAGGACGAAACGGGCTGAAGCTCCTTCCGACAGGTGCTGCGCATCCTCATGCAGATGCTCGGAGCCCTCGGCGGTTGAGCCAGTCCGCGCAAACATCAGTGTTGCTTACATCGTGTCAGGACACTACGCTTACACCACGTAAGGAGTTCTGCCGATGTCGATGCTGGACGGACTGAAGAAGCTGTTGCTGGGGACGAGTGAGGCTGATCTGGCCTCATGGAAGCCCGAGGACACCAAGGGCCTGACCACGATGTCGGACACCGAGGCGCTCATCGTGCAGGCCCTGCTCATCGGCGGGGAGAGCTATGGGCAGGAGCTGATCCGCGGCTCTGAGGGACGGCTGAAGCAGGGCACCATCTACGTCCTCCTCAACCGCATGGAGGTCAAGGGCTTCATCGAGTCCAAGACTGAGGCGCAGTCACCGGACACTCGGCGATCACCTCGGCGCCTCTACCAGGTTGCTGGCGTGGGGGAGCGGGTCTTTCGGGCGAAAGTGGCCGCGGCGAAGGCGCAGCAGTTGGCATGGGGAGTGGTCTGATGATGGGGGTAATGATACCGAGCGAGTCGGTTTTTCGGGAGATAAATCAGGAGATAAAGCGGAAGAAGCGAGCTCGGCGGGAGCGACTTCTGACTCTCTTCACCTTGGGCATGTTTCCGCTGTACCACTACCTCTCCGTCAAATGGGGCCATCGCTCCAGGATCGCCGATCCTCCAGGCTTGACCATCCTCCGCATCGCCAAATTCTTCTACACCCCAGCAACCATAAAGGGTGTCTTTCTTCCCCTCGTCGCGGACCTTCAGGACGAGTATTTCAACGCTATCGACCAGCAACACTCCTGGAAGGCGCGCTGGATCCGTGTCTGCTACTTCTGGGACTTCCTCGACACCTTTGGCTTCCAGAAGGCCTTCGACCTTCTCAAGGCCCTCAGAAAAAATCAGGACGAGAAGAAGGCGGGCTGACCCTCAGCCCCTTGGGTTCTCCTTCTTCTTCGGCCTCGCCATCAGGCCCAGACCGAGCGACACCTGCCCCGTCAAGCCCGCCAAGACTCGTCCGAGTGCATGAGGATGCGAATCCTCACCCGACTCGTGAGGCTTTGGTGGAAAGGCAACTTTTGTGCCGATTTTCCTAAACATTTCTCTATTGATGCCCGAAAAAATCGTCCGGGGGGGGCCAAGATCTGATCCTCACTGGTAGTGCCCTACACACTCCGAATCAATGCCCACAAATCCACCCACCTGACATTGCTGCAACGGACGCAGTGAATACCCCTGGAATTGCAACACAGTTTCCACGAGAGGCCCCAATCTAAACCCAGCCACCAGAAGGACCGAGAAGCCCCCAATCGGGGACCTCCGGCGTTGTTCGAGTCACCCGCAGACGACCCACCCAACAAGCACCCTGAGCCTACCGCTCAGGGGGGAGGCCGTCAACGGTGACCAGGACAGCGCGGGGCCGCTTTGTCCAAAAGGAACCCATGCCCCCACCCGTTCGCGACACTTTCACCATCAGCGCTGCCCTCAGTGCTCCCACCTGGCGGAACTTCTTCATCGCCTTGGTCCTCATCTTGGTCCTCGTCACCGCGATCGTCTTCGGCGCCCGCTTCGGCGCCCACTTCGGCGAGCAGGGGACCGTCTACACGGAGCCAATGAGGTAGCCGCCAGCGCCCGGCGCCGTCGCACCGATTCGACCCCGCCCTGACCAGGGCCTCCTCCTACATTGCGAGGAGGCCCGCATGTCCCGCTACACCTGCAGGCGGGGTCTCGGACGTGGTGGAGCGTGCCGGCGGCGAAGTAGCGAGCACACCGTCGCACCGGCACCCACCATAGGCTTGGAGCCACAGTGGGAATAGGACAGACTGAGGCACTCGGAGAATTGTCAGGTACGTCGCCAACTCAGGAGATCGATGACCTCACCGGCGGCTTCTCGGACAGGATGCTCCGCTGGGCGCTTCGGATGTGGTGCCGTGAAGGAGACAACGTCTGCCGGTAATGGCGATACCTTGACCACTCCCAGCACAATCGCCATGAGATCTGAGCCCCACCGGAGCTGCTCGCCAACCTGGTCGAGGGTCAGGCCAGCCTCCTGGAGGCGGGAGAGGCATAGGGGAAGCAACTCAGGTTCTTCGTGCTGGTAGCTGCTGGGGTTGGGCTCACCTTGGCGCCAGCCCATCTCGGAGTATCGCTGCATGGCGTAGCGATACTCACTCTCCTTCAGGAGTCCCAGTGTCCGAGAGCGGAACAACAGGCAGGCCACCGAGACCTTCCAGCGCGCCTTTGCCTCTAGGTAGCGGTAGGGGATCGTCCGACCACGACGCGGCGCTTCGTCGAGCCAAGCGTTCGCCGGAACCAGGAACTCTGCGGCGAAGCGATTGGCTTCATTTTCTTGATCACTTTGCTCATCACGGACATCATGAGAGATAAGGTGAAAAGCCTCATGGCAACAATCGAATCGCTGTCGAAATGGATCCTTCTTCGCTGGGTTCAGGTAGACATGAGCGTGCTCGTTCCACCAGAAGCTGAAGGCATCAACCTTTTTGGTATCCACGGACTGAAGAGTGTGGACCCAGATGCCAAGGTACTCCAGGAGACCCACGACGCTGGCAAGCGGACCATCTTGGAAACCCAGGTGTTTCCGCAGCGCAATCGCAGTGGCTTCTGGTGTCAACTCGCTGAGATCCGGCAGCTCAGGTTCCTTGAGCCGAAGCAAATTGCGGCCCTCCATGAACTGGATGAATTCCGCGAAGAATGCTCCCCCCCACTCCATCCGAGTCTGTAGGCGCTTCGCAGTCTGCGCGCGCTTTCGGTAGAAGATGATCTCAGAGGGTGGCTTCTCGATCTCGTCCGGGTGCAGCAGAAAGCCCACCGGCACTCGCAGCGCAGCTGCGAGTCGGTGGACAGGGAGCGCACCAGGCCCCGCCAGCTCTCGTTCGTAGCTGCTGATGTCCGCCGCAGACACGCCGGACCGCTTCGCCAGATCAACGAACGTAAAGCCGTTGATCTGGCGTGCGGCCCGCAGTCGCGAGGGATTGAACTGCTCCACGATGACCACTCCGGGGAAAGGCGATCATGCCCATTATATCGGGATCGACGCGGAGGTCTACTCGTCTTCCACGCGATCGACCACCGGGAGAACAGGGAGCCCCAACACTGGCTCCATGGGACGCAGAGCGGGCTGCACGGCCATCAGGAAGTCCACGAGACGGAACAACACAAAACATGTAGCCACCCCGAACCGACTCACAAGCGCCCGTACCTCCTCAAGACAGAATGCCCCACGCGGCTCCCCTGTCTCGGCGTCGTAGATCTGGAGTTGGGCATCACCGTCAGCGGACGACGCCAACTCAAAGTAGTGCCCGTTTTTACTGAGCGGTTTGGGTGAGGGTTCCGTGACGGCGGCGAACATCTCCTCCGGAGGTACCACATCGCCCTCATTCAGCCTAGGCGAGTTGTGAATCCGGAGGAACGACGTCAGATAATTGTTGGTGTCCATAAGGTCATGATGAGCACCAGCACGCTGAAAGAAGCCGACATCGGTGAGCCTCTCAATCAACGCTAAATGATACCACGAGCCCATTCCCCAATTTTGGAGGTCCTGGGAAAGCCTGTTGAGCCCGGGGAGCACGCTGCTCGCAATGGACCTAATCTGACTCACCGCTGCGTCAGTCTCGTTGAGGGCATGCGAGAGGACGAGAATGAATGGAATGGGATCGCTGATATGAGCGAACAGCGCCCGCTCGGAGCGGGTCGGCTTGAAGATAGACATGGGGAATCTCGTCGAGGATGAGTTGGTGGGTGACCGGGGAGGTCAAAGGGAACGGACCGGAGGGAGAGAGAGGTCCACGTGGAGAGATCCACATGAGAAACATACTCCAAATCTATGGACGAACCACGACTAAGATCGGTTTTGAGGGCTGGCACATGATCACACCCACCCACAGTGATGCCCGCCGCCTCCATGCGCGAACACCGCTGACCCGATCTGCCGCTACTGCTCACCTCACCAGACACCACGGTGACACACTCGTGACACCACCATGCGCGGAAAGGCACGACCCAACGCGGCAAGGTGCGCCATTCCGCGCCATGATAATATAGAATCAAGCTGATTAACGCTGAAATCAGGCCCAAAACCAAGAACCATACCGTTACTCGATCCAGTATCGCCAGTTCCGAGACAGCGCCGAGGCCCGACAGCGGTACTGGGCGCGCAGCACCGTCGGCTGGCAGCGCATCGCGGCGGCCCGCCCCAGTGCCACCCACCTCGCCCTGGCCCGGATGGAGGACGCCGGCATCCTCGCCGGGGTGATCACCCAGAACGTCGACCGCCTCCACCACCACGCCGGCTCCCGTCGCATCGTCGAGCTGCATGGTGCCCTGGCAAACGTTCGCTGCCTGTCCTGTGGCCACATCGAGCCGCGAACCTCCGTCCAGCGCCGCCTCCAGATCGCCAACCCCGATCGTGCCGATGCTCCCGCCGAGCAGGCCCCCGATGGCGACGCGGAGGTCTCGGACACCGCCACCTTCAGCGTCGTGGGTTGTTTGCGCTGCGGCGGGGTGCTCAAGCCGGACGTGGTCTTCTTCGGCGAGAACGTGCCGAAGCCCGTGGTCGCGGACGCCTGGGCGCTGTTTGACGAGGCGGAGGTGCTGCTCGTGCTCGGCTCATCCCTCGTGGTGTTCTCCGGCTACCGGTTCGTGCACCGAGCGGCAAAGCAGGGGCTGCCGGTGGGCATCGTCAACCTCGGGACCTCCCGGGGCGACAAAGACGCGAGCGTCCGGGTGCAGGCGCCGCTGGGGCTGGTGATGCCGATCCTCGCCGAGAGCCTCATGCCACCGAGAACAGCGCCGCCAGCACGGTGAGCACTGCGTCTGGATCGGCGCCATACAGCGCGGACTCCTGGGCCGGGTTGGCCTCGACCACCGCGAGCCCCGCCCCGGCGATCTCCCCGATGTCCACCACCGCACCGTCGGGCAGTCCCACCGCCGCCCGCTCCGCCAGCACCCGCACGGCCTCCGGGAGCAGGGCTGGAGCCGCTGGTGCACCGTCGATGGCGTATCGAGAGCCAGTCAGCGCCACCCCGTGTGCCAGGAACACCCGATACTCCACAGTGAACCGGACCACATCGGACACATAGACCGGGCGCTCCAGGTCCTCCTCTCCAGCCTCGGGCAGTGCTGCACCGGAGGGGTAGACCCCGGCAGCGAACCACTTGTCGTCCGCAGGCTTGAAGAACGCCCGATCAGGGTGTGCGCCAGCCTCCGCCCGGGAGAGCCACAGAATCCGACGCCTTCGCAGGTCTTCGGGCAGGTCGGGCAGCCAGGAGAGCTGTGGGACGGGCACGATGAGGCCGAGGTGCTGGCTGGCGAGCTGGCTGAACAGCTCCCCGCCGTAGATCACCACCGCCGTCGGATCGAGGTCCTCGGGGATTCGCCACCCAGAGCGCACCACCGACCACCCCCGAGCCAGCGCCGCAGCACGCAGGGCGATGGACTCCGGAGACGGAGAGGGCGGCAGCAGGAGGGTGGGCATGTTTATCGCCGGGCGGCCCGCGCCTGCCGAGCAAGTCCGACGATCAGCTCATCCTCCGGGGCGACGCCAGTGAGCATTCGGGTGGTGTCGTGCCCCAGCTCTTCGAGGTACATCGCTGCCAGCCCCCGGGCTCCGGGTGGCATCCGACGGGATCGACGGATGCGGTTGATGGCGTTCACCATCGGCCGCTCGTCGAGGATGCCCAGCAGCGGACGGGTCCACAACCCCAGCGCGCCGCAGTCCAGCTCGATGGCCTGGGCAGCGAGCACGGTCAGCTTGCGCACCCAGTCGACATGCAGTGCTGGCAGCACCCGGTCACCCACCGCGAAGATGTCGACCTGGAGCGCATGCAGCTCGCCGGGGAAGACGTAGGGCAGGTTCTGGTCAGACAGCGCCATCCGGGCAGTGCGCTCTCGGGCCTGGTTGACCAGGGCGCTCAGCCGGGCCGCCGGGATCCACCAGACGCCATCCCCGGTCGCCTCGACCTCCAGCTTCGCAGCGATCTTCCCATCGAGATCCTCCCCCTGCGCGATCCCGGCACGGACCCGGTCGGCGAGGCTGGACTGCGCGAGGACATCCACCGCTCCGAGGCCAGCCAGGGCACGCTGGATCGGGTCCAGGGCCATCGCCTCCAGGGTGGTGCGGAGGTCGGGGACCTGCCGGGCGATGCGGAGGGCTGCGTCGGAGAGGGTTCCGCTGCGGTGACATTGCTGGAGAAGTTCGACCATGCCGCTGGTTTAGCACCGTTTCGCGATCCCGGGCAGGGCTTCGGACATTGTGAGCGACTGGACGCTCTGAGCGTCTGTCGGACGGGTCCGGTGAGTGAGACGACGTGCGATGCTCTGCGGGTGTCATGCTGGGGGCCACAAGGTGGGTAGCCCAGGGGGAGCGGCCGCTTGCGGGCACTCACGCAGTCGCTGAGCGAGTATTCGTGCAGCCCCCCTTGAGCGCAGCGACATTAGCCGCTGGAGCGGGCACGGCCGACAGGCCCGCGTTGGGGCGAATTGGCCAGAACAAGAATGGCGCGGAGGATGGCGGACCTCGGGCCATGGGTGAGGGAGGGCCCTTCGGAATCGAGAGCCACGACGCTGAGAAGACCGAAGGGCGAGCAGGACAGGTCGGCACTATCAAAAGCAGAGATGGGCGAATCCTTGAAGTGCGGCGGTACTGCAAACCCCGTCTCCGTCCTTGGGCGCTCATCGCCACGGGTCCGAGTCCAAGCCGAAGCGCCGACGACAGCAGGTCAGCACCGACGGCGTGGACACCACCAACACGCTCTCCAGCTCCACCCTCGACATCCTCGCCCGACCCCAGCGGACCCTCCAGGCATCCGAGCCCCCTCACCACAAAGGGGCCGCGAAGCTCGTCGACCTCGTGCGGGAGTCGAAGCACCAGGAGGAGAACGAGCGGGTCGACACCCTCACCCAGACCACCCTCAAGCTGGCCCGGGCCGCAGAGGCCGTCAAGACACTCAAGGCGCAGATCCGCGGTCAGGAGCTGCTGAAGGCCCGTGAGGAAGACAACGACGAACTCGACATCGACAGCATCCTCGACGACCTCGACGACAGCCTCGACCCCAGCGCTGAGGAGCGGGACGATCCCCTCCTGGAGATAGAGGCGGCACTCCAGAAGCTGGAGGCGGCGCTCTTAGAAGGCAAGAAGCGACGGGAGAAGGCCATCGATGGCAAGGATCTCGGCTTCATGCAGCGCCTCCATCATGAGACCTCGGTAAGCGAAGACGCCAGCGCGCCATGCAGAAGCGCCGCGAGAAGGCGGTCGATGTGCTCATGGACGACCGCACGCCCCTCTTCTTCCGCAAGGAGCTGATGACCATGCTGGGCATCGATGAGAGCGGCTGGGAGAAGCTCGAAGCGGTTGAGGAGTCTGTTCGACGGGAGGCGCTCACTCAGCTGATGGTAGTCTGATCAGAGAGCATGCCTGATTGGGCATGGCAACTCTATTTTGACTGTATCGTTAGCGAGCTGAACCAAATGAAGCCAAACTCTCCACGCCCTGAAAGCTCATCCGTGCTCCTGCTCTGGAAGCTCGCCATTACGTTTGAGGCGCGCCTCGCGGCTGAGCTGGCAGAGATGAACCTCACCGTCGCGGGGTTCCGGCTCATTGGCGAGGTGATGCAGGAGCCCAATGGATTGCGCGAAAGCGAGCTGGCCCATCGCCTCGGCATCAGCGAATCCACCATCACAGAGACCGTCTCCAGGATGGAGATCCGGGACGTCCTGCGTCGGGAGCCTGACCCCGACGAGCCCGGAGCCCAGCGGGTGTACCTCGCCGCAAGCGCCAACCTCATCCTGGGCATTGATGTGCTCTCAGACCTGGAGTCCGTGCTCCTGAGCGGGATGGATGCCGACGATCAGCATGCGGTGCAGGACCTGCTGAGGCGCCTCGAGAACAACCTGCAGCTGCCAGAGTAGTCCGCTGAGCTTGACGGAGCATGCGGCCATCGGGCTATACCAGTGCGTATGCTTGAGCTGGCTGGAATTCAGGTAGACGCCATCAGTGTCGGGGGGCTGCGGACCTGCATCCAGCTCCCCAAGATGGGCCTTGCGTTCGACATGGGGTGCTGCCCGCCGTCCTCGGTGAGCCGACGGACGGTGCTGTTCACCCATGCCCACACCGATCACATGGCCTCGGTCGTGCTGCACTGCGCGACTCGGGATCTCACGGGCATGAAGCCCCCGCACTACGTCATCCCGCCAGAGAACGCCGAGGCATTTGAGGAGCTGTTTGCTGTCTGGCGAAAGCTCGACCGCTCCAGCCTGCCGTGCAACATCCACCCGCTCGGTCCAGGCAAGGAGTATGCACTCTCAAAGGGTCGCATCGCCCGACCAGTCCGGGCCTACCACCGGGTCGCTGCCCAGGGCTATGTCATCGCCGAGCGAAAGCAAAAGCTCAAGGCAGAGTGGATCGGCAAGAACCACACCGAGATCCGAGCGGCGCGCATGGCGGGGGTGGAGATCACCAACACCGTGGAGTCCATCGCAGCGGCATTCACCGGGGACTCCCGGATCGAGATCCTCGACAAGAACCCGGAGATGTACCGCGCCAGGCTGCTGATGATGGAGGTGACCTTCATCGACGACAAGGTGCCAGTGGAGCGCGCCCGCAGCCAGGGTCACATCCACCTCGACGAGGTCATCGCCCGGGCGGACCGCTTCGAGAACGAGGCGATCCTGTTCACCCACCTCTCCGCCCGCTACGACGCCCGGCGGGCCGAGGAGGTCCTCAAAGCGCGGCTCCCGGCCCACCTCCTTGAGCGGGTCACCCTGCTGCACCCACCAGCGTAGGTCACTCGGCGCCGTCGAACAGCCCCAGCAGCACCCCGGTGACCAGGGCATCCTCTGGCTCCAGGCCGCCCGCGACGGCATCTTCGGTGAGCTGCTCGGCGGTGGTGGGCAGCAGGGGGAGGGGCTGGCCGTTGTAGGTCACCTCGGAGGCCGCAGTGGCGCCGTTGACGCAGGCGAGGGTGTGGGCGATGCGGCCGCCGAGGGCGTGATCAGGCAGGCCCTGGAGGCGCCAGTAGGAAGTGGTCACCCCGCCGATGAGGCCCGCAGGCTCCCGGGCATCCCACCACGCCGCAGTGTCCTCGGCCACCTCGGCGAACTCTCGCAGTGCGTCTGGCCCAATGCCCTCGGCATACGTCAGGTCGTCCTCCAGCCAGCCTGGTCCCTCGTAGTCCACCCAGGCGAGGGGCCGCAGGTCGTCGTGGCGGGACAGGGCGCCGGCAGCCATCGCAGCACCAAACGAGCGGGAGGAGAGGACCACCGCATCTGGATCCACCCGCTCCCGAGCCGCCACCCACCGCAGCAGCGCAGCGAGGTCATCCTGATCGATGGGGCCGTTGGCGTCTTCTTCCCCCTCGCTCTCCCCGCGCCCCCGGGGGTCAAACGCCACCACGGTCAGCCCGGCGTCTGTCAGGGTGTCCGCCTGATCGGTGTCCAGCAGCTCCAGACCGGGCTGGAGGCCGCCGGGGACGATCAACACCGCGCCACCACAGTCCCTCGGCTGACGCACCGCCACAGACACCGCCACATCGTCGTCCATGACCACCACACCGCTCCACCGACGGGAGCGACTCTCGGAGAGCCCGGACGCAACGCAGCCATCCTCCGGCCATGTGGTCGGAGGATGCTCGGTTGCAGTGCATCCCTGGAGGGCGAAGAAGATCAGCACCCTCCGAGGATAGTGCCTACAGGCCGCCGCCGCCGAAGATGTAGAGCCCGCCGATGTCGGTGGCGGTGCTGCTGCCGTCTCCGTCGTCTGCGCCAGCCCCGATGATCATGTCCCGCTCGCCGTCGCCGTTGAGGTCTCCGGGACCGGCGATGACCCGACCGAACTCACCGTCTCCGGCGGTGTTGCCGGTGAACTTCGCGCCGTACTCGCTGGCGTCGAGGTCTGCGCTGACCGGACCGTAGAACAGGTAGGCGGCGCCGTTGTTGCCGTCCGCAGTGACCGCGCCGATCGCGATGTCGTCGTAGCCATCGTCGTCGAGGTCGCCGACCATTCCCACGCCATCGCCGAACTGGTCGTACTGGTTCTCGCCGATGATCCGGGCGACCTCGCTCAGCTCACCGTTGAGGGTGGCGCTGCCGAGGATGAGGTAGGCCGCGCCGTTGGTCGCGGAGGTGGAGGAGAGGTCGTAGCCGGAGGCGCCAACGAGGAAGTCGTCGTAGCCGTCGCCGTTGGTGTCTCCAGCGCCCGACACCGACACGCCAGCGTTGTCGTAGGCGTTCTCACCGTAGAAGTACGCCCCGGCAGTGTCGATCTCCAGCTCACCGAAGTGCTCGGTGCCATCGCCGAAGATGACGTAGGCCACGCCGGCGTCGGCGTAGGTGGTGCTGCCGATCTCGACATCCTGAGCGTAGGCACCGACACCGAAGTCGTCCACGCCGTCACCGTCGACGTCGCCGAGTCCAGCGAGGGCCTCTCCGGTGTGGGAGTCGCTCTCCACGCCGTTCCAGTAGGCGTAGCCGTCGGTGGAGGCAGCGGCCTCGTCCTGCGGGTAGACCTCCCCGGCGAACCGGGTGTCGGAGCCGTAGATGAGGGTCGCGGTGCCCGGGAATCCGTCGATGCAGGTTCCAATGACGAGGTCATCGCGGTTGTCGCCGTTGATGTCGCCCGCGTTGGTCAGCGCACAGCCGAAGTGGCCCTCGTCCTCGGTGCCAGACAGCAAGCCAGCGGCATCGTCGGCCAGGATAGCGTCTACGCCGATGGCAGTGGCTGCGTCTGAGCTTCCGTAGAAGATGTAGACCTGGCCCGCATCTGAGAGCTCCTCAGCGCCAGAGTCCTGGGCGAAGGTCTCCCGACCATAGGCGGTGACGATGACCTCGTCGTAGCCGTCGCCGTCGAGGTCTGCGGCAGCGACTGCGTAGCCAGCGTCGTCGGCGTCGGCGTCTCCCCAGAGGATGGCGTCAGCGTCGTCGGCGTCCATGGTGGCGTCGGAGAGCGGACCGAAGAAGACGTATGCTGCGCCGTCGTCGGTGTTGTCGCCGTTGACGCCGTTGGCGCCGACGAGGAGGTCGTCGTCGCCGTCGCCGTTGAAGTCACCCACTGCGACAGCTCGGCCGAACTGGTCGCCATCTTCTGCGCTGCCCGTCGGCTTGCCAGAGGCACCCGAGATGGTGAAGTCAGCATCGGAGTGAGCGAGCTCGTCTTCCAGCGCACAGGGCGTGGGGGACTCGTCGCAGTTGTTGTCCTTGCCGTCGTCGCAGACCTCTTCGAGGCCGGGGTTGATGTCGTCGTCGAGGTCGTTGCAGTCCAGGCTGCTGTCGTCAGAGCGCACGTAGCCGTTGGGCTGGTTGCACTGTGCGAGGCTGAAGTTGCTGGTGCCGTAGCTGTCGCCGTCGGCGTCGATGTACCACAGGACGTCCACGCCGCTGTCATCGACATACAGGATGTTGGCGGCGTCGTCATCGTCGATCAAACTGTTGCAGTCGTTGTCGACCTCGTCGCAGACCTCATCCGCGCCGGGGTTGATCGTGTCGTCGAGGTCGTCGCAGTCGTCCATGGTCTCGACGTAGCTGGTGGGCGCGGAGCAGGCGATGGTGGAGAAGGTCATGCCGCCGTAGCCGTCGCCGTCGGCGTCGCCGTACCAGGTGGTGGCGTCGGTGGCCTCGGCCTCGTCTGCTTCACCGCTGCAGTCGTTGTCGTCGCCGTCGCAGATCTCCTCGCCGTCGGGGTTGATGGCGATGTTGTTATCATCGCAGTCATCGACGTTGTCGACGTAGCCGCTGGGCTTCACGCAGGCGGTGACCACGGTCTTGTCGGAGTTCAGGCCGTATCCGTCGCCGTCGCTGTCGATGTACCAGGACGCCGCATCGACGGCGTAGTCGTCGTCGACCTCGCCCTCGCAGTCGTTGTCGATGCCGTCGCAGACCTCGGAGGCGTTGGGGGAGATTGCCGGATCGCTGTCGTCGCAGTCGCCGCCCTCGGTGACGTACATGCCAGCCCCGGTGGGATCGACCGGGAGATCCTCCGCGCAGCCCTCTACCGCCGAGTCGTCGGTGCCCACACCGTCGCCGTCGCCGTCGTAGTAGAAGATGGTGGTGGCGTTCTCGTCGATGTTGTTGTCACAGTCGTTGTCGACGTAGTCGCAGATTTCGTCCTCGCCGGGGCTGATGGACGCATCGTAGTCGTCGCAGTCGCCGAGGTTTCCGGCGTAGCCTTCGGGGACATCGCAGTCCTCAATGGTCACCGCCTCGATGCCGTATCCGTCGCCGTCTGCGTCGAGGTAGTACGTCGACTGAACGCTCTCATCGACCTCGTTGTCGCAGTCGTTGTCCAGACCGTCGCAGATCTCAGTAGCGTTGGGAGAGACCAGCGCGTTGGTGTCATCGCAGTCGGTGTCCTCCGTGACGCCGTCGTTGTCGTTGTCCACACCGCAGCCGGTGGCCAGCAGCAGGCCAAGTACGAGTCCCAGTCTCATCGGACGCCTCCGTAATTTTCGAATGGTGAGCATATCAGGGGTGCCCCTGCTCAGGGGAAGGCTCGTCTGTGACGCCATCCCCATCGCTCTTGTTTTCTGTCAATTGATCTACTGTACGGCGCAGACTCTGGAGCGTGCGCCACATCTCTGGTAGCCGACGACTGACCGCCATCATGCGCCGGGTGAGCCGAATGGGTGCCGCAGGGACGCCCAGGTAGGTCTGCCCCCCTGCCAGCCGACCGTGTGCCGCTGAGCGCGCCCCGAGCCGAGCACCCGCTCCGATCTCGGCGTGATCCGCCACCCCGACCTGACCGCCGAGGAGGGCAAAGTCCCCGATGGTGCAGCTGCCGGAGATGCCGCTCTGCGCCGCGACGATCACCCCGCGACCGAGCTGGCTGTTGTGACCGACGTGCACGAGGTTGTCCAGCTTCACCCCGTCACCCAGGCGGGTCTCAGTGAGGAACGCCCGGTCGATGGTCGAGCCGGCCCCGACCTCGACGTCGTCTCCGAGGACCACCCGACCGACCTGAGGCACCTTGAGGATGCCGGTGGCGGTGGGGTGGTAGGAGAAGCCGTCCGACCCGATCACCGCGCTGGCGTGGATGCGGCAGCGTCGGCCGATGGTGGTGGCTGGGTAGATGACGGCGTTGGGGAAGATGATCGTGCCCGCACCGATCTCACAGTCCGCGCCGACAAACGCCCCGGGGTAGACCACCACGCCCTCGCCCAGCCGGGCGCTGGGATCGACATGGGCGCCGGAATGAACCCCAGCGGGGTGGGTCTCAGGGAAGAGATGGTGCAGCAGGGTGATGAATGCCGCTTTCGGATCGGGCGCGACCACGCAGCAGCGCCCCTCGATGGGCTCACAGACCAGCAGCACCCCGGCCGCACAGTCCGACGGCACTGCACCCTCCGCATAGGCGACGTGCGTGGGGCCAGCACCAGACAGCGGCGCGACCGTCTCGAAGCGCCCGTCCGGGCCAGCAAGGACCCCTCCGACCAGCGCGGCCAGCTCAGCGGCGTGCATCACTCGAAGGTATTGTCCATAGGTTAGAGGGAGCTGTCCCAGCCGCTGGTGATCGCACAGTCGGTCTGCACGTTGAGCAGCTCATAGTTGTCCACATCCAGGGTCTTCCACCACAGCCCTTCCTCGCCGAAGCGCGCCCGCCAGCCGGGGACCGTTTCGAGGTTGTGATACCACTCCGCAGCCCAGAGGTGGGTGGGGTGGGCGAAGTGGAGCAGCACGACCATGTAGTTGTCTGAGCAGACACCACCGTCGACGGCATCGGCGTAGGTGAGGGACTCGTCGCCGTCGTCGTAGTAGGCAGTCGGGACCTCGACGGCGACCGCGATGTCCTGCTGGCAGCAGGAGTCGAACCCGTCGACATCCTCGACATGCTCCGCGGGCACGTAGTGATCGGCCTCGGGCACACCGGTGACACTGAGCAGCCAGTCCTCTTCATCGTCGGTGATGTAGGTCATCTCGGTGTGGGTGTCGCCGGTGCCCTCGCCGGAGAGCCAGGCGTAGGGACGCAGCCCGACGTCGTAGTCAAGCGCGCTGGTCCGACCGGTCTCGCTGCCGCCGATGGTGATGCTGTCCTCGGCATCGAGGTTGGTGGTGACGTCGAAGGACAGGGCGGTGTCCGTGACGCTGATCACCGTGCTGTCCCCTTCCTGGAGAAGCTCGAAGACGGTGTCGCCCGTCTCTCGGGAGAACAGCGACCAGCCGACATCGATCTCCATCGCATCCGCGATGCTGCTGCCCTCGCCCTCGATGTAGGCGATGACGGTGTTGCTCATGCCCACATACGCCAGCCCACCGCTGAGTCCGTCGAAGAGGGCGTCCTCGTCGTAGTCCTCATCCTCGATGTCGATGGTGTGAAGCGGAGACTCCAGCATCGACATCTCCGCAGTGGCGCCGGTGTACTCATAGACCGTCGGCAGGTAGAGCACCCACGACAGCGAGCCGAGGGCGGAGGAGATGGTGCTCAGCAGCTCGCTGTCCGGAGCGATCACCGCGGTGCTCACGGTGGCCTCGCAGTCGGTGAACGCGATGTTCGTCGCCTGCTCTTCGTAGTTGTAGTAGGTCAGCGTCTCGTTGTTCAGCGAGACCGTTCCGCCGAAGGTCACCCGGGTCAGGGAGAGGTAGAGGCCGTCTCGGCAGTCCCCTTCGTCGACTCGCACGGTGATCGAGTTGACCGAGGACGTGCTCTCGGAGCCGGTGTCATCGGTGTCGGTGTCGGTGTCGGAGTCCGAGTCGGTGTCCGTGTCGGAGTCCGTGTCGGTGTCCGCATCGGACTCGGTGGTGGTGGAGGAGGTGCCGGTGCAGCCGAAGAGGCTCAGCATCAGGACCACCGAGAGGTCGCGAACCAGGGTGCGAGGACCGATCATCTTCCTGCCTCAAGCGGAATGTTTCTCATCAGAACCGGAGGATACCGTAGGGCTCTGGCGATGCCATCTTATATGGATCTTATTCGGAAGTGGGATCCCGGGGAGAGCGCCTCTCGCTGACGTCAGAGTTGCGCAGCATCCGGTTTCTTTGCTGGAGAGCACAGGTCCTTGAGGGATCCCCCCTTCACAACCCCATAAAGAAGATGGTTCCGACGAGCGACGGTATGACATCAGAGGGGAGGACAGGCCCATACCCTGACCTGCCAGCCAGCCAGACGCCAGCTGGGTGACCAACATGGACACGGACACCGACACCGATGCCGACGAGGTCTGCGACGGCGCAGACACCGACGAGGACTGCTCGCTCAGCAGGCGTCAGCAACGCGCCCGAATCACATCCCTTCGGTGATCCGGAACTCCACCCGCCGGTTGTTCGCTTTACCCGTTGCGGTGCGGTTGGTGTCGATGGGGAGGGTCTCGCCGAAGCCCTCGAAGGTCATCCGGGATGCATCGACTCCGCCGCGGCTGGTCAGGTACTCCCGGACCGCCTCAGAGCGATTCTCGGACAGCCGGAGGTTGTTGCTCTCTGAGCCGTCGGAGTCGGTGTGACCCTCGATCTTGACCCGGATGTTCGGGTAGTCGCGCATGACCTGGGCGACCGAGTCGAGGATCCCGTAGCTGACCGGCAGGATTCGAGACTTGCCGGAGGCGAACAGGATCTTGTCGTCGATCTCGATCTTATCCTGGGTGATGCGCACGTTCTGGGGCGGAGTGTCCGGGCAGCCGTCCTCGTCGAGGTACTCGTTGACCGTCTCAGGATCGTAGACGCACTTGTCGACGTCGTCGCCGATGCCGTCGCCGTCGGAGTCCTTTGCCGCATCCGGGCAGCCGTCGAAGTCCTCGTCGCCGTCCATGTCCTCGGGGACATCAGGGCACTTGTCGGAGACATCGGGGATGCCGTCGTTGTCGTTGTCCCGATCCGGACAGCCGTCGGAGTCCATGAAGTTGTCGAGATCCTCGGCCTCGTCGGGGCACTGATCCTCAGAGTCCCAGATGCCGTCGCGATCGCGATCGCCCTCCGGGCAGCCGTCGTCGTCGTTGAAGCCGTTGAAGACCTCAGCCGCGTCGGGGCACTCATCGACACCATCGAGGATGCCGTCGCCGTCGCGGTCCTTGGGACGGCACCGCTCAGCGGCTTCGAGGGCCAGGGCGATGTTGGTGCGCGCGATGAGCAGGTGCTCCTCCGCGCGGCGGTCGCTTCCCTGGTCGAACTCCAGCTCAGCGAACGCCTGGTTGGACTGGGCGAGGGCCAGCTCTCGGGGAGCGCACTCCTGAGCCCACTGGTCCACGGCGGCCTCCTGGATGCCGGCGTCGACCTCCTGGTGGTAGTCCGCCAGGTCACCGACCTTGACACAGCCTGAAAGCAGGGCAGCTACGAGTAGCGATAAGCGGCTCACTCCCAGACCCCCCCGGCATCTTCGTCATCGTCGAGGAAGTCCATGTCCAGATCATCACTGTCCAGGTCCAGATCATCACTGTCCAGGTCAGCATTTTCGCTGTCATCCTCTTCCAGGTCCAGGCCCTCCGCCGGGTCCTCGACCGGACCGGACCCCTCTCCGGGAATGAACAGATCATCGTCGGCATTTCGGATGGCCGGGGTGTCGTCCGGGGCGCGCTGGAGGGTCTCGGGGAGAATGTTGGGGGCCCCTTCGAGGGGGCTGATGTCCATACCCTCGGCGATGCTCTTGGCCTTGACCGACCAGGCGCTTGCCTCTGCGGCCAGCTCTGCGGCGGCCTGATAGTCGGCGTGACCGTACTCCTCGCGGGACTTGAACATGTACGCCTCGGCCATGGTCCAGGCGTAAACAGCAAGATCCTCCGCCTCAGCAGCCTGAGCCAGCGAGTAATCCTGCTCGGCCTCGACCATCGGGATGGTGCCGCGGGCAGCGGTGCAGCCCACAAGAAGGGGCAGAAACGTCCAGCGCATCATTTTCCTCACTGCCAGATCAAGTCACGGTGACGTGGCATTGTCAACCGGACCGCCGTCTACCTCGGGCTGGTGGCGCTCTCCGAGGTCGAAGACCGCCATAAGATAGCGCGAGGGGAGGTCGGGGGTCGGCAGAGAGACCTCCTGACTGGCCCATGGGATCCATGCGGGGCCTACTGGGAAGTGCCTGCGCTTGCCTGGCCACTCAAACGCCACCTGCTCGGTGTGCTGCTCCGGATCGATGCCCAGCCGCTCGGAGAGTCGTCGGACCACGTCTCTATATAGAATGCTTCCCTGGCTGGGATCGACGAGGTAGTAGCCGCGTTCGTGGATCACCATCCACCGGTAGTCCCCGCTGGCCAGCAGCCGGTCGAGGTCGGCGTCGGTCAGCTCAGAGAGGTCCGCGGAGAGGGGATCGGAGGAGAGGTGTCGGAAGACATCCTCGGTGGGGTCCCGGCGGGGCTCAGCGCTGGCGAGCCAGCGGAGACGGCGACCGACCTCCCCACCACCGGAGCGTCGAATCCAGGGCGGGATCGCCGGACTGGTCGCCCAGGAGCGGTAGACCTTGCGGTGGTGGAAGGACTGATAGGTGCAGATGAGGTCCTGCTGCTGATCCAGGGGAAGCTCGATGATGCCCTCCCAGCCCTCCGGATCGAGCGCGGTGTACCAGTCGGGGATCTCCATGGCGCTGATCTGGGTGGGCACGCGCCACATCGAGGGGCGTGCGTTGTCGGGCACGTCTTCGAGGTCGAACCGGTAGAAGGGCTGGAGCAGGATCGCAGCGGTCATCAGCAGCGCGGCGGGCACCCGGCGGCGGAGGCGCAGCTGATCGAGGCTGATGCTCACCAGCACCACCGCCGCCACCACCACCATGCTCGCCATTCGATACGGGGCGAACATCCGAGACATGCCCGGGACGACCTTGAACATCAGGGTGTAGGGCATTCGGATCACGTAGTCGCCGAGCATCACGACATCGGCGGTGTCCTTCTGGGCGCCGAGCTTGAGGAACGGCCCCATCGTGCCCAGCCAGAACAGCGTATAGATCGCCAGCCAGATCCGGGCTCTGGGGATGAAGATCGCTGGAATGACCCCGAACAGGAACACCACCGCCGGGAACGCCTTGACCCCATGGCGGGGATCGAGGACGTGGTCGGCAGGCCAGGCGGAGTCGATGCCCCGGTGCAGCGAGGAGAGCACGTTCTCCCGGTATGAGGTCGGCCGGAGGGGGGCGGCGGCGACGGTGTCGTAGTCGGGGTACGACAGGAGGAAGGTCACCTCTGGCAGACGCTCGCTGCCGCCACGGGCCTCTTCGTCCTGACCACCGGAGAGGTAGGGCATCAGGAACAGGAAGATGCCGAGCGCTGCGGTGGCGGCGGAAGGGAGCAGCCAGCGGAAGGCGCGCTGCCACGGCGGACGCACGGTCCACCACCACCACCCCACCCACACCGCGGTCAGCATGACGGTGAACAGTCCGTAGAACCAATAGAACGCCGCGATGGCCGAGAAGAGTATCCCGACGATCACCCCGTCCTTTCGCTCACAGGTCCGACCGGCCCGGGCCAGGAAGATCGGGTAGAGCAGCAGCCACCACAGCAGCACCTGCCGCAGTCCGGTCTTGTTGATGTCCTGGATGACCAGGGGGTTGAAGATCGCCACGCTGGCGGCAGCAATGGAGACGGGCACGGAGTCGGTAAACGACCGGGCCAGGGCGTAGCCGCACAGCCCGTTGCCCATCAGGATGAGCATGACCTTGAGGTTGTGGTCTGCCGGGAAGCCGACCAACTCGCGCAAAGGGTAGGACAGCAGCAGGATGTCGAGGATGTTTCCGGTCTCTGGGAAGCGACCGAGTCCGATGAGGGCGGAGAGGGTGGCGGGTAAGCCCTGGTCCTCCGCCGACAGCGCAGCGACCTCCTCGAAGTGCCACCACTGCCGCCACAGCCAGCCGCCGAACTCGCCGCCGCCGACGATGACCTCGTCGAGGTGGGCCGCAGCGGGCCAGGTCAGCAGCACCGACATGCCGCTGAACACCGCCACGGCGAGGAGCAGCTCGACCGTGAGTCGGCGTCCGCTGCTCATGGTGCGCTCGCCATGGTGGGGTCAGAGAGCAGGGTGGGGTCAGAGAGGGTGTAGACCAGCCGGCCTTCCTTCCGCTGAGGCTCACCGATCGCGCCGGTCAGCAGGGTCTCGATCTGAGCGTGCTTGAATGCCGGGTACAGCGACTCATGCACCACGATGTAGCGGTAGCCCTGCCGGCCGAGGCTGCGGGCTGCGACCACCATGTCCAGCTCCGGGAGTCGAGGAGGCAGGGTGTGCGCCCGGGTGGCCTCCAGGCGGATGAGGGTGACGGTCAGTCGGTTCTCCAGCAGCACCCGGGGCATCGGCTCGTTGAGTCCCCAGGGCACCGGGCGGCCATGTGCGGACTGATACCAGACGTAGACCGCTCGCTCCAGGTTGGGCACGGTCATCGGCAGGTCGAGCACCGCGCCGGGGATGGGATCGGAGGCGAAGTCGGTGTACAGCGCCGGGATCGTGGCGTCGGAGGTCGGGACGGGGAGCCGGGCGGGAGTGGTGGTCGCGATCTCGACCAGCGCAAGAACGCCAAGACCAGCGGCGATCGCGATGCGCCTGGGCTGTGCATGGCGGCGCAAGAGGTGGCGCAGTCCGTGGGCGGCGAGCATGGCGAGGGCGAGCTGCACGCCCATGACGAACCGGAACGGGTGGGAGATGCGGTCGAAGACGGGCAGCGCCTTGTACAGCGGCAGGAAGGGCAGGGGGACCCGCCGCCCGAGCAG
>JBLHNG010000021.1:0-28261 GCA_047621685.1 Myxococcota bacterium | reverse complement strand
CCTGAAGGGAACGGTGTGGTCCGACGAGCAGTCCGCACCGCCGGGCTCCGACCTCACCCCCGCCGAGCTTCGCACCATGGCGGGCGGCGACTTCTCGGGCACCTTCGCCAGCGACTGGCAGGGCGAGACGGACCTGCTCGCGACCTTCACCCTCGATGGCGCAGCCGAGGCGCTCAGCGGGGACAGCTGCGCCCCGGGCATGGGCCTGTCGGGCACCCTGAGCTTCAGTGCGGGTGACCTGCTCCTCATCGAGACTCCGATCTTCCTCGTCGTCCAGGGCAGCCTCACAGCCCTCTCGCTGACCTTCTCTGAGGCCGACTTCTCCGGCGACCTCTCCCCGGGCATCCTCCCCGACGACGCCACCGCGCTCACCCTGGAGACGATGAGCACCGCCAGCGACGGCACCTGGTCGGGTCGGATGGAGTGGCATCTGGAGCGCCCGACCGGGCGGGAGCTCGCCGAGGCTGCGACGTGGTCGGCGGAGTGACTACCTACGCTCACAGCGGGTGATCACCACATCAGTGGTCGGTTGCTCGCCGCTGGTGGGCACTGCACCGATCGCCGCCAGGACATCATCACCCTCAATCAGCTCTCCAAACACCGCATAGCCGGGGTTGCTGGCGTCGGCGTAGTCGAGGAAGTTGTTGTCGACGAGGTTGATGAAGAACTGGCTGGTCGCGGAGTCCGGGTTGTCGGTGCGGGCCATGGCGATGGTGCCAGCCTGGTTGGACAGCCCGTTGTCCGACTCCAGGACGATGGCGGAGGCGGTGGCCTTCTTCCCGCCGCCTTCGGTGACCCCGCCACCCTGGGCCATGAACCCGCCGATGACCCGATGGAACACCGTCGCGCCCTCGCCGTCGGTGCCATCGTAGAACCCATCGTCGACGTAGCTGAGGAAGTTGTCCACCGTGACCGGCGCGGCATCTTCATCCAGCGAGACCACCAGGATGCCCATCGAGGTCTCGATCTCGACGACACTGCCATCCTCCCCCGAGTCTCCCGGAAAGATGAGGCCGCCCCCGTCGTCATCGTCTTCGTCGAGGCTTGTCCCTCCTGCACAGCCCATCAGGACCGCCAACATCCACACCCGCATGCACCCTCCTTCGCCAGGCCAGCAGCACCAGCAGTCCCCATGATGCCAGCCCGGGAGCCCCGCGAACAGTCGCACAGCTTCCCTCGCTCCACTCTGGTGTGCCGATCGGCGTCACTCCGGGCGGATCGTCGGTGTCCTGGGCGGGTCCGGTGCGGTCCTCGAAGCCGCCGGTGTCCAAGGGTGCGCAGTCGTCGTCCTCGGTGTCGATGCTGCCGTCGCAGTCCTCGTCGAGGCCCGAGGTGCAGTCCTCGATCGCGCCGGGGTAGACGGTCGCGCTGCCGTCGTCGCAGTCGCCCTCCGACCAGCTCACCCCGTCGCCGTCCAGGTCCGCATCAGCAGGGTCGAACCACGTCGGAGACAGCCAGACCCGCTCCTCGTCGTTCTTCCCGCCGTCCTCACAGCCGCCAGTGCCATACCAGTCCGCGCCAGAGACAGTGATCTCCGGGTAAGTCCAGGCCGGCACATCCTCGGCATCGAGCGTCAGGGTGAAGTGGCCGTCGCCGATGTCGGTCATCGCGACCCGGCTGTGGGGACCGAGGAGGCTGACCTCGAGGACATACACCGCCAGCTCAGGTGGAACGGACAGGGTGACGTCGAGTGGCTGGGCATCTGGGAGGCCAACAAACGCGCCCATGCCCCCGAGGATCGCACCGCCGGACTCATAGCGGACCACCGCAGGCAGCAGCGGGCCGGAGGTGGCATAGGTCTGCCGATCGCGCACTGCATGGAGGAGGTTCTCGCGGTTGAACGAATCGCTCTCCGGAAGCATCGCGATCGTCAGCCCGCCACCGAACGGGTGCTGGGTCATCTTGATCTCCCCCTCACAGACCCCGCCAGGGTTGGTGTCGTGGGAGTCGGTGCCACCGAAAAAGCCCATGCGAAGAGCCATGCCCTCCGGGTCCATCGCAAAGCCCAGCGAGCCACGGTCGGAGTAGCCCATCCACAGCGGATCGAAGCTGGACTCCTGCCAGTCGCTGCTGCCGTGGCGGGAGTAGATCTCGGTGACCGGGGAGTACACCTGGGCAGCCTTGGAGTCATGGCAGTACCAGTCGGTGGTCATCTGGCCGCTCGCCGCGGGATGGTGCGGAACCAGGATCGCGCTGCCCCAGTCCTCCTCGACCTCCGCAGCCCATTCCCAGATGTCGTCGCAGTCCTCGATGCCCGCTTCGCTGCTGTTGAACTGGACATCGTTGAGGGTCATGGACTTCAGCGCGCCATTGTCCGCGAAGATATACAGGTTCTTGTGACCCACCATCGCCCCGCCGATGCGAAACCACAGCTCCGCGCCCATCACGGTCAGGAAGCCGCCCTCTGGATCGTTGCCGGTGACCGTCGCCTCGATCACCGCCGCGAAGCCCTCAGCGGTCGTGTGGGCCTCGTCGTTGACGTGCTCGGACAGGGTGACGAAGTCCAGCCCGTTTCCCCGGGCGATCTCCATGACCTCCGAGAATGCACCGCAGTCCGGACAGCCCTCGCCGATGTCGCTGGAGCCGCCGTCTGTGGAGTGGCCGGTATGGACGTGCGGGTCGCCGAGGTAGAAGCCGAAGCCCTCGAAGAAGTCCGCAGCAAACGCCTGAGTTGACAGCATGATTAAATTCACCGTCAGATTGTATCCGAGGATCAGCGCAGCCGGTGAGAGGTATGTTGCGTAAATTGAAGCACCGGTGATCCCACTCCTCTTCATCACCAGCGCCCCTGCATGGCTCAGAAGCCGTCGAAATGCTCCGGGTGCTTCAATCGGCTGGCTGCGGGGGCTGAGTCGTGGATAAGCAGTCCGCCTCTCAGGAGAAGTCATGCTCCCCACGCACACCGTATCCGACACCCTCCGTCAGCTCACCGACGCCCCGATCGCGGATCACCCTCCGCGCTTCCTCATCCTCTACGGCTCGCTCCGTCAGCAGTCCTACAGCCGGTTTCTCGCGGAGTATGCCGCAGAGATCCTCACCGCCTGGGGTGCGGAGGTGCGGATCTTCTGCCCCAACGACCTGCCGGTGTTTGATCGCGAGGGCTACGACCACACCGAGGTGCAGCGGCTGCGACAGTGGGCGGCGTGGTCGGAGGGCATGGTGTGGTGCTGTCCGGAGCAGCACGGCTCGATGACTGGGGTGTTCAAGAACCAGATCGACTGGATCCCCCTCAAGGACGGCGCAGTCCGTCCGACCCAGGGCCGCACCCTGGCGCTTATGCAGGTCTGCGGCGGCTCACAGTCGTTCAACGTGGTCAACCAGCTGCGGGTGCTGGGCCGATGGATGCGGATGTGGACCATCCCCAACCAGTCCTCGATCGCCAAGGCATGGCAGGAGTTCAGCAGCGACGGGGTGATGCGCGACTCGCCTTACAAGGAGCGGGTGATCGACGTGCTGGAGGAGCTGCTCCGGTTCACCCTGCTCCTTCGCAGCCACCGCCCCCTGCTCGACACCCGGTTCTCCGAGCAGGAAGACCTGCGCAAGCGCGGAGCCCTCACGCCCGCCCTCGGAGTTGAAGCCAAGAAGTGAGCGCCGGTAAGCTGCCACGCGGTTGCGACTGGCAGTCGGTGTAGGGACTTCGAGTCCCCGTTGATGCGCAGGACCATCCTGTGAGGATGGCAACAGCAGCCGACGGATCGCTACTCGCTCGGTGCGCAGGTCGAGACGCCAGCCCCGACCACGTCGAAGCCGACATCCTCCAGCACCCGCTGGAGCACACCGTCTTCGCCGACCCGGTAGACGTCCGTGGAGCTGCCCATGCCGTAGGTCCGCACGAACAACCAGAACTCCCCACCCCAGGCGGCAAACGCGAAGGCGTCGATGTCGCCGAGGTCGGGGAAGCCGTTGAGTCGGATCCGCTGACGCTCCGCGCCGGTGTCCTTGTCCAGCTCCGCCAGCGCTGCCGGACTCTCCAGAGGCAGGAACGCCCACAGCTCACCGGCGCTGTTTCCGGTCAGCTCGGACTGGCTCGACATGTTGCCCAGCAGGTCCAGCTCCCAGGTGCCGGTGTTGAGCTGGCCGACCCGGTCGGCGTCAGCGATGTACAGCTCGTCGCGCCAGGTGTCGGCGTCGTCGGTGGCGTAGCCCATGCCGAAGGAGCCGAAGCCGTTGGGGCTGCGGTACTCGGTCCGGGTGCAGGACAGGTCGGCGAGGTCCACGGCGTACAGGCTCTCATCGGAGTAGCGAACATACGCAGTGCCGCTTCGGGAGACCGCCATCGAGCCCGGGGAGCCGCCTCCGCACGTCAGCCGCCCCTGGGGAGTGAACTCCTGGGAGTTGGGATCGAACAGGTAGAGCATGCTGTTGTCGCGGTCGACAACGTAGATGAGATCGGAGGTCTCGGTGCAGTCGTCCTCTGGCGGATCCTCTTCGGTTGACGGCTCGCCCTCGTCCTCGGCGGGCTCGTAGGGCTCCCCGGTGTCCCCGGTGTCCTCATCCTGCGGCTCGGACGTGGTGTCTTCGGGCGCGGCGGTGTCGTCGCCCATGGCCTCAGGTCCAGTCATCTGCTGGAGACCGAAGTCAGTGGCGCAGCCGGCGAGGACGAGCAGGGAGAGACGGATCATGGGAGGACTCCAGGTTGCAGGATCAGTCTCACGGAATCCAAGCAACAGGAAAAGCAAACCTTTCTGCTCATCAGCAACAGTTTATTTGATGCTTCGTCCCAGCAGTGCCTCAGCGAAGTGCGCGGCGGCCCGTCCGAGGGGGATGTCGGAGCGGTGGACGAGCTTTGGGTGGTAGGTCCACCGCTGCCCGCCGATGCCGACCAGCGTGCCTGCCGCGAGGTCTGCGGCGATCAGGTGCTCCGGCAGCCAGCCGAACCCCACCCCCGACAGCGCCGCCAGTCGCTTGGAGTGGAAGTCGGAGAGGTAGACCACGTGCTGGCTCTGGTTGAAGGTCTGCTTCGGGGTGCGGGCGTAGCGGGGGGAGGAGTCCTTGACGACCAGCTCGAAGTGATCGGTGAGGTCGGGATCGTCTTGAGTGGTGGCGGGGTGATCGGGGGCGGCGACGAGCACCATGTCCAGCGGGGGCAGCTCGTGGATGGTCAGCGGATCGTCCTCGGGGTCGAAGTCAAGGATCAGCATCAGCGCCGCCCCGTCTGCCTGCCAGCGGTCGGGCACTCCCTCCTGGTACTCCACATCCAGCCGCACCCGGGTGGGGATGCGTCGGGCGGTGAACGCCGCCAGCGCCGATGCAATGGGCGCCATCGGGTACACCCCATCGACCACCACCTGAAGCTCCGGCTCCCACCCGTCCCGGATCTCTCGGGCCACCTGCTCCAGCCCGCGGGCATGGGTCAGCACCTCTCGGGCACTGGCCAGCAGCCGCCGCCCGGCCGGCGTGAGCATGGTGCGGTTGCCGAGCCGCTCGAACAGGGTCACGCCGAGCTGAGACTCCAGGGTGCGGACGGCGTAGCTGACGGCGGAGGGGACGCGATGGAGGGATGCGGCTGCGGCGGCGAAGGTTCCGTGGCGGCTGATTGCGTCGAGGACGAGGAGCTGGTCGAGGGTGTGGTTTAGAGACATGGGTGGTTGATGGGAGTGGGGGATGGGGGTGGGAGTTGGGGATGGTGGCTGATCGGGGACGGTGGGGATGCCCGCGACGGCTCCGTCCTTGGGGCTGATCGCTGTGGGGTCCCTCCGCGGGCCGCGCTGCACTCGCTGTCGGCGTCCGGTCTCGGCGATGGGACTACCTTACTGGCCTCGGCTCACTTGCTGTCTGCGGGGCCGCCAGAGAATCTGGCGTGCGGCCCCTCCGACACGACCCTCTACGGGAGCCCCTTGCGCGCCCCTGGGCGGACTGCGACTGGAGGATCTCCGAGCGGGGCTCTTCCTCCCCCGCACTTTTTGAGTGTACGTAGGCAGCCACCGCATTTGCCGATCCCCTCGGCGATGGCCAACCTCTGGCCGGCCCCGCCTGGCTCTGCTTTTACCGATCCCTTTCGGCAACGGCACACCTCCGGCCTGCCCCACCTAGCATGGAGTGTCCTCCCCCGGTCCGGAGAGTCTCAAGTCGCAGTCCGCCTGGGTAGCACGCCTGGGGCTCCCGCAGAGGGTCGTGTTGCAGGGGCCGGGGGGACAAGGACGGAGACGTCGCGGGCATCCCCATCGTCCCCGATCAGCCATCGTCCTCAACCAGCCATCACCCTCAACCACCCCCTCACCGAGCAGCCACCCCTCGATCCTCAGCCGCCCGAGCACTCTCCCTCCCAGCCTCCCGAATCGCCTCCTCCAACCTGGGAATCACATGCTCATCCGTATACCGAATCAGATGCTCACCCTGAAACGCATGGATGATCATCCACTCCAGCTTCTCCGGACTCCGCCGCGCGGTGTGCGCCAGCAGCGACCAGAACTGCCGTCTCCGAGGACTCAGGATCCCGATCTTCACCACTGAGCGCCCAAAGTCCTTCATCCGCGCCCGACTCGGCAGGGCCTGGGGAGAGGGGGTGGGGCCGGCGTTGTCGATGTGGGCGCGGCAGCGACGGTAGTAGCTCTCCGCGGAGTACACCTCCGCCATCAGCTTCGCGTACCCCTCCAGCAACACCCGCTCGTCCATGTTTGGCTCGAAGTTGGGCCGGCCGAACTGATCGCCGGTGGAGGCACTCCGCAGTCGGCCCTCCTTCTCCAGACGTCGCCACAGCGCGGTACCGGGCAGCGCAGCGAGCAGGCCGACCATCGCCAGGGGGATGGGGGCGTCGGAGATGAACTCGCGCTGGAGGCGGAAGATCTCCTGGTCGTCGTTGTCAAAGCCGACGATGAAGCCGCCCATGATCTCCAGGCCAGCCTCGGTGAGGATGTCGATGGCACTGCGCAGGTCGATGCGGAGGTTCTGGGTCTTGCCCGACTCCCGAAGCGAGGCGGCGGACGGGGTCTCGATGCCCAGAAACACCGAGCCGAAGCCCGCGAGGACCATCTCGGCGGTCAGCTTTGTGTCGCTGGCGAGGTCGACGGTGGCCTCGGTGTAGAACGAGAACGGGTAGTTCCGCTCCTTCTGGAAAGCCGTGATGGAGGGCAGCATCTTTCGGACTGCGCGACGGTTTCCGATGAAGTTGTCGTCGACAAAGAAGATCCGCCCCCGGTAGCCCACCTGGTACAGCGCATCGAGCTCTTCAAACACCTGCTCGGCGTCCTTCACCCGGGGGCGACGGCCGAAGATCTCGATGATGTCGCAGAATTCGCACAGGTAGGGACAGCCACGAGAGTACTGGAGGCTGACGGAGGAGTAGTCCGACAGGGTGAGGAGGTTGTAGCGGGGGATCGGGGAGGTGGTGAGGTCCGGACGGTCCTCGGGAGCATCCAGGGTGACCCGCCCGCTCGCCGCAATGGCCTCTGCCAGCGACTCGATGCGCCCCTCTGCCTCTCCACGAAACACCACATCCGCCGCCACGAACAGCTCCGGCGCGGTGGTCGGAGCCGGGCCGCCAACCACGGTGCGCTTCCCGAGCCGATGGGCGCGGGTGAGGGTCTCGACCATTGAATCGGTCTGGATCAGCATGCCGCCGACCATGACCACGTCCGCCCAGCGGATGTCGGTGTCGTTGAGGGTGTGGGCGTTGAGATCGATCAACCGAACCGGCCAGTCATCCGGCAGCATCGCCGCCAGCGTGAGCAGGCCCAGCGGTGGGAGGGTGGCCTTCTGGCCGACCATCTCCGTGGCGTACTGGAACCCCCAGTAGGTGATCGGAAATTCGGCGTAGACGAGCAGGACCTTCATACCTGCCGGTCTATCCCAGACTGACCCCCGCTGCGGGCAAGGCAAACGAGAACGTCGCCCCCTCCCCGACCACACCCTCCGCCCAGACCCGTCCCCCGTGTCGGGTGATGATGCGCCGGATGAGGGCAAGACCGATGCCATGACCGGTAAAGCGCGACTCGGAGTGGAGCCGCTGAAACGGGGTAAACAGCCGATCGACGTGGGCCATGTTGAAGCCCGCGCCGTTGTCGGCGACCGAGTAGATCACCGCATCACCGTCGCGATGGCTGCGAATGGTGATGCAGGGATCGGCTTCCTCGCTGCTGTACTTCACCGCATTGTCGAGGAGGCTCTGCCAGACCTGCGCGATCAGCTTCGGATCCGCTGTGGCTTCGGGGAGCAGCGCAATGTCCAGGCGGACCGCACCATCGACAGAGGCCCGCTCAGAGGCCTCGATGGCAGCCCGGGTCATGTCGACCGGCTGAAGCTTCATGGCGACCTGGTTGAGGCCGGAGAGGGTGAGCAGGGAGCGGATGAGGCCGTTCATCCGCTGGGTGTTGCGCAGGATGACGGACAGCAGCTCCTGCCCATCCTCGTCCAGCACCTCTCCGTACTCCTCCTCCAGAAGCTGGGAGTAGCCTGCGATCGCGCGGAGGGGTGCCCGGAGGTCGTGGGAGACGGAGTAGGCAAACATCTCCAGCTCCGCATTGGCCCGCTTCAGTTCTCCAGATTGCTTCTCCAGTGCCCCGGACAGCTGTCGTACTGTCTCCTCGTTCTCCTTGAGGGCAGTGATGTTGGTGTGCGCCCCAAGCATCCGGATCGGCACCCCTGCTTCGTTGCAAATCGCCATCCTCCGGCACCGGATCCACACCGTCGAGCCGTCTCGATGTCGGTAGCGGACGACCTGATCGGAGGGGTGGACCTCAAGCGCGGCGGCGAGATCCTCGGAGTGGATCATGCCCTGCCGCTCACTCGCCCGGTGCTTCCGGGTGGCGGGGTCGCAGCCGAAGGTCTCCCAGAACCGCGGGCTCATCCACTCATGTTCCGGATTCTCCAGATCCCAGAACCACAGCCCATCCGGTGAGTTTGACTGCAGGAACGCCACCAGGGCGTCATCTTGACGGAATCGGTCGTACAGCTCGCGCTTCAGATAATTTTCGTCCATCAAACCTCACCACACCCAAAATCTTGGCACCAGTCGGGCCGGACCGTATCCGGCCCGACTGGTGCGCTTTTGTCTGAGACGGGGGCTTCACCCCCACCACCCCCGCTACGCGCTGACATCCTCTCACACAGACTGTCCGCCAGAAGGGGGCGACATGACGGATACCAAAATCTTCAGGCATCAGATGACAGGAGGGCCTCAATCTGGTCGAGGAACACCGCCCATGTAAAGGGTTTCCGGATGAACAGCGCCCCCTCAACCTGGTGCGGGATCTGGTTGCTGTTTTGGTAAAACCCGGAGATGAGCATCACCGGAAGGGTCGGGCATTGCTCCTTGAGCTGACTGGCAAGCTCAAAGCCGCTCATTCCAGACATCGAGACATCGGTCAGCAGCAGATCGATGGATGAGCCCTTCTCGGAGAAGATCGAGAGGGCTTCCTCTCCAGAGGTCGCGGTCAGAACCCGGAATCCCCGCCGAAGCAGCATGCGCTGGGTGATCTCCAGAAGCTCCTCCTCGTCCTCGACCAGCAGGATGGTCGCGCCGTTTGGATTCTTCTCCTCAACAGCGAGGAGCCGGGGGAGGGTCACGGTAAACCGGCTGCCGACTCCGAGGGTGCTCTCGACAGCAACCTGCCCGCCGAGCCGCTCGATGATGCCATGGACCGTGGCGAGTCCCAGGCCAGTGCCGGAAGCTCGGGTGGTGAAGAACGGCTCGAAGAGTCGGCTCTGAGTCTCGGCGGTCATGCCCCCACCGGTGTCCTCGACCACAAGCTGGGCCTGCTCCTGCTCTGACCTCAGAGACACCGTCAGGTCGCCACCGTCTGGCATGGCGTCTCGGGCGTTGAGGACGAGGTTCATCACGACCTGCTCCAGCCGGGAGAGGTTCGCCCGGACCATCGCGGGCTTCCCCCCGAGGTCCATCTTCAGCGTGATGGGCGCCTCCAGCGCACCCTCCAGCATCGCCCGCATTGATCCCACCACCGTCTTGAGATCGATGAGCTGGAGGGTGAGGGGCTCCTGCCGACTGAAGGACAGGAGCTGCGAGGTCAGCCGGGACGCCCGCTCCACGGCCTCTGAGATCCGGGTGGCGTTGCGTACCTGCTTGCCCGTGGCGGCCTCACGAATGAGCGTGGCGTAGCCCTGGATGACGCAGAGGATGTTGTTGAAGTCATGGGCGATGCCGCCCGCCAAACGCCCCATGGACTCCAGGCGCTCCCGGGCAGCCAGCTGACGCTCCATCTCTCGCTGGACAGTGATGTCCTGGAGGGTGATCAGCGCCATGCTTCCCGGCCCGGCGAGGCGCTCCCCGCTGAGAACAAGCACCTGCTCCCGGGGAGCATGGAGGACCACCTCGACCCCGGAGAACGCCCGCCCGATCTCGACGAGATTCTTCAGTCGACGGTGGATGGAGGAGCCCTCCACACAGAACGGAAACCCACTTGCAGACCACCCCTGGGCCAGCTCGCCACCAGTGTATGCCGCTTGAAACGACGGGTTTGTCATGACCACGTGGAGGCTCTCATCGAAGATGACCAGCGGAACCGGGAGGGTCTGAACGATCGAGCGGGCATGGGCGCGCGCACTGCTGAGTTCGTCCATGGCAACCCTGCGCTGCCGAGCCTCTCGGATCTCACGCTCGATGACCACACCGAGCCGGACGAGTGCGGACTTATCGATGAAGTCCCGGACCCCGGCTCGCATGGCCTGGATCGCCCGCTCCTCGCCGAGCACACCGGAGAGCAGCACAACCGGCAGCTCGGGATCGTGGCTCCGGACCATGGCCGCCGCGCGAAGCCCGTCGAAGCTCGGCAGGGCGAAGTCGGAGATCACCACGTCCCACTCGGCACTGTTCAGTTGATCGCGCAGCCCACCCTCGGTCTCCACCCGGACATGACTCACCTTGAGTCCAAAGCGTCGGAGCGAAGCAAGAATCAGCCCGGCATCATCCTCAGAATCTTCAACCAACAACAACTGAATCACATCCACAGTCGTCCTCGTTAGTGGTGGAGGGCCGGAATATAGCAGGTGACCGAGCGGATAAACGGTGAGAAAGCGCCGTGAAGAGCCGTGAAGCTCCGCCTCACTCGTGGGGTCGCCGGTAAATGGCGCCCAACTTGGATCAATTTGTTGCGGTTGTGTCGATCACTTTCGTCCAGACCGGTGATTGATGCACACGAACACTGCTCAGCAGCTCAGAGCCTCGATCACAGCCCGTGCCGCTTCAATGCGCGCATCAAGGATCGGCAGTGCTGGAGAGTCATACGGATGCGCACTGATCCAGAGCGGATCCGTAGGATGAAGATCCGCTTGCGGATTTTGCAGCGCATCGCGCTGTAGTTGGGCCGCTGAGAGCGGGTAGTGCAGGGGGATCAATCCCCCTACAAAAGACTGTAGGGGTGTTATTTGAACACCCCATACGGTGGAGCGTCTTCAGCGCGGAACCGTATCACCCAACAGCAGGGCGAATTCCTACAGTCTTCCTTCTTCATCGCCCCAGGCATTCGTGAGCCAGCACTCCGCACGACCGACTCCGCCCCAGGTCGATGCCCTGGCCGAAGAGGCGCACCCCGGCAGCCCCCGGCCACACTGTAAAATCAACAGAAACACATATCCAAAGTGACCTTTACTTGTCGCGGTAGTGTATGAAAGTCGCCATGCCCGCTACCGATCACCAGACCCAGCGTCAGCGCCTCATCCAGAACGGGCGACTGCATTGGTTTCACTGGCTGATCGTGATCCTGTCGCTCTCGCTGACCCTGAGCGCCTGGTTCCTCACCTACACCGGCCAAGCGGACAAGACCCGGGTCCGATTTGAGCGCGAGGTCAGCCGATCGCGGAGCATCCTGCTGGAGCGTCTGAAGCGCTATGAGGATGCCCTGCTGGCCGGGGCCGCATTCATCAGCGCGCAGTCTGAGCCCGTCGACTTCCATACCTGGGAGCGCTACGCCGACACGCTGCATCTGGAGCTGAAGTACCCCGGCATCAACGGCATCGGGGTCATCCACGCGGTCTCCCTCGCGGGTCGAGACGACTACCTCACCTGGCAGCGACAGCTCCGCCCCGACTACGCCATCCATCCCCCGCACACCCAGTCCGAGCTGATGCCGATCAGCTACATCATCCCAGCGGCAGGCAACATCAAAGCGGTAGGGCTGGACGTGGCCCATGAGGGCAATCGATATCAGGCGGCAAAGCAGGCCCGGTCCACAGGCACACCGCAGATCACCGGCCCCATCGTCCTCGTCCAGGATGCAGAGCACACGCCGGGCTTCCTGTTCTACGCGCCGTTCTACGACAGCCACGGCCCGCCGCCGGGTGAGGAGTCTGATCGCGTCGCGCACTTCAAGGGCATGGTCTATGCGCCCTTTGTCGTGCACAAGCTCGTCAGAGGCACCCTCAGCCCAGAGCATCGGCTGATCCGACTGCGGCTGTCCGATGACACCGAGATCCTCTATGACGAGCTGACACAGCCCACGGAGCCAGGCGTCCGAAATCCGCTGCACGCCCGGTACATGCTGGAGGTCTACGGGCGGAACTGGACGGTGGAGGTAGAGTCTACTGCGGACTTTCACGAGGCCACACAGACCAGCCAGCCCGCCTTCATCCTGGTGATGGGGCTGCTCATCGATGCCCTGTTGTTGTGGTTCTTCGTGTCGCTCTCGAGAGCGAACCAGCGCGCAGTGTCCTACGCCGATGAGGTCGCTTCAGAGCTGCAGGGCAGCCAGAAGATCCTCGCGCGGACCAACGTCGAGCTGCTCCAATTCAACTACCGGACCTCTCACGACCTCATCGCCCCGCTGCGCACCATCCGGGGCTTCATCAGCATCGCCCGGGACGACATCACCAAGGGAGAGGCCGAGGAGGCGCTCACCTGGATGGACCGAATGGAGGTGCAGTGCGATCGGCTCATCGACCTGATCGGCGACCTCCTCAGCATCGCCCAGGCGCAGAACGCGGACATTCCCTCCGAGACGATCGACCTCAGCGCCGAGCTGGAGACCATCCGTCAGGGTCTGACCACCGCGCAGCAGACACACGAGGTCGCCATTCGGCTCGACTGCGACCTCAGCCCACCCCTCATCGCCCCCCGCCGTCGCGTCCTCCAGATCCTGGAGAACCTCCTCTCCAACGCCATCCGCTACGCCTCGCCGGACCGCACCACCCGCTGGGTGGAGGTGAAGGCACGCCGCGAGGATGGGCAGGTCGTCCTCACGGTGACCGACAATGGTCCCGGGATCCCCGCCGACATCCAGGCCCAGGTCTTCGACATGTTCTTTCGCGGCCCCGGCGCATCGTCCGAAGGCAGCGGGCTCGGCCTGTATCTGGTCAAGCAGCACGTTGAAGAGATGGGCGCAAGCATTACACTGCAGAGCACCCCAGAGGGCTCTCTCTTCACCCTCACCATTCCCGAAGGCTGAGCAATGGCCCCTCTGCGATCGGTCCTTCTCATCGACGACAACCCAGATGACAACACCATCCACACCATCTGGTTGCAGCGCAGCGGCGCGGTGGCCTCCAGGGAGGATGTCATCGTCAAGGAGAACGGCCTGGAGGGGCTGGTCTTCCTTCAGAAGTGGAAGAAGAACAGCGAGAAGCTCGGGCAGCGCTTTCCGCCTCCGCTCATTCTCCTGGACATCAACATGCCGGTGATGGGGGGCTTTGAGTTCCTGGAGAAGCTCACAGAGCTGGACCTGGACCTCGGGAGCATCGTGCTGGTCATGCTCACCTCTTCTGATGCCACCTGGGACCGGCAGCGGGCCGCGAAGTTTCCGATCGTGCGCGGCTACGTCGAGAAGCCGCTGAACCGCACCAAGATCAAGGCGCTGCTTGCGGAGCACTTCACAAAGCCGCTGTAAGGACACCCCCACCAGCAGCGTTACCCTGGCGTTCTGGAGTCCTCATGAGCCGCACCGCGTTGATCCTCGCCCTCTTAGCTCCCCTCTCCGCCGGGGCCGATCGCACGCCTCTGCTCCGTCCTGAGGTCGAAGCGACGCTCTCCTGGGCTGCGCCGAGTCCAGAATCCGCCCCGCCGATGAGCCTCACCGCCTCCGATGGCTCCGGACTTCGACTGCTGTCTGTGGAAGCAGACGCCCTGATCAGCGATCCCCTGGCGTTCACCGAGCTGCGGCTGACGTTTGAGAACCCCGAGGACCGGGTGCGGGAGGGTCGGTTTGAGATCACCCTGCCCCCCGGTGCAGCGATCAGTCGGTTTGCCATGAAGATCGACGACCGCTGGCAGGAGGGCGAGGTCCTGGAGAAGCAGCGGGCGCGGCAGGTCTATGAGGACTTCCTGCACCGTCGGCAGGATCCGGCCCTGCTGGAGACCGACGCGGGCAACCAGTTCCGCGCCCGGGTGTTTCCCATCCCGGCAGGCGGGATCAAGGAGCTGCTGATCTCCTACTCCCAGGAGCTGACCGGTGCTTCGGAGCCCTGGAAGCTCCCCCTCCAGGGTCTGCCCACGCTGCGCCAGCTCGACGTCACCGTCAGCGTCGACCGATGGAGCAGCGCCCCGAAGGTCTACACCGCCCACCACAAGGACTTCACCCCTGAGTCTGATCTCGCCCTGGCGATGAAAGAGGAGCAGGTCGACGTCGGACTGCGCCACGGCAACCTCGCGATTGCCCGGGTCCGCCCCTACCTCGATCTGCCCCCCGCGAAGCTCGACGAGCTGACCATCCTGGTGGACACCTCGGCCTCCCGAATGCTCGGATTCCCCGCACAGGTCGAGCGAATCGAGGGCGTGATCGCGGCGATTGAGGCGGAGTCTGGCAACATCCCGGTGCAGGTCTTCGCCTTCGACCAGGGCATCGAGTCGGTCTACTCCGGTCGGATCGCAGGCTTCGATGTTGCTGCGGAAGCGCTGCTGGAGCGGGATGCCCTGGGTGCCTCAGACCTCAGCGGTGCCCTGGAGGCGCTGTCGGAGGCGGACATCCACGACCGGCTCCTGCTGGTCACCGACGGCATCTTCACCGCCGGTCCCACCGAGGCCGACGCCCTGCACGCCACACTGCTCGGACTTGAGGTGGAGCGTCTCGATGTGCTCGTCGATGGTGGCATCCGCGACGAGGCTGCGCTGTCGGGTCTGGTCACCGCCGGGCTGCCCCAGGCTGGCCTTGTCCTGGAGGCCGATGCCGATCCCACCGACATCGCCGCACGCCTCAGCGAGGCCACCCGCTCCGGAATCGCGGTCAGCGTGCCTGGTGCGCAGTGGGTCTGGCCGACGACGCTGGATGGGGTGCAGTCCGGCGACGACACCCTCGTCTACGCCTGGCTGCCCGAGGACGCCCCGATGCAGGTGCAGCTCACCGGCGCCTCAGTGGAGGGCCCGATCCGGTTCGCCGATGCTCCGGCACCGCTGCTGGAGCGCGCGGTGATGGGTGCCAACATCGCCCGACTCTCCACGATGCGCAGCGAGGCCACAGACCCCGACGAGAAGCGGGCGCTGCAAGACGAGATCATCGAGATGTCCGTCGCCCACCGGGTGCTGTCGGACTTCACCGCGCTGCTCGTGCTGGAGACCGCTGCGGACTACGAGCGCTACGGCATCGCCCGGGACGGCCTCACCGACATCCTCACCATCTCCGACCACCGCATCCAGGTGCTGAGCCGGGACCCCTGGCCGATGCCGGAGGTGGTGGAGATAGAGGTGCGTCCGGAGCTCAAGGAGGAGGCGCTCAAGAAGCGTGACGAGAGCGCGATGCTGCGAAACCTTGAGTCGGGCACCATCGCAGTCGAGGAGGACCGGAGCCGAGCAGACACCTCCTCTGGAGAGGACTTCAGCGCGAACCAGTCTGGACCGGTCAGCTCCGACAGCGCGGGAGCGGCCGATCTGGACATGATGGAGGCGCCGATGGAAGCGCCGATGATGGATCCAGAGCCGGAGCCGGAGCCGGAGCTGCGGATGATGGCTCAGTCAGAGGAAGAGTCCGAGCACATCACGATGGAGAACATCCCCACAGGCCGCAGCTACCAGTCCGCCGTCCAGATGGCCCCCGGCGTTAATGGCCGGTCATCGGCAGTGGACCAGGCCCAGGGCATCATCAGCGGCACCGATCAGGACTCCCCGGAACCACCACCCCGGGAGCAGCCCAAGCCCGGCAACGCCTGGGAAGGTCGGTTCGCGGAGGTCATGACGCTCATCGAGGACGGCGACACGAAGGGCGCGCTGGCGAAGATCGACCACTGGCGCTCCGGGGATCCCGGCGATGTGCTGGCCCTGCTCGCGCTGGGTGCGCTGCATGAAGCAGACAAGGACCCCGAGCAGGCCGCCCGGGCCTATGGCTCGATCATCGACCTGTTCCCCTCCCGGGCCGACCTGAGACGGATGGCCGGGCAGCGCCTTGAGCACCTCGATGCAGCCGCCGCGCTGGCCCAGGACACCTACCGGGTCGCCGCACAGCAGCGGCCCGACCACCCCTCCAGCCACCGACTCTACGCCTGGTCGCTGGTCCGAGCCGGCAAGCACGAGGCCGCCTTTGAGGCACTCACGGTCGGCCTGAGCCAGGAGTACCCCGGCCGCTTCCCCGGGGTGGTCGAGATCCTCCGCGAGGACCTCTCCATCGTCGGCGCGGCCTGGATTCAGGCGGAGCCCGTCGTCGAGAAGCGGGTCATCGCCGCGCTGTCGGAGCACGGCACCGCCCTGCCCGACGGTCCGACCACCCGGCTCATCCTGCACTGGGAGACCGACGCCAACGATGTCGACTTCCACATCTACGACAAGAGCGGCGGACATGCCTGGTACTCCAGCAAGAACCTGCCCAGCGGCGGGCGGCTGTATGCCGATGTCACCCAGGGCTACGGCCCGGAGTGCTTCACCATGTCGAGCCCCTCAGCGTACCCCTACACCATGCAGGCCCACTACTACCGGCGCGGTCCGATGGGCTACGGCATGGGCACGCTCCAGGTCATCGAGCATGACGGCCACGGCACCCTCGCCTTTGACGCCCACCCGTTCGTCATCATGAAGGACGACGCGACCGTGAACCTCGCGATCCTTGAGGCTCCAATGCTCAAGCAGACCACCCGGCGGTAGGGCTCAGGGGGTACACTGGCCCTGATGCTGCTTTGGACCATCGACCTCCTCCCCCACCCCGCCCAGGAGTGGACCACAGACGGCGACTGGAATCGCACGGAGTCCCGCCAGTACGTCGACGGCGGGGACCGGGTGGCGGTGCTGCTGACCGCGGATGTGACCGAGGCGGTCTGGGTGGAGGTCCGCAGCATGGACGACAGCGGCTTCCCTGGACCATGGCTGGCGGCGGAGGAGGTCTGGCGCGGCGGAGACGCCCAGCGGCTGCTGACCACGGACCTCGACTGGACCCCGGGCGCGCAGGTGCGGGTGCTCGGGGAGGCCGAGGCGGTCGGGTGGGGGCTGCATGTCGTCGAGCATCGGGGATCGGCTGCGCCGCCGTCTGCCCTCAGCAGCACCCTCACCGACATCGGAGTGGTCTCCCGGACGACATGGGGCGCAGACGCCACGACCTGCACGACCCCTGAGAACGACTGGTACCGCTTCGCCATCCACCACACCGCCGGGAACCAGACCGGGAGCGGAACGGTCCAGGGCGCGGTGCAGTCCCTCCAGGCCTACGCAATGGGCAGCGGGGGCTACTGCGACATCCCCTACCAGTTCCTCGTCGGCTACGACGGCAGTCTGTGGGAAGGTCGGCCGCTGACGCTCTACAGCGGGGCGACCGGGGCGGGCAACAACGACGGCAACATCGCGATCTCCTACCTCGGCTGCTACGACTCCGACGGCTGCGGCGACGACGGCGGAGACGACCTCCCCCTGGTCATGCACGCCGCCGCCCGACACCTCGTGCAGACCCTCGCCGTCGAGCACGGCATCACCACCACCCACGACACCCTGCGCGGCCACCGGGACTGGCCCGACGCCGCCACCGCCTGCCCGGGGGATCGGGTCCACGACCGCATTGAGGAGCTGATGAGCCCGGCGGCGCACTATGCTGGCGCGCTGGTCGCGAGCACCTGGGGCGACCGGATCACCATCCCTCAGGGTCAGTCTGTGGGGGTCACCCTCACCCTACGCAACGACGGACTGTACGCCTGGGACGACGACACCCTGCTCGCGCCGCTGCCCCGGGATGCCGACCATGCGCTGTGGGACGCCAGCTGGCAGAGCGGCTCCCGGATCGTCGCCACCGGCGCCGTCGCCCCCGGGGAGACCGTCGAGGTTCCGATCCTTCTGTACGGCACCCAGGTGGGGGAGAGCACGCTGGAGCTGACCCTGGTGCAGGAGTGGGTGACATGGTTTGCCGACGCGCCCATCGGCGGCGGTCCCGACGCGCTGACGGTCACCGTCGAGGTGGTCCCAGAAGACGCGCTCCCCGATGACTCCGGGGAGCCTCCCGACTCCGGCCCGGCGGTGTCCTACATCGGTCCCCCGGGCGAGGCGGTCGCGCTGGGACGCGGCTGCACCGTGGGCCCGCGGGGTGGTGGCGGTCTGCTCGCGCTGCTCCCGTTGCTCTGGATTCGGCGTCGCTGAGGAGTCTCCGCAGGATGTGCTGGCGGACATTCCCCGTCCGCCACCCGGTCCAATGCTGCGATATGTCCTCCAGGCATGGCCCATCCCCTCCTGAGAATGGCCCCACTGTTCCGACCGGATCGCGGGCTGCTGATCGCCTCTGGTGCGCTGCTGTTGATCGGCACCGCGCTGAACCTCATCGGGCCGTGGCTGGTCTCCCAGGCCATCGACGTGGACCTCGCCAGTGGCGACTCCGCCGGGCTGCTCACCCGGGCCGGCATGTACCTCGGCGTCATCGTTGCGGGTCTCGTGGTGACCTACGGCGCTCGGATCGGCATCGAGATCGTCGCCCAGCGCGCGATGGTGGTGCTGAAGTCCAACCTGTTCGACCACCTGCTCGACCACGACCTCGCCCTGCACGATGAGCAGTCCTCTGGCCGGCTGATCACCCGCATCCAGGGGGACATCGAGGCCCTGCGCATGCTGTTTACGGAGGTGATCCTCACCAGCCCGGCGGATCTGGTGCTGTTTGTGGGCATGTTCGCGATCATGTTCTCCGCCGCCCCGAGCCTCGCGCCGCTGGTGGCGCTGGTCATCCCGGTCTGGATCGTGCTGTTTTTGGTGTTCCGAAAGATCGCCCCGCCCCACTTCATCGCGCTGCGCAAGATCCGCGCCGGGCTGACCGGCTTCTTCACCGAGCACATCCGGGCGATGCCGGTGCTTCAGGTCCTCGGGCGGGGGGCCTGGGCGCGAGAGCGGTCGGAGGCGCTCAACCAGAAGGTCTACCGGGCCACTGCCATCGCGGAGGTGCTGCCGGTTGGCTACTTCAACAGCATCTTCCTCACCCGCAACCTCGGGGTGGTGCTGCTGCTGTGGGTCGGGGCTGGCTACGTCTCAGAGGGCCTGCTCACGGTCGGTGCGCTGGTGATGGGGCTTGGGTATCTGCGGCAGCTGTTCGGACCGCTGATGCGGCTGTCGCACCACCAGTCCACCATCGAGCGTGCCCGGGCCGCCGCCATCCGGATCAGCGAGCTGCTCGACACACCCCGACAGATCACCGATCCGCCTCATCCCACCCCCTGGCCCGGTCTCCAGGATGCGCTGCGGCTTGAGGATGTGGACTTCCACTATGTCGAGGGCGCGCCGGTGCTCCAGGGGCTGTCCATGACCATCCCCGCTGGCTCCAGCGTCGGCATCGTCGGCTCGACGGGGGCGGGCAAGTCCACGGTGCTCAACCTCCTGCTGCGGTTCCGGGATCCGATCGCGGGCCGGGTGAGCGTGGACGGGGTGGATCTGCGCGACCTCGCCCTGTCCGCCCTCCGCAGCCGGGTGGGGCTGGTGCTCCAGGACGTGCACCTGTTCCCAGGCACCGTGCTGGAGAACCTCGGCGAGGATGCACCCGCCGCACAGCGGGCCATGGACATCCTCGGCATCGCCCTTCCCCTGGACCGCACGGTGGGCGATGGCACCCTGTCCCGGGGCGAGCGCCAGCTGCTCACCTTCGCCCGCGCCCTGGTCACCGATCCCGAGATCCTGGTGCTCGACGAAGCCACCTCTGCCGTCGATCCGGCCACCGAAGCCACCGTCCAGCAGGCCCTCGCCCGGCTCTCAAGAGGCCGCACCACCATCACCGTCGCCCACCGGCTGATCACCGTGCGCCAGTGCGACCTCATCTTCGTGCTCCACCAGGGCCGGCTCACCGAGCAGGGCACCCACGATCAGCTCATCGCTGCGGGCGGGGTCTACGCCGCCCTCGCCGCGCTCCAGGAGGTCGCATGAGCCAGCCACCCTCTGACTTCGCGCTGATCTGGCGGTGGATGGTGTTCGCCTGGCGGGACAACCTCGGCGCCCTCGCGGTCATCCTCATCCTGAGCCTCGGCAACACCGTCCTGGTCATCGCGTTTCCCTGGCTGTGGCAGTACCTCATCGACACCCTCCAGACGGACGCCTCCGCCCCCCGGCTCCAAGAGCTGGCGACGTGGATGGTGATCGTCGGGGTCAGCCAGGCCGCACTGTATGTCGTGCTCCAGGGCACCCGCTCGGTGGTCAACGCCCGGATCAGCCTCCAGGCCCGTCGGCGGATCTTCGACCACCTCACCGCCCTGCCCCCGAGCTTCTATCGGCGGTGGCAGTCAGGGGATCTGGTCACCCGGCTCTCAGACGATGCCGGGAACAAGATCGCCTGGTTTCTGTGCTCCGGGGTCTTCCGCACCTTTGAGGCCAGCCTGATCGTCATCGGCTGTCTGGCGGTGATGGCCTCCATCGATCCCTGGATGACCGCACAGGTGATCCTCCCCCTCCCCCTGCTCATCGCCGCCCAGGCCGGGGCACAGGGCGCACTGGGTCGGCGGTACAAGGCCGTGCAGGAGTCGATCTCGCGCATCAACAGTGCTCTGACCACCACCTTCTCCGGCATCCGCATCGTGCAGGCCTGTCACCTCCAGGCCCCCGCTCGGCGTCGGTTTCGGGCTGCCGCCGAGGAGCAGCGGACTGCGGAGGTCTCGGTGGCGGTGGTCCAGAAGAGTGTCTTCCTGATGTACGGCTACGGCTGGCAGCTGGCCATCGTCGCGCTGCTGGTGGCGGGCGGGGGCAGCGTGATCCGCGGCGACATCTCGCTGGGGCAATTCGTCAGCTTCGAGGGCTTCGTGATGACTCTGGTCTGGCCGATGTTCGATGTCGGCATGTTCGTCTCGAAGTACAAGCAGACCAGCGTCGCGCTCACCCGACTCCAGGAGATCCTCGACGTCCCGGCCGCCCGCTCCCCACAGACCCCGGCCCCTCCCTCAGCCGACCTCGCGGTGCAGGGTGTCTCCGTGGTCGCCGAGGACGGCACGGTGCTGCTGTCGGACATCGATCTGCATGTCCCCGCTGGCACCTCCCTCGCCATCGTCGGCCAGATCGGCTCGGGCAAGACCATCCTCATGGAGCTGCTCGCCGGGCAGCGGCCGCCGTCTTCGGGCACTGTCACCCTCGGCGGACAGCCCCAGACCCCGCCCCGCTCCCCTGCGGTGCTCGGCATGATCGGCCACGTCCCTCAGGACGCGATCCTCGTCTCCGCCAGTCTCGCGGAGAACCTCCTGCTCGGTCGCGATGCCGACGAAGCCGCCGTCACCAATGCACTGACCCTCTCCCGGCTCGCCGGAGACCTCCCCGCGTTGTCTGACGGCCTCGCCACCCGGGTCGGTGAGCGCGGGGTGACGCTGTCTGGCGGGCAGCAGCAGCGCCTCGCCATCGCCCGTGCGCTGGTCGACCGCCCGGCCATCCTCCTCCTCGACGACGCCACCGCCGCTCTTGATGCGGACACTGAGGCGGCGTTCTGGGCAGGGGTGGCGGGGTCGCTGCCGGGGGTGAGCGTGGTGATGGTGACTCACCGGGCCGCGACGATTCAGCGGGCGGATGCGGTGGTGGTGCTCGACGGCGGGCGCATCGTGCAGCGGGGAAGCCACGAGAGCCTGCTGGCGGAGGGCGGGGAGTATGCGCGGATCTATGGTCGATTGGAGGCTGCGGCGGTGCTGGTGTAGACCACAGCGTTGGGCCCCGTTGAGGTACAGGACGGTCCTGTGAGCCTGCGGACGGTGGTAAGTGAGCGGGTGTCCGGCTGGGGGTGACAGGGGAGCGGCGAACGCAGTCGCTGAGCGAGTATTCGTGCAGCCCCCTTGAGCGCAGCTCCATGAGCAGGCCGTTAGGCCAGCGTTGGTGCGGAGTGGCCAGAAAAAGAATGGCGTCGACGATGGCGAACCTCAGCCCATGGGTGAGGGAGGAGCCTTCGGAATCGAAAGCCACGAGGCTGAGAGCGCCCCTGGCTGAGAAGACCGAAGGGCGAGCAGAGCAGGTCGGCACTATCAAAAGCAGAGATGGGCGAATCCTTGAAGTCCGGCGGTACTGCAAACCCCGTCTCCGTCCTTGGGCGCTGATCGCTACGGGTCCCCTCCGCGGTCCGCGCTGCACTCCCTGTCGGCCAGCATTCTCAGTGGGTTGCCCCTTCTCACCAGCCTCGGGTCGCTTGCTGCCTCCGGGGCCGCCAGAGAATCTGGCGTGGACTGAGGGCGTCCCCCGGCCCTCCAGCACGGCCCACTCCGGTGTCCCCTTGCGCGCGCCCGGGCGAACTGAGACTCCAGGCAAGGCGATCCATACAAATACAATCAACAAAATTAGGGGGGAAGGCAGCCACCTGACCGGCTTCGTAGGACTCACCCCGTCCCCGTGCCTCACCCCGAATCAGCAATCAGCCCGTCTTACGACCGGCACTTGCTGAACTCACCGGCGGGGACACTTAGGCAGCCACCTGACCGGCTTCGGGTGCCTCACCCCGTCCCCGCGCCTCTCCACGAATCGACAATCAGCCCGTCTGCGACCGGCACTTGTCGAACTTCAGGCTGGTACATCAGGCAGCCACCTGACCGGCTTCGTCGGACTCACCCCATCCCCGTGCCGCTCCCCGAATCGGCAGTTTACCCCGCCTAAAGGCCGGCTACTGCCGTCACTCACCGGTCAGTGGAAGAGAAGGCAGCCACCTGACCGGCTCCGACCGCCTTCACACCCCATGCTCCGCGAAGAAGCCGAGCATCTCCCAAAAGCTCTCCGCCTCCAGCTCCGGGAGGTACCGGCTACGCACCGGGGTGTACCGGGCGAGGGCGAACAGGGGGTCGGGGTGGTCGTTCATGAACGAGTGGCCGGCCTCGGGGTGGAGCCGCACGATGTGGGGCACACCCAGCGCGGTGAGGTGGCGCTCCAGACGGGCGGCGTGGCTGGCGAACAGCATGTCCTGACCGCCGAAGCCCGCGATCACCGGGCAGATGCCGCGGAGCCGCTCGGCCTTGGGCGGGACCGGGCCATAGAACGGCGCACAGACTGCAAACTCCCCATCCGCAGCCGACAGCAAGGCGAAGCCGCCACCCATGCAGAAGCCCATGACCCCGATCCGATCGGCATCGACCTCCGCCCGCTCCACCAGCGCAGCCCGGGCCGCCTCAATGGCCGTCAGCGCAAAGCCGCGCCCGGTCACCATGCTCGCCAGGGTCTTCACCACGCAGCCGATCCGGTAGCGGCCGAACAGGTCCGGGGCGATGGCGGTCAGGCCGGCATCGGCGAGGTGGCGCAGGTGGCGGAGGGTGTCGGCGCGAAAGCCGGTGATGTCGTGAATGACCACCACCCCACCACCGGTCGGTGCGTGGGGTCGGGCGAGGGTGGCGGGCAGCGGGCCGTCGGGCAGCTCAAGGGTGAGCGACTCCAGGACCGGCTCACTCATAGGCGATGATCATCCCTGAGAGGTAGTAGTACGGCTGGTCACCGTCGCCGTTCCAGGTGAAGTCCTCCAGCCGATACGAGACGTCCGCGCTGGTGGCTCCGGCGATCTGATCGGTGACGTCGGTGTCCCAGGGGAAGACCTGAGCGCCGGGACACCAGCCGGCCCGGGAGTACTCCCAGGTGCCCTGCTGGGTGCCGTCGGTGACCGTATCCGAGCAGTCCTCCCGCCAGACATCCTGGCCGAACTCCACTCCAGCGACGGTGTAGAAGTGCTCCTTGGAGCAGAACTCCGCGCAGTTCTGCTGGTTGTCCCAGCCATGACCGGAGATGAACGAGCGGAAGGTCGCCGCGCTGTGCTCGGGGAGGGTGACCGTCTGCGGGATGACCTGCCCCTCGACGGGGTTGTCGGACAGACCCGCGCTCCAGGTCTGGTGGTTCCAGACCGGCACATTGGCGATCGCCTTCTTCTCGGGAGCCGCGCCACCGACAAAGTCGAACTCAGCGGTGAACAGCCAGCCGTCGCCGTTGGCGTGCCCCTCAGTGACCCAGGTGTCGATGTAGACACGCATGGTCTGCGCACCGGTCAGGGTGGGGCGGAGGTCGGTGAAGTCCGCTTCCCACTCCATGCCGACCCGGTAGGGAGTGATGAACCGGTCCAGCTCTACGAAGGCTTCGGTCTCGGTGCCGGCATCGACCATGAACCCGAAGGAGCCATAGCGATCCCACCAGTCACAGCGGTCGTTGGGGCAGGTCAGGGCGAACCGGCCGGTGATCTTGCTGTAGGTCGCGGTGTCGTCGGGGAACTCGACCAGAAGATCGACCTCCCGTCGGTTCTCGTCGCCGAAGTGAACATACTCCTCCGCAAACGCGGTGATCGTCTGATCCTCTCCTTCGGGGAGGGTCTGATCGTCGGAGTCCTGGTCTTTGTCACCGGAACAGGCCAGCAAGAACGTGAGCGGGAGGATCTTCATGAATGTGGTTTAGGCGCTTGAGACCAATGGTGTCAATGGGTCGCTGATCACACGGGGCTGTGGCACACTTTGCGCATGCTCTGGCTCAGCCCAGCCGCCCGGGCGCACCTTCAGCGCCGCACGCCTGGAGGCCGACACCCAGTCGCAGATCCTGCGGTTCGAGGCCGAGCTCGATGAATTCGGCTGCACCCTGGGCCAGAGTCCGCGCATCCGGGAGCTCAAGGTCATCGACTTCATCCACTCCAGAATGACCACGACCTGGCCGTTTGACGGGGAGTTCTGGGCAGACGAGCTGGGGCACTACAGCGTGGAGGTCGAGGACAACTGCTGGTAGCACCTGTCACCGATCATGGACATTTCGATGTCTTCAAGTGACGACAGGCCACTGTCCAACACCGACAATCAGCCCGGCATGGTGCTTGCTTACTTCCTGAGTCCAAGGAGGTGACCATGAAGCGTCCCACTCTCACCCATCGACTCTGCATCTTCCTCCGCCACAGCTCCCGGATCCTGTTCAACCGCTGGCCGGGCTACACCTTCGCGGACCTCGCCGCCATCCAGGACAGCATGGACGGGTGGGCGTTTGAGCAGGTCGCGGAGCGCATGCGGGCCGATCCAGAGGGCGCCCGGCTCCTCCAAGAGCGCCCCGAGATCGACGTGCCGACCGTGGAGGCCCTCGCGGTGCTGCCGGAAGGCACCCTCGGCCACGCCTTCTGGCACCACCTCGCCAGCAACGACATCCTGGAGATCCCCGACCTCGGCGAGCCAGTGGTGCGCTGGGACGATCAGACCGAGTACGCCAAGACCCGCTACCGTCAGACCCACGACCTGCGACACATCCTGCTCGGCGTGGGCATCGCCGGGTATGAGGAGATCGTGCTTCAGACCTTCCAGTTCGCCCAGCAGCCGCAGGTCCTTTCGGGAGGGATTGTGCTCCTCGGCGGGCTGAAGCACGCGATCATCGATCGGAAGTGGCGTCGCCTGCTGACGATGATGCCTCGGGCATGGCGGGCTGGACGCCGGGCGGTGTTCCTCAGCAACGTGCGGTTCGAGTCGATGTGGCACTGGCCGCTTGATGACGTCCGGCGGGTGCTCGGTCTGGAGGCGGTTGGCGAGGCGTATGCAGCGCTTCCGGTGAGACGGGCGGCGTGAGGCTCCCGGCTCTCCCCGGCGCGCATCGAGTCCATCGGGGTGGAGCGGCCAGTAAGCAGGAACCGCGCTTTGGGGGGGCGCGGTGCGGGGATCGATGGGTTGACTCAGCCCATCGATCCCCGGCACTCACGCCTCCAGCCGCGCAGTCAACCACCTTGCGACACAGCCGCCACCCGCACCGGCAGGCAGAGAACCCACTTCGCCTGCCTGGTGCGCCTCATCGGAAGTCTCTCAGCGGATGGTCCTACCGAATGCCGTCGATCGATGTGTAGCAGTCCTCAACGTACCGGGCGAAGTTCGCTGCGTTGACCGCCATCTCCTCCATCCCGTCCTCACTCTTCAGGGATCTCGCCTGAGCCTTGAGGCGAGACTCAATGCCGCGAAGCTCCCGCTCGGCGTTCTCCAGGTTGTTCATGAAGCGGGTGTACGTCCGCTGGATGTTGGCCTCGTCCCCACCTTTGATCGCTTTATCCATCCCCTTGATCGAGGAATTGAACTTGCGGGCCTCTGTGGCAACATTGGTGATGAAGCTGTCGAACGGCGCGGCCTTGTCTCCGTCCCCGTCGATGTCCTGGAGATACTTGCGGTGTGGGCTCTGGTTGATGTTCATCTTGCCGCCGAGGAGCCGCTTGAGGACGCGCCTCTTTTGATTGAAGTCGGCCTCCAGCTGCTCCGTTGCGCTGGCTTCCTGAACATTCCCTCCGGGAAAGGTAACGTTATTACTGAGGTTTCGAAGCTTGCTGGCCTCATCAATGCGGACATTGGCGCTCTCGGAGGGAGAGACCCCCATGATCTCTGTCAGCGTCGCCTCCAGCTCGAAGGTGTCCGTATCGAATCCCCGACTTCTCGCCGTGTCAGACTTCGAGGTGTAGTCGTCGACGAATTTTTTGTACCACGTCACCATCTTCTGATCATCTGAATCCGCCAGTGCCCTCTGGAATCGCTGCCCTCCCTGGGTGAGCACGATGGAGTCGATGTTGTAGAGGTCGAGGGCGATGGCGAAGAGCCGCTGGCTGCTCTTATAGATCAGCCGATAGTCCTTATCCATGTCGGAGATGATCTTCTCCATCCCGGTGATGTCTTTGGGGGTAACGGAGTTCTTGGACCAGTCTGTCTTGATCTCGTCTGCGAACGACGAAAGCTCACCCTGTGCTTTCGTCAGCGCAGGCTTATCGAGTCCGGCCCATTCCGCGTCAGCGCAGGTCTTCCACTTCGGCTTCGCCTGGACCCGGGTCCACTTCAGCTTCCAGGTCGCCGAGGTGGCCTTGATGACCTTCTCGAAGTTCTTCAGCGCCACTTTCAAGATCTTCTGCTTGCCAGTGTTTGTTGGGGCGCCGATCAGACCCTTCAGCGCTTTCTCCAGCACCTCGATACTCTTGACACTCGGAGTGTTTCCTGCCTGATACTTCAGCGCGAAGATCATTGTGGGAAGCTGAACCTTCAGCCGATCGGTTGTGATGGTCGTGCCACCGAATTTCAGCTTCTTGGTCGTCGTGAGCAGCTTCTTGTGGGACTTTTTGAAGCTGGCGATCGACTTGTTGCCCTGAGACTCCGCTGCGAGACTCTTCTTGTCGTGGCCGATGAAGATCTTTCGGGTTGCGCTGACAAAAGTCTCAACTTCTTTCTTGAGCTCTGGGCTGACAGGCATGATGTGACTCCTTGAGTGCCCACCATTATCCCATCCCCATACGACTCCGCGTTGAACCGTATGAGAACGAACGGCTTGTCGGATGGCCCTGTCATTCTCCCCAAATCGGAAAGGCGGCCCCGACTGTCCGTAAATACGGACACGATATTACGCATGTCGACGCAGTACTCACGAACGTGATCAAGAAGTACAACCTCGACTCCAAGCGAGTGTTCTTGATGGTCTACCGGGCGATGACGGGCACCAGTCGCTCCGGCAAGCGGAAGGACCCACCTGGTGGTCATCGGCACCTGAACAGGAGGTGAGCACGGGATGCGTTTGCATTTGGTTCACACATGAACCAACGGATTCACCTGTGAACCAATGTCTCGCAAAAATCGACGCCTGTCCCTGGCCAGCCACAGGCTCCTCACCGCCGTTGATCGGCGCACCACTCGTGATCTTGACACCACCTCCATCCACATCGGTGCGCTCTTCTTCATCGCCAGGAATCCCGGGTGTCGCCCCTCTGCCCTTGCCTCCGCGCTGGGCATCGGGAAGTCGGGAGCGACCCGGGTCATCCGCCAACTCACTGCTCGACAGTGGGTCACCAGGAGCCGAGACCCTGGTGACGGGCGGGCATTTCAGCTCCTTCTCACCGAGCCCGGGCGAGCGGTATCTCCTCAGGCAATGCCGACTCTTCGCCAGGTGAATGCTGAAACAGAGGGTGGTTTTTCGGCACCAGTCATGTCGCCCCCTTCTAGCGGACCGTCTGTGTGAGAGGATGTCAGCGCGTAGCGGGGGGTTTGGGGGTGAAACCCCCGTCTCAGACAAAAGCGCACCAGTCGGGCCGGATACTGTCCG
>JBLHNG010000020.1:0-28472 GCA_047621685.1 Myxococcota bacterium | reverse complement strand
TCAGCGAGGTCCTCTCCCGAGACCTGTTCCTCGCTCCGTTGCTGGGAATGCCCCTGTCTGATCGCGGCGGGGAGCTGTTCGCCACCTCCGCCATCCAGCCCCGTGAGCTGATCTTCGTGCTCGACCGGAGCTGCTCGATGGCCAGCGGCTCCAAGATCGCCTCCATGAAGGAGGGCGTGCTCAAGTCCCTGGAGACTGTCCTGGCAACGGACCCCAACGACAGGGACGAGGTCGCCCTGGTCGGCTTCGGTGACAACGGCACCCTGCACTCCAGCCTGGAGCAGCTGTCCACCAACTACGCCAACATCTACAGCAGCTGGGACGACGGCATCTGCCTGTGCACCATGGACCCCTACGTCCAGTACTACGCCGACTACCGAGGCTGGGACCCTGCTGACGCAGTGATCTACGACATCACCACCGGTCAGCCAAGCGCCTCCGGCAACCACCCGCTGGAGACCGGCGACTCCCACTACGGCATCGAGGGGCATGCCGACCTCACCTCCCGCTGCTGCGAGCCGCACTGCAACGAGTCCTGGGAGTCCTCTCAGCCCACCTTCAAGTCGAGCGACTGGTGGAGCTGGCTGAACACTTACCAGCACGGAAACGGCGCGGCCTGGGGCATGGAGATCGCGATGGACGAGTTCGACAACGCCGGCGATCTCGGCAGCCACCGGGTCATGATCGTCCTGGGCGATGGCATCGACTTCTGCCCCTCAAACAGCTCCGGCATGGGAGAGCCCTGCGCTTCGGGCGGCGACCTGCTCTCCTACACCATCGACCTCGCTGACGAGGCCTGGGAGGACCAGCAGATCCACATCTACCCGATCTACTACGGCACCTCCGGCTACACCCGGGACTACTACGAGGACCTGGCCACTGGCGACGGTGAGCTGTTCAACCCCTCGACCCCAGACGAGCTGGAAGAGGTCTTCTCCCGGATTGTGGCGCGCTCTCAGGTCGCCCTGGTCCAGTAACGGCAAGGAGCCGGACCCCACATGCTCATGTTTCTGCTTGCCTGTGTCAGTGAGGAACTCCCTGAGGAAGTCATAGAGCCCGATGTGCCTGAAGATCAGGCTGCGGGCCTCCGGTACACCCAGGAGCAGCTCTCCACGGACCCCTCCGCCATCACCATCTCCGGTGAGCTGTACTGCGAAGCAGGCAGTGGACCCTGGACGGTTCGATTGTGGTCGCTGAGGCGTGCAGACCGGGAGCGTGCTCCCGATGCCCTCCCTGCCGGAGAGGTCTTCACCGAGATCACCCTCGATGCTCCTGGCCCGTTCACCGTCTACTCCGCGCGATCCGCTCGGCTGATGGTGGTCGGTGTGTCCGCAGACTCTCCTCCGCTGCTGGCCTGGGGAGACCCCTACGGCCGCTACACCGAGGCGGTTGATGATCGCAGCAGCTTCAACCTCGACTGCCGCATCACCCCCACCCGCTCTCCCGACGGCACCCTGATGTCCAGCCAGGGCGAGGTGGTCCAGGCCGAGCCTGAGCCCGTGGCGGAAGACGCAGATCCTCAGATGGATCGAATCGTCGCCATCAAGGCCGCCCCGAGGGTCGACGTCTTCAGGCGAAAGCCAACGGATTTCGGTGGCTCCGAGACCGTCGAGCGCATCGAGGCCCGATACCGCAGCCAGCTCTCTGAGGAGGAGATGCGGGTCCACATGCTGATGCTCTACCAACTCACGGACGACCCGAAGGCCGCCGACGAGTACGTTCGTGGGGTGGTCACCGAGCGCGGTGCCTCGACGGGCAAGTCCAATTCTGGCGGAACCGTGGTGATCCAGTGATGAACCTGAACTCAACCCGACGGCCACGGCGTGGACACGCTCACATCGAGTTTGCCCTCGTGCTGCCGGTCCTGCTCATCTTCATCTACGGGATCATGGAGTATGGCTGGATGTTCTTCCAGCGCACCGCCGTCCAGGAGGCCGCCCGTCAGGGCTGTCGATCCGGGGCGACCATGTCTCCCGACTTAGACTACAACGCAGTGGTTCAGGAGCGTGCCCTGGAGGCCCTGGCGTCCCTGTCAGTGGACTGCGACCGGGTGAACTGCACCGTCACCACCGAGGAGGAGGGCTCGCTGCCGGAGATGCGTCTTCGCTGTGAGGTCGCAGTGGAGTACAAGCCACTCCTCAACGTCTTGCCGACCCCCTCCACCCTCGGCGCGGGCTACCTCTACTACTTCGAGCAGCAGTGATGCGGAGAGCGGACATGTCCATACAGTCCCCGAGAAGAAGAGTCTCCAGCCGTCGAGGCTCCCAGGCCGTCGAGTTCGCCCTCTGCCTGCCGATCCTGGTGCTCGTCCTCGGCGGGATCATCGAGTACGGGCTGATGTTCAACCAGTACCTCTCCGTGCTCTCCGCCGCTCGGGACGGCTCCCGATGGGGGGCCACTCCTGGTGTGAACGGCTCAGATGCTGAGGAGGAAGCCACCGAGCAGGTCCGGGAATCCCTGGCGATGCTCGGGCTGGGCTGCACCTCCCAGCAGGAGAGCCTCGGGGAGTGCAAGATCACCTCCGAGCTGACGGACGTTGAGGGCCTCGATGCCATCAAGGTTCTCGTCGAGATCGCCTACGAGCCGATCACTGGCGGCCTGCTCCCGGTCCCCGACAAGCTCGCTGCTGAGAGCTACTTCGTGCTGATCAACCAGATCCCGGACACCGGCGCCGGCTGAGCACCAGCACTCTGGACCCACCGTATGATGATGGGATGGAGATGCCCTGTGCCAGACATCCCTTCACTGCTCGCAGCAATCCAGGCCGACCGACACGGAACCGGACCAGACAGCCGAGCCGCTGCGGTGGCCCTGCGTGAAGCATCCCGGCAGGGCGTCGGCCTGGAGGAGCATCACGACACCCTCACCCTGATCTGCCAGCAGTGCAGTCAGGTTCCGATCCTCTCTCCGGTCAGCGTTGCCCTGCTCATCGGGTGCATGCGCTCCGGAGACCTCGCCCGCCTCGACAACCTGATCGGGCGAAGCAAGTTCCGGTTCGGGCTGCGGGATGCGCTCGACGATGTGCTCGTCGCTGGGCTGGATCCAGTCCCGCTGCTGCTCGCAACCCTCCGACACGTCCCCGATCAGGCCCGCAGCCTCATCGGAGGCTTCCTCAAGGCCCACCCGGAGCAGGTATCCAGGGTCCTCTCTGCAATCAGCGCGGACTCGGTGCAGCGCGAACATCTCCCTCGACTGATGATCGAGCTGACCCTCTGGCAGCGCACTGACGCCACTGCGCTCATCCCATTCCTTGTGCCCTTCCTCGACGAGAAGATCCCCGACAGGATCCGCAGCGATGCTGCTCGGGTCGCTCGGATCGCCGCAGAGGGGATGGCCGACCTTGCCCCGATCCTGCCTGCGCTGACCGCGTGCCTGCACGACCCGAGTGCCGATGTGCGCCGCTGTGCAGCCACCGCGCTGCTGCTGACTGAGCCAGAGGCGTTCGCGGCCCTGTGCGTCGATGCGGATCCAGACGTCCGACGCGGCGCGCTGTTCGCACTGGGGCTGCGGAAGGACATCGCGGCGCTGGGGTCTGCGCTGCTGAGTGCTGATCCAGACACCGCCCGACTGGCCGAGCGCATCCTCCGCGACCTGGACACCCCGGCCGCACCGGAGTCGGTGCTGAGGCGACTCGCGGAGGCTCACACCCCCCCGGCCAGTCGCTATCTTCGCGCGATCGCTCAGGCCGATCCTGCGCAGGCTCAGGCGATATGCGGCTGGCTGCCCTCGGGTCCGCTGCGCGATGCGCTGGAGCGTGGCGGAGGCATGCCGCTGTGCAGTATCTGTCGGCATCTCTCACGGAGCAAGACCACCAATCGGCCCAGCGACTTCTCCCCGAACCTCTCCCTGCTCACCCCGCCCCTGGCCTTCGGGCACTCCGAGCAGGTGAGCCGCTGCTCGGAGTGCGGTTGGCGGTATCGGTACAGCTGGAGAGAGGATCTTCGCGGTCTGTATCCCGAGGCGGAGCACACCCTCCATCGGCTCTCCCCGGTGGATCCGGCCTATGATGAAGACCGGTCGGCGATGCTGGTCCGGTGGCGAAACGACCTGAATCACCTGGAGCCCGCGCCGCGGATCGAGGCTGCCTGGGCGCTGACCGACTGGCGGCAGACGCAGGGCGATCATGCGGGCCTGCGGGTGCTGCTGGAGCACACGGAGGCCGACGTGCGGCGGTCAACCATCCGCAGCCTGGGGAGCCTCACGGCGTCCCTCCGCACCGCCCTGAAGACGTGCCTGAGCGACCCAGACGACAGCGTCCGTGAGGCTGCTGCGGTCCGTCTGGCCAGCCGAAACCTGGCGACCCTGCTTGCCTGCGAGGATCCGCCACTTCTGCGCGCCGGTCTCAAGCACATCTGGCTCCACAAGCCTGCCGCAGTCACCGCTCATGCCGTGCACTGCATCGCTGCGCTGACCAGCAGCGACAAGACGATCCGTCAGGCGGCGGCCTGGGCTCTGCAGAAGGGCCTCAAAGAGGGCCACCCCGCAGACGTGAGGCCAGTGATGTCCCTGCTCGCTCATCCGCTGAGCGACATTCGATCCCGCGCCCTCACTGTGCTGACGGCGGCGGTGAAGCACCACGGGCTGGATGTCTCCGCGCACCTCCCCCGGATCCGGGAGCTGATCGCAGCGGACGAGACGGTCTACGGAGCGTCCCGTCTTGCGGCAGCAGCGGCCGGGCGCGGGGTGGATGTTCGCCTGCTGGTGGACCGGGTGGAGGCCAACATCATCGCCGGTCGTGTCCTGAACGAGTCGTTCTCGGTGCTGCGCGCCGGGCTGGCGGCTGACGGAGAGCATGGCCCGTTCATCGCAGCCCTCGCCGCGGGACTACAGGGAACCTGGGCCAGCACGGCAGCCTCTCAGCTGCTCGCCGTCGCTCAACGACAGGATGTCTCCGCTGGCATGTCAGCGATCCGGGCCGGGCTGTCGAGCGACGATACTTTCACCCGCGATCAGTGCGCCCGGATGGTGCTGCGACAGGCGCTGCGCGACGGAGACTGGGACGCCCTCCGCAGCCTGCTGTCGCAGCAGCCCGATGACATCCGCACTGCCGCGATCTCCGAGCTGGCGAACAGCGAGGCTGCCGCGGAGCCGGTCGCTGAGGAGATCGCCGCCTTCCTCTCCAGCGATGCCGGGTGGATCCGACGCTACGCAGCCCGCGCCCTCCTGGTCATCCCCAACAGGGCGCGGGTTCTCGCAGCGGTCGCCAATCAGCCTGACAGCCCAGAGAAGCTGACGGTCCATCAGGCTGAATGAACATCAGCGCTGTGCCTCAGGGGCCGGCGTCCTCAAGGTAGTGCAGGAACTCCCCGCTGGTGCCAAGGATCAGCGTGGTCTGGTCGTCGACTGTGGACTGGTAGGTCTCCATCGACTTCAAGAAGGCATACAGCTCAGGATCCTCGTTGTACGCCTTCGCATAAATACGCGCGGCCTCTGCATCTGCGTCGCCACGGATCTCTTCGGTGCGTCGGAATGCCTCGGACGTGATGCGCGCAAGCTCCCATTCCTTCTCTCCGTTGATTCGAGCAGCCTCTCCGATCCCTTCAGATCGGAACTGCTCGGCGATGCGCTTTCGCTCTGAGATCATTCGGGTGTAGACCTCGGCCTGAACCGCCTCGACGTAGTTGATGCGCTTGAACTGGAAGTCGAGGATCTCAATTCCCAGGTCTGCGGTTCGACTCTGGGCAGCGACGAGAACCTCCCCCGCCAGCTCTTCCCGGCCCGAGGTGATCTTGAAGTCTCCGCTCTCGGTCGAGCTGTCGCTGTCGGTGAGTCCGCCGGACTTTTCGTCATCCACGGCGAAGTCACGCACGGAGGTCCGCACCACCTCGATCAGATCGTGGCGGGCGATCACGTTTCGAGTCTCGCCGTCGAGGATGTCGTCGAGTCGGGACTGAGCACCGCGCTCATCTCGCAGACGCTGGAAGAACTTCAGCGGATCTGAGATGCGCCAGCGTGCGTAGGTGTCGACGAAGATGAAGCGCTTGTCGCGTGTTGGCAGCTGGTTGCGCTCGCCGTCCCACTCGCTGAATCGCTTCTCGAAGCGGTTGACGGTCTGAATGAAGGGAATCTTGAACTTCAGACCGGGCTCGATGACCGGATCTCCGATCGGCTTGCCGAACTGTGTGACGACGACCTGTTCGGTCTCATCCACGACATACAGGGACTGACTGGCGAGCAGAGCCAGACTGAAGAAGGTGAGCAGGGCGCCGATCGCCTGTCCTTGATTCATTACTGCACCCCGCTGAGGTTGAGCAGCGGCAGGAGCTGAGCAGCCCCCTCGCTCATCAAGACCTTCTGCTTTGCCCGAGGGTAGACCTCGCTCATCGTCTCCAGGTAGATGCGTCGGCGCGTCACCTCAGGCGACTCGTCATAGGCCAGCCGAAGCGATGTAAATCGCGCAGCCTCACCCTCGGCACGGTTGGTGCGCTGGACCGCGTAGCCCTGGGCCTGCGCAAGCGCCTGCTCGGCCTGTCCACGGGCAGCCGGGATGATCCGGTTGTACTCGGTCTTCGCCTCATTGATCAGCCGCTCTCGCTCCTGCTGAGCCTGGTTGACCTCGTCGAAGCTGGGCTTGACCTGATCGGGCGGGTTGACGTTTTGCAGGACCACCTGCTCGATCTGGATGCCCATCTCGTACTCGTCGCACATCAGCTGGAGCTGTCGCTGTGCCTCGATCTCGATCTCCTGGCGGCCGATGGTGAGCACCTCAGTGACGCTGCGGTCCCCCACAATCTGACGCATAATCGCCTCGTTCATGTCGCGAAAAGTGGTACGCACGTTTCGGACTTTGAACAGATATTCGTACGGGTCTCGCACCCGGTACTGGGCGATCCACTCTACCTGCGCGACGTTGAGGTCGCCGGTGAGCATGAGCTTCTCGTCATCGAGCGACTCACCGCTGTACTCCGTGCGAATGTCGGCTCTCACGGTACGGAATCCGAATTCCTCCTTGAGCTGCCGCTGGGTGGGCACCTTGTTGACCTCCTCGACGGGGTACGGTGCCTTGAAGTGCAGACCGGGTGAGACGGTCCTGTCGAACTTTCCAAACCGGGTGATGACGCCTTCTTCTTCAGGTTCTACCTGGAACACGCTGGAGGATCCGAGGCCGATGACCAGAAGAATGATGGCCGGGAGGATCATGCTTCGTATCGGAATGCCTGATGGGGCAGGCTTGCCGATGCGAGAGAGAATATCGATGGGATCAGGCAATAGAGGTCCTGTGGGTTGAGCTAGGAAGTACCCGAGCCGGCTTCTGAAAGATACAGCAGAAGGCACTGTCAGAGCTGACGATGTGCTCTGTCGCTAACATGAGCGATGCCACCTGTAGCCTGGCGGCCCCGGTGACAAGGTGAGATGCTCCGGTGTCACACAACCACGGCGTCAAGTGCTGGATTTTGCAGCCGCCGAAGAGGGATAGTCCCGACCATACGAATGGGTAGCTGTGACAATCACGGCATCTTCCTTGCCGCCCTTCACACGCTTCGCTAATCGGCGTGTTCTGGAGGACCGTCGCATGCAACGCTCAACCCGTCTTATTGGACTTTCTCTTGGTGCGGACATCTGCTGGCCGGGCGCCTTTGAGCAGATCATCCGCAAGCTCAACCTGGAGCTGACGCTGGGAGATGAGGTCATCGACTTCGCGGTAGAGCGGGTGACAGTCGAACCGTTCAACCTGTCGCAGCCCTGCCGCTACGACATGGTGCTCGACCGGCTCACTCACTGGTTCCACACCAGCCGGGAGTGGATCAAGAAGGCCGTCATCATGGACAGCCTGTATGTGCTCAACAATCCCTGGTCGATCCAGTCCAATGAGAAGCACACCACCTACTGCGCGATGATGAAGCTCGGCCTGCCCGTCCCCGAGACCTGGCTTGTCCCGCCGAAGACCGGCCCGGATCACGAAGACACCAACCAGATGATGCAGAGCTACGGCAAGCTGTTCGATCTGAACCAGGTGGGCGAGGCGGTCGGCTATCCCAACTTCATCAAGCCCTACGACGGCGGCGGCTGGCGCGGTGTCTCCCGGGCGAAGTCCACTGCGGACCTGAAGAAGGCCTACGACGAGTCCGGTGAGTCCGTCATGCACGTCCAGGAGTCCATCGAGGGCTACGACCTGTTTGTGCGCACGGTGGGCATCGGTCCGCAGGTCGAGGTCATGCGCTACGACCCCACCGCGCCGCTTCACGCCCGCTATGTGGTCGACTTCATGTTCGTCGATGGCCCGGAGTGGACGTACCTCACCGACCAGATGATGACGATCAACGGCTTCTTTGGTTGGGACTTCAACTCCTGTGAGAGCCTCCGCCGTGACGGGGTCTTCCACCCCATCGACTTCGCCAATGCCTGCCCTGACTTCCAGGTCACCTCCCTGCACTTCCACTGGCCTGCGCTGGTGAAGAACATGATCCGCTGGTCGCTGTTCTGTGCCGCCACGAAGCGCACAGTCAGCCCGAACCTCAGCTGGGAGCCCTACTTCGAGGTCGCCCGCAAGGACCTGCCGTTCCGGGAGCGGCTGGCGGGCTACGCGGACATCACCCGCAAGCGCATGCAGGTCGACGAGTTCCGCGAGTTCTGCGAGACCCACCTCTCCCACCTCGACGAGGTCGCCCTGGAGTTCTTCGGCAGCCCGGAGTGCAAGGCCCTGATCCATGCCAAGGTCTCCGCGCTCTACCCGGCTCACGAGATCGAACAGTTCACCGAGCACTTCTGGGGGCTCGTCCAGTTCTGGCGCAAGACCGAAACAGACCGGGTAAACCGCAGCAACGGCTGAGAACCCGCCCTGTTAAGTGCTGCTCAGCGACAGCCGGCCCATCAGCTCGCCGGGGGTGGCGACGATGTTGACCGTGCCCACCCGCTCCGCCAGCTCCTTGAGGGCCTCCAGCTCCTTGAGCTTGAGCAGGGTCGGGTTGTTCTCCAGCATCCGGGCGGTGTTGGCCAGCGATCGGGTCGCAGCCGTCTCCTCTCGACGGGTGATGACGTTGGCCGCAGCACGCTTCTGAGCGGCGATGACCTGGTTGAAGATCGCCTTCATCTCGCCGGGCAGGATGACGTCCTTGAGATCGACCCCGGCGATGGCCACGCCGAGCACCTCTCCTCGATCCGCCAGCTCAGAGAGCATCGCGACCCGGGCCGCATTTCGCTTCTCCAGCAGGTGATCCACCGTCACCCCGGCGACGTGCCGACGGGCGACCATCTGAGCCTCGGAGTACAGCGCCTCAGTGACCGAGCTGGTGCCCTCGCATGCCAGGACCGGATCGGTGATCTGGAACCGCACGATGATGTTGATGCGCAGCGAGACCTTGTCGGCGGTCATGACCTCCTGGCCAGTGATCTGAAGCTCCTGCTCCCAGAGATCGACCGTCTCCAGGCGCACGTCTCTGTCCAGGGTGTTGACTCCGTATCGGCCCGGCTCCAGAACCTCGCTCAGCGCGCCGTCGATGTAGAGCAGCGCCCGCTGGTGGGTCTTGACCGTGGTGGTCTGGAGCTGACCGGGAGTCACCAGGGGCCACCAGCGGTGGGGGAGGGTGGTGTGTACGCCGTCCGTGGCATGCAGCTCGGCGGTGATCCGGTGGCTGAGCTGCCAGAGGATGTAGCGACCCGGGACGAGGGTGGTGGCTGGGATGCCGTCCTGGCTGATCGTGGCGATCTGGCCGACCGGGACATCGAGGATCTCCGCGGCGTTGGGGGGAAGGATGGCGTCGAGCTGTGGGGTCCAGAGCGTCCACAGGGTCGTGATCAGCGTCACGGAGTTGCCCTGACCCATCCACCACAGCCAGTGCTCGCCGGGGCTGAGCAGGGCGACCAGCCGACCTCCCTGCTTGAGCAGGCCGCGGTTCTCGTCGCAGATCACCGCCTGGTGGCGCTCACCGCTGGGGATCAGCGCGACAAACGCCGAGGGAATCGGGGTGGTGATGTCGTCGGTGTCGACGATCTGGACGTCGGTGGTGCTGCGGATCTTCCAGACCAGCCAGCGACCCGGCGCGAGGACAGAGGTGGGGAGGCCATCGACGGTGAGCAGCCCACGGTGGTTGGCGGGCACATCGATGCGGTCGGCAGCACCATGCGGGAGGATGGCCTCCAGCTCCGGTGACCAGAGGGTTGCGCCTTCTGTGAGGTCATAGCGGGTCAGGGTGCCGCTCCAGACGAAGTGGCGACCAGACTCAAGCCAGCGGACCGGCACACCAGCCTGGAGGAGGACGCCACGCTGGGTGGGAAGGATGGTGAGATGGCGCATGAGAACCTCAAGGGGAAAGGGTGACAAGGAAAAAGGGTGACCGCACGGGCGAGACCTCCTGTCTGGAGACAGCGGGGTGCTCGCAGCGCATCGCCAGCACGGATGCTGTGGCGGTGCGGTGGTGGCCCTCAAGAGAGGGTGAGTCACCACAGGGCGAATCCAGGTTGCCGCGGATGCGACTTGGAGATTTGGCCCGCTTGGTCGTTTGTTTTGGGGTGCTGATTTCTCAGCGGGGTTGTTTAAGATCGATGAAGAGTCGATTGGGAAAACCATTTCCATCCTCTGATCGTTGGGTCAGAGGCCAGGAGTCGAACCTGAAAATTTGAGCAGCCTGTTCAGTGGCCCCAATGTGCGGGACGTTGGATGTGCGATGTCGGCCTGACCGGACACCCGACGAGGGTGGCCAGAGGCCTGCACGAACGCCGCTGGGTTTGCCACCGGTGGACCGCTCAGCTGGTACAGAAGCACACACTGTGCCAGCCGGGGTCTCACGGAGAAGTGGCGTTGTCCCGTCTGTCGAGCGAGAAACGTCGCGCGGACTTAGCCGAGCGTATCGCCTTGGAGGACCGACTCCCACTCTGAGAGCTGCGCCTGTTGCTCTGAGGAGAGGGTGGGGTACTTCAGCTCGAGGCGCTCGAGGGTGCGTCTCAGGATGTCTGCCACCGCGACCCGCATGAACGGCTTGTTGTCTGCCGGGATGGCATACCAGGGCGCCATCGGAGTGGAGGTCTTGTTGAGGGCCTGCTCATAGGCGGCCATGTAGCGACTCCAGTGGCCGCGCTCTTTGACATCGCCGCCGGAGAACTTCCAGTTCTTGGTCGGATCTTCGATGCGGGCCAGGAGGCGCTGCCGCTGCTCCTCCGCGGAGACATTGAGCCAGAACTTGAGGATGATGGTGCCGTTTCGTGCGAGGTGCTTCTCGTGCTCGGCGATGGACTCCAGGCGCTCCGTCCACAGCGCCTCACCTTCTGGTCGGCGGGGGAGCTTCTGATTGCTGATGATGCCGGGATGGACCCGGGCAACCAGGACTTCTTCGTAGTACGACCGGTTGAACACCCCCAGCCGTCCGCGCTCCGGGAGCCGGCAGGCGGTCCGCCACAGGAAGTCGTGGTCCAGTTCTTCGGCAGAGGGCTGCTTGAAGCTGTAGACCTGACAGCCCGCCGGGTTGACGCCAGAGAGCACAGCCCGGATGGTGCCGTCCTTGCCTGCTGCATCCATGGCCTGGAAGATCATCAGGACCGACCAGCGATCATCGGCATACAGGCGCCGCTGCTGCTCCCGCAGCTTGATGTTCTCGGCCTTCAGCTTCTTCTTCAGTGAGGACTTCTTCGCTGGGTCTTCCGGTGTGGTCAGCGCGTTGGCGACTGAGAAGCTGCCGTCAAACGGCACAAGGTAGGGGCTCTTGGTGTACTCAGGCATCGAGATCTCTCCGTCGCGTGGCGCCCAGCAGCATCGCGAGCATCATCGCGAGCCCACCGCCGCCCGTGACCACAGCACAGCGCGTGGTGGGTGGCGGGATGACGGTGCTCGGGGCGTCTGCGGGTTCACTGGCTGGTGGTATGTCAGGTGTGTCAGGTGTGTCAGGTGTGTCAGGTGTGTCAGGTGTGTCAGGTGTGTCAGGGGGCGGGGTGTGCTCGGTCTTTGTGCGGCACAGGACGATCTGGCGGGTGCCGTCTGGGGTGGTGCTCCCGGAGCAGCGATGGGTGTAGCCCTCCTGCATGAGCGCATCACAGGCCGTGGTGTCCCCAGTGCTCTCCGTGCAGGTCTGCCCTTCCTCGGTGAGATTGCACCGAGACTCGACCGTGCAGGCCATCTCGATCGGGCGCGGTGGGGCTAAGTCCGCGGTCGCTTGAAGACTCCAGAGCAGGAACATCTCACCTCCTGGGGCAAGGGTACTCCAACGCGGCATGCCAGATCGCGGCTGGGGAGCCGCTGGGGTAGGGGTAGGGCATGTCGCTGCTCAACCACCGGCTGATCTCCCGCCGGTACTTCTTCCCCATCACCCACCCCCTCCCAGACCCCTGGATCGTCAGCGTCCCTGGTGCCCGGCTGGCCTGCTCGAAGCACATCATCGATCCGTCCGCTCCCACGGTGCTGCACTTCCACGGAAACGGAGAGGTGGTCGCCGACTACCTGCCCTGGATGCCGACTCAGCTTGCGGACCTCGGGGTCAACCTCGTCCTGGCGGAGTACCGCGGCTACGGCGGCTCGACCGGCGCGCCTCGGCTGGAGGAGATGCTGGAAGACGGCCCGGCGATTTTTGATGCCCTCGGAATCCCACCGGAGAAGGTCGTGGTGTTTGGGCGCTCCGTCGGCTCGATCTACGCCATGCACCTCGCTGCAGCCCGCCCCGGACTCGCCGGTCTGATCATCGAGAGTGGGATCGCCGATGTGCTGGAGCGGCTCCTGGTGAGGGTCACTCCCGAAGAGCTGGGCGTGCCGTTCGCGAGGCTGGCCGATGCGGTCGGCGCCCACCTCAATCCCCGGATCTGGCTGGCACGACACCACGGCCCGAGCCTCTTCCTTCATGCCCGCCACGATCACCTCGTCTCCGTTGACCATGCCCGCCGCCTGCACGGCTGGGCGCACGATCCAAAGAGCCTCATGGTCTTCGACAGCGGCGATCACAACTCCATCTTCTCTGCAAACCGCTCGGCCTATCTTCGTGCCCTCGGTGTGTTCCTGGGGGCGATTTGATCCAGCGGCTTGGTCCTCAAGATGTCTCTCGTGTGCTGCGGTTCGCCGGGCGACACTACGCCGACGATCCGATGTGGATCCCCGCCCCGATGGTCTGGGAGCGCCGCCGGCTGGGCAGTGCCCTGAAGCGCACTGAGCGGTTGGTCCTGCTCGCGGCGGTGATCGACGGTGAGATCCGGGGCACCATCTCTGTGCTCCGGGACGAGAGCTTTGAGAAGGCCTCCGCCAGTGGTGAGCCGAAGGTCGCCTGGTTTGGCTACTTCGAGAGTCCCGATGACCCCGAGATCGCCGCGGTCCTCTTCGATGCCGCGCGGAAACAGGCTGCGGAGTGGGGGGCGGACATCCTGCGTGGTCCACGAAACCTGACCCGATTCGACTTCGTCGGCCTCACCGTCAGCGGTCACGATCGCATGCCGCCGATGATGCAGGGACACCACCACCGCTACTACCAGGGGCTGCTGGAGGGGGCCGGGCTGGAGCGTCACCACGACGTCTACGCCTATGAGACCACCCTGCTGGGCCCTGATGGTCAGCCCCGCACCCTGCCCGACAAGCTCATCGCCAGCGCCGCAGGCTGTCAGATCGACGGGCTGCGGATCCGGGCCGCCAGCCGGATCCGCATGAAGCCAGACCTCATCGCCGCACACACAGTGCTCAACGAGGCCTACGCCACCGTCCCGGACATCTCCCCGATGCCCCGGGCCACCTTCCTCGGGCTGGGGCGGGCGATGTTCACCCTCGCCGGGCCAGAGCTGATCCAGCTGGCGTTCATCGGGGATCGCCCCGTCGGCTTCTCCGTCTGCCTCCCAGAGCTGAACGAAGCCCTCCTGCGGACCCGCGGGCGGCTGCTCCCGACTGGCTGGCTCTCCATGCTCTCCGACATGCGTCGGATTCAGACGGCGGCCTTCAAGCTCATCGGCGTCGTGCCCGACCTGCGGGGGAGTGGGCTGCACTCCGCACTCATTAAGGCGGTAGTCGGTGGTGCGATCGCGGCGGGCTACACCCGGATGGATGGCTCGGTGATCGACGAGCGCAACAAGCCAATGCGCGGGGTGGTCGAAGGGCTGGGCATGTCAATCTACCGAAAGTACCGCTTCTTCCAGACCCCGATTTAAACTGCCGGGAGCCTGGGGTTCACAGTCGTTGTGGGGGGTGAAAACCCTGTTTCAGACAAAAGCGCACCAGCTCGGGCCGGATACTGTCCGGCTTAGTGACTGGTACCGGATTCAGCGCATCAGGGGAAGCACCAGAAGGAGATCGTCGCCCTCAAATATCAGGCGGCTGCTGGTGTCCGCGAGCAGCTGTCGGGCGATGGTCAGCGCCGTGAGGTGCTCGGGGATCCCGCTGACGAGTCGGAGGGTCGCCGTCTGGTCGCGGCTGGACACGGTGCAGCGGAGGGGGGTGTCCCTCTGGGTTTCGGTTGCGGTGCTGAGCAGGTGGCTCAGTGCTTCCTCAAGGACCCGAAGGTCGACCGCAACGAGCACCGGGTGGCCGGGCAGGGAGACCACCAGGGGACAGTGCCACAGGGTGCTGACCCGAGCCTGGTATCGCGAGACGACTTCACAGAGATCCGGCCAACCCGCCGTGGGCATGGAGGCTTGATTGGCGGTGACGATGAGCGAGGCTGCGATTCCGGCGAGGTCTTCGAGCACCGCGCTGTCCGGCGACAGCCCCTCATGGCGGTTGATCTGCAATTCCTGAAGCGAGGCCAGGAGCGCGGTGGCCATGTCGCGGAGGCGGTGGGTTGTGGTTGGGTGGGGGCCTGCGATGCGGGGGCGGACATCGACGGCATACAGGCGCCGGCTGTCAGTCTCCAGCGCAGTCACCATCACCTCGACCGCGACGGTGCTGCCGTCACTCCGTCGGGGCTTGCCGTTTGCCTGGAGACGCTCGCCGTTTCTCAGAGACTTCAGGCGCTCCTGGATGCCGTGTCGGTTGAAGTCCGGCTCGATGTCCGACAGCGTCATCTCCAGGAGGGCCTCCTGCGGGTAGCCCAGAAGGGCTGCTCCGGCGGGGTTGACGGAAATGAATCGGAACGCTTCATCGTGGAGAAACAGGCCATGTCGAGCGCTGTCCAGCAGGCGACTCAAGAGCGGATCCGTCACAGGGCTCCTCTTTTGATACATTCTACGTTGGAGGATCAACATGGGTGAGATGATCTGGGGTGGCTCGACCACCAGCAATGAGCGTGGGCTGGCGATGGTCGCACACATCGCAGCATTGGTTCTGCCGGTTGTCGGACCGATTCTCATCTACTTCATCAAAAAGGATGATTCGAAGTTTGTCGCATACCACGCCGTTCAGGCTGCGGCGTTCCAGGTGATCTCCTACCTGATTGCTGGAGCCACCTGTGGTTTCGGTCTGGTCCTCCTGATCCTACCCATTGTCTGGGCGGTCAAGGCGTACAACGGTGAGTGGACCGGATACCCCCTCATCGACAGCGCGGGCCGCAATTAGGTCCAGTCTGGGATCGGTGGTGTAATCAGATGTCTTCGAGGTAACTCCGGGTAGGTTCAAGGCATACCGATTGCTGAACCCACCCTGGAGGTCACCTTGATCCGAACCCTCGCTACCTTCGCCGTCCTGCTCATCGGATGCAGCACACCAGACTCCGCCAGCGCCGGGACAGTCGCAGCTCCACCGGTTGCAGAGGGGCAGGCTGAGGCTGTCTTCGCCGGGGGCTGCTTCTGGTGCATGGAGAAGCCGTTCGATGTGCTGCCCGGCGTCATCTCGACGACCTCGGGCTACACCGGTGGTGCAGAGCCGAATCCGACCTACCAGGAAGTCGCCTACCATCGGACCACCCACTACGAGGCCATTCGGGTGGTCTACGATCCCACCCAGGTCACCTACGACAAGCTGCTGAGCGTGTTCTGGCACAACGTCGATCCCACCCGGGACGATGGCCAGTTCTGCGACAAGGGCGACCAGTACCGCACCGGCATCTTCACCAGCGACCCCACCGAGATCGCCGCCGCTCAGGCCAGCAAGACCGCCGCTGCTGCGACCCTCTCCGCCGAGGTCCTCACCCCGCTTCTCCCCGCCGCGACCTTCTGGGAGGCCGAGGACAACCACCAGAACTTCTACATCACGAACCCGACCCACTACACCCGGTATCGGCTGGGCTGTGGACGGGATCGTCGGCTCACCGAGCTGTGGGGCGCTGAGGCTGGACACTGAGGTTGGACACGGAGAGTTGGACACTGCGGTCTCTCCTTTCTTCATCTACCGATGAGGTTGTCTTTCCGAGAATAAGCCAAAAAAGTTAATTATTGTCCAACAATGCGGTAGGTCGCGTACAGTGGTGGGGGCAGAGCGAATCTCATCGTGAGGCCCACCACCCGATCGGCTCGCGCCCGCTTTGGCGGCTAGAACGACGCGCGCAAGGCGGCAATTAACATGGGCGACAAGTCCCCCCGAAAACAGAACCAGGGCAAGAAACTCACGACAAAAGAGAAGAAGGCCAAGAAGAAGGCCAAGGCCAGCGCGAAGAACCCCTCGTCTGGACTTGCTCCGAAGTCGAAGAACTAGCCAATCCGGGCTCAGGCCCTGTAGATTCCGCATCCCGGGCAGGTAAACGCAAACCCATACCACCGCGTGAGCAGCTGCATTGGCAGCGCCCCGGTGTCGGTGAAGGTTGCAAAAGGGATGCGGTCGATCTCCCCCAGCTCGACCCGGAGCGCTCGACCCTGCCAGGTGTCCTCGATGGGACCGTCCTGGAGGAGACGCACCGGGTAGAAGCGGCCGACAAAGTCGTCGGTCATGATGCCCAGCCCCTGCTCGCCCTCGGGCAGGCGGGAGTCGATCTCGATGGCCATGCTCTTTCGGAAGTGTGGTGCGAGCACGGTGCCCTTGTTGTGTGCGCTCAGCCCCACTGAGGCTGCGGTGGTCATCAGCCGGCTGGCCAACGAGCGGAAGTCGGACTTAAGCAGGATGGCGTCTGGATCTCGGGCCAGTTCGGCAGCAACGCTGGTCATCGACACCGGCCAGAATTCCATTCGTGCCCCCTCCATCGGACCCTCAAAGCACTCCCCGGTGATGTGGTCCCACAGGCTCTTGCTCTCCTCATCACGCATCACCGCGAGGCCGTTTGCGATCCCCGGCACGCCAAACCAGTGCACGTTGTTGTTGAGTATAGGCGTCAGACCGACGCCGCTGTTGCAAGGTGCTCAGAAGCTGACGAGGTAGGCCTGTGAGGCGAGGGTGCCCTGGATGACGTGGTGGTACGCCGCCTCTGGGAGCAGCACGCTGCGTCTCAGTCCACCGCGCTCAAATGCGAGCAGTTCGGTGTCGGGCTTCAGCCGCAGGTCTACCAGCGTTACTGCATGTTGTGGTCCGGGACGAAAAGGCTGGAAGCGGAAACCCTCATCCTTGATGTTGGCTCGGCTGCGATCGATTCGACCCATGCGATTCTCCTGAATGTAGGAAAATACTATCTTATGGCTATTCCCCCAGACAGCGACTAAACCACCCGGCCCGGAATCGCAGCGCCATGCCCCGCCCAACACAAACGATCGATCTGGTCTATCCCTGGAAGAAGACTTCGTTCGATGAGCTGAAGTTCTCGATCCGCTCTGCGGTTCGCAGCTTTCGAGACTTGCGTCAGTGCTGGGTCTACAGTCCCGATGCACCCTCGATCCAGGCACCGTATGTGACCTGGGAGCGATCGGACAACCGCGGCCGGCATGCCGATGAGATCATCCTCAATTGTCTGATGAGGGCATGTGACAACCCTCGCATCAGCGACCCGTTTGTCTACTCCTGCGACGACTACTACTGGCTCCAGGACACCGGGCTGACCGAGCTGTCTGCGGTGATCGCGCTGGAAAATCTGGACGTTCGTAAGCCTTATCAGGGCCGCGATCCCTGGAAAAAGCGGCTGTGGGCGACCTTGTTTCAGCTCGAAGCGCTGGGCTACACCACCTACAACTACTGCACCCACACCCCGATCCTCATCTATAAGGATCAGCTCCGTCGGGCCGTGACGGTCCTGGGGACGGACGTGCAGCTGGAGTCGGCCTACTTCAACATCTGCTGGAACCGCACCCCGGACGCCTTCATCTCCCAGCTGGAGTGGAAGGGAGGGCTCTACAGCCCGCAGTCGGCGGCAGAGATCATCGCTCAGGTGGCTGGAAAACGCTTCCTGAGCCACAACGATGAGGGGCTCAACCAGACGCTGAGGCAGGCCATCCAGCTCATGTTTCCCGAGGAGCGTCGTCGAGGCGCTGCACCAGCCCGATAACCAGCGCATGACCGCGAGGGGCTCTGGTGACGGTGTCGCAGAATTGCACGAGGCGCCGTTCTACCAGCGCCCCGAGTACCCGCTCTCCAGGTAAACAGAATCGCCGAGGGCCAGTCTGGAGGCCCTCGGCGATCTTACTCATCATTCGCTCAGATTCTGAGTCCGTTGAAGGTGACTGAATCGTCCGGCAAATCTGCTGTCAGACGTGCTGTCAGACGAGGCGGTCCCTACCAGTCGCTGCTCGCGCCACCCCAGGCACCCATGTCGTTGGTGGTGCCGTCTGCGTCGTCGTAGGACGAGGTGGGGTCACCGGCATCGATGCCCGGCGACTTGGCGGAGAGGGTCATGTCGTCGTCGGCGTAGTTGCTGTTGTCGGTCCAGGTCGAGAACAGCGGATCCGAGGAGATGTTGCCGTTGGAGCCGGTCGGGTCGGTGGTTCCGGAGTAGTCGCCGCCAGCGTTGTTGTAGACGTCGTTGTAGGTTCCGGTGAAGCTCGCGGAGCCTCCGACCAGGACGCCTTCGCCAGCGCCTGCTTCGACGATGATCGAGTTCATGACGGTCGCTGCCGAAGAGCCGGATGCGTAGATGCCACCACCGGTCGGGGCGTCGTCTCCACCCTGGCTGACGTTGGTGGCGTAGAGCACCGCGTCGATCAGGAAGATACCACCGCCGTCGCCAGTACCCTCGTTCCACATCGAGGCCACGTTGGTCAGGGACAGCTCACCACCATCGACCTGGAAGCCACCGCCGTCGCCAGCGGTGTTGGCGATCACGAAGGAGGTATCGACCTCACCGATGGAGGTGGAGTCGAGGTAGACACCACCGCCCTGGTCTGCGGAGTTCTCGATGAGGGAGCCGTCCTCAAAGAGCACCGTGCCGTCCTCAACGAAGATGCCGCCGCCGAAGGAGTAGACGTAGAAGGTGTCGTCTCCGGAGACGGTGACAGAGGCCTCGGGGAGGAGGTTGGCCTCCAGGATGACGTCAACCAGCTCCGGGTCGGCACCGTTGATGTAGATGCCGCCACCAGCGTAGGTGTCGATGTAGTCGGTGCAGGTGGTGATCGAGGTGCAGGCGTAGCTGCTGGAGGAGGCCTCGTGGTAGCCCTCACCGCCGGTGATCGTGAACCCGATGAGGGTCGCGAGCTCGGCGTTCTCGAAGGTCACAGCGGGCTCGCCGTAGCCGGAGGCATCGATGCTGGTGCTCTCCGAGCCGCTGACACCGGTGACGGTGATGTCCTGCCCGTTGAAGTTGATCGCCTCGAAGTAGGTGCCCTCGTAGACAACCACGCACTCGTTGGCGGTGTCGATGCCGTCCTGGATGGCATCGAACGGGCTGCTCAGGGAGCCGTCGCCGGAGGAGGAGCCGATGTCGGCATCGACCACGACCGGCTCGCCGGAGTCCGCGTCGTTGCAGTCGTACTCGTTGTCTGCACCGTCACAGGTCCAGGCAGTGCTGCCGGGATCGCCGAAGCCGTCGCCGTCGTCGTCGGTGGCGTACCAGTCGCCGTCGATGGTCTCCTCGTCGACGTCGCCGTCGCAGTCGTCGTCTTCGAGGTTGCAGTACTCATCAGCACCGGGGTACTGCGCGGAGTCGGCATCATCGCAGTCGGTGGCATCGGTGACGTATCCTGAGGGCTGGTTGCAGGTCTCGGTGGTCGAGGATGCATCACCGTAGCCGTCGGCGTCGGAGTCGGCGTAGAACGTCGAGCCCGTCGAGCTGTCGAGGTCGCTGTCGTCGTCGTCGATCAGCGTGTCGCAGTCGTTGTCGATGGTGTCGCAGATCTCGGTGGCAGCCGGGTTGATGGCGGCGTCTGTGTCGTCGCAGTCGGTGGCGTCGGCGACGTAGCCGCTTGGCTGGGTGCAGGAGAGGTCGGTGCTGCTGGAGTCACCGTAGGCGTCGGCGTCGGCGTCGGCGTACCAGGTGGCGGCGTCGAGAGCATCGTCTTCGTCGATGGTTCCGTCGCAGTCGTCATCCTCGGAGTTGCAGTACTCGTCAGCACCGGGGTACTGCGCGGAGTCAGCATCGTCGCAGTCGGTGGCGTCGGAGACGTATCCTGAGGGCTGGCTGCAGGTCTCGGTGGTCGAGGATGCATCGCCGTAGCCGTCGGTGTCGGTGTCGGCGTAGAACGTCGAGCCCGTTGAGCTGTCGAGGTCGCTGTCGTCGTCGTCGATCAGCGTGTCGCAGTCGTTGTCGATGAAGTCGCAGACCTCGGTGGCGGCCGGGTTGATGGCGGCGTCTGCGTCGTTGCAGTCGGTGGCATCCGCGACGTAGCCAGAGGGCACATCGCAGGTCTCCACTGAGGAGGTGCCGCCGTAGGTGTCGCCGTCAGAGTCGGCGTACCAGGTGGTTCCGGTGGAGGTGTCGACGCTGGAGTCGTCGTCGTCGATGTTCCCGTCGCAGTCGTTGTCGGCGCCGTCGCAGATCTCGGTAGCGGCCGGGTTGATCGCGGCGTCGCTGTCGTCGCAGTCGTCGTAGTTGTCGACGTAGTTGCTGGGCTGGTCGCACTGGACGAGGGTGAACGAGCTGTTTCCGTAGCCATCGGAGTCACCATCGCCGTACCAGGTGGCGGCGTCGAGGGCGTCGTCTTCGTCGATGGTTCCGTCGCAGTCGTCGTCTTCGGAGTTGCAGTACTCGTCGGCACCGGGGTACTGCGCGGCGTCGCCATCATCGCAGTCTGAAGAGTCGGCGACGTAGCCACTCGGCTGGTCGCAGGCGAGGGCGGTGGCCGAGGCATCACCGTAGGCGTCGGCGTCGGTGTCGGCGTACCAGGTGGCCTCGTCGAGGGCGCCGGCTTCGTCGATGTCACCGTCGCAGTCGTCATCCTCGCCGTTGCAGTACTCGTCAGCACCGGGGTACTGCGTGTTGTTGCCGTCGTCGCAGTCGGTGTCGTCGGCGACGTAGCCAGAGGGCTGGTCGCAGGCGAGGGTGGTGGTCGACGCATCACCGTAGGAGTCGGCGTCGGCGTCGGCGTACCAGGTCAGCGCGTCGGTGGCGTCGTCTTCGTCAACGGTGCCGTCACAGTCGTTGTCCTCGCCGTCACAGACCTCCTCGCCAGCGGGGTTGACCGCAGCATCAGAGTCGTCACAGTCGGAAGAGTCTGCGACGAAGCCAGAGGGCTGGCTGCAGGACTCGGTGGTGGTCGCGGCATCACCGTAGCCGTCGCCGTCGGCGTCGGCGTACCAGGTCAGGACATCGGAGGCGTCGTTCTCATCGACGTCGCCGTCACAGTCGTTGTCCTGGTAGTCGCAGACTTCTTCACCATCGGGGTTGATCGTGATGTCTGCGTCGTTGCAGTCGGAGTCGTCGGCGACGTAGCCAGAGGGCTCATCGCAGGCGCGAGTGGAGGTCGATGCATCGCCGAAGCCGTCGGTGTCGCTGTCTGCGTACCAGATGGAGGCGTCGAGGGAGTCGGGCTCGTCGGTGTCGCCGTCGCAGTCGTTGTCCTGGCCGTCACAGACCTCGGTGCCGTCGGGGTTAATCGCAGCATCGTCGTCGTTGCATTCGAGGCAGGCTGCCCAGCCGTCACCGTCGACATCGGCGTATCCGACGCTGTTGTCGCAGTTGTAGTCGTTGGGATCGTCGCAGAACTCTTCAGCGCCCGGGTTGTAGGCGGCGTCTGCGTCGTCGCAGTCTCCGGGGGTGTCGGTGTAGCCGGTGGGCTGATCGCAGGCGAAGGTGACGTTCTTGTCGTCTCCGTAGCCATCACCGTCGCTGTCTGCGTACCAGGTGCCGCTGACCTCTTCGTCGATGTTGCCGTCGCAGTTGTTGTCGACACCATCGCAGTACTCGACGTTGCCTGGGAAGGCCTCAGCCTCACCATCATCGCAGTCCCCCCCGACCGCGGAGTAGCCATCTGGCACCTCGCAGGCTTCGACCCCGCTGCCGTCATCACCGAAGCCGTCGCCGTCCACATCCTCATAGAAGGTGGTGGTGACATCCTCGTCGATCACGCCATCGCAGTTGTTGTCGATGCCGTCGCAGATCTCCGTAGAGTCGGGGCTGATGCTGCCATCTGCGTCGTCACAGTCACCGTCATTGGTGGTGTAGCCGTCCCCATCCCCGTCTGTGCTGCCTGTGAGGACAGTGTCGTCGGTGTTGACGGGGGCGTCCTTGTCTTTACAGCCAAGGGCAAGGAGGAAGGTCAGTCCGATGAGGGTATTCTTGATCATGTGTCGCTCTGCGATGGGGGTACATGTGCCTCCCCATAATACCGACTTTTCGCAAAAAAAATAAGAAGAAATTGACGACGCCTGTCTACTCTTCTATGGGCGCGCTTCTGCACCCTCTGACATCAGCCGTTCTGTGAGGTGGGCAGTGAGTACACGCCGACCGTTGCCATTTGGGTGCTTGAAGTCGTAGAAATGGTCATCTGGAAGGCGCGGAAAGGCATACAGCTCAGGCTGTGCTTCGCTCCAGGTCTGCCATGCGTCACGCACTTCGGGAGCCAGAAGTTCTGCGTAATACAGTTCACGATGGGGAAGGTCTATGAGAAGCAACGGCGCACCGACTGATTCGCAGTATATTCGGATACGCTCAAGGCCAGCAATGTTGAATTGGTTTGGGCTGTAATCGACCTCGTCAGAATTGAATTGCTCAGCGCTGTTCTCCAGTTGCTCCACCGCGCGCCCCATCCACTTCATCTCTTGAGTGCGTCGGAATCGGGTGTGGTAGCCTGGTCGGGCCTTGCGAGGTTTCTTCCAGTACCAGAGGTCCTCGCCCAGCTCCGCCACTCCGGCAATGTACTCGTCGTGGTAGCGGTGGAAGTCCCGGGGAAGGGAGAATGCCACCTCCAGCCGCTTCTGAACCGGCCACTCCGCGATCTGCCAGAGGTCGGACGGCTCCAGCACCATCATCAGCCGATCCTCGGGAAGACCCACCTCCTCCAGCCAGTTCTTGCGAAAGTTGTCTGGAGAGACGGAGTGAATGACCCGGTCTCCCGGCTGGATCGGGAGCTTCGCGAGGAGCCCTGCGGAGAGACCGCTTGCGCCACGGTTCATGCCGAACTTCGCCACACGCCAGGGGCTGTCCTGCTCAGTGAGCGCGGCGTTGATGGCGGCTTCATCAAAGGCGTCCCGGAGCACGCTGGAGCCGATCAGCCAGGCGATTCGACCGCCATCATGGCTTCGGAGTATGGGCTCGTCGAGCTGACGGGCCTTCCACAGCGCCCAGCTCTGGGCGTGGTATCGGCCGTACTGCACCATGGCCATGTCTGGGTGGTAGTGCAGCGTCCACGAGGCATACAGCACGACCACCGCTGCGCACACGACGCGGAGGATCGTCACTGCACGGCGGGTCTCGGCCAGCGAGGGCTGGGGTGGCGGCGGCGGAACAGGCGCAGGCATGGAGGGGAATACGGCGGGGGCTCAGGGGAGGTTACCGCTTTATCCGCTGCGCTCCTCAGCCGCCGACCTTCACGGTCTCGGCGTCGAGATCCACGACCAGACTGCCAGCACCCGGATCGCTGACCTTGATGGCAGTCTGTGGGAGCTGGAAGCGCCGATCATCGGCGCCGGGGCCGTCCATGTTCTCATCGAGGTAGACCCGAAGCATGACGGACTCTGCTGTGCGAACATCCAGGGAGAAGCTGCCCGGACCCTGGAGACGGTCGGTGCCCAGCACGGTCGGGTTTCCGCTAGCAGTGCTGGCCTCCACGCACTCGATCTGGATCGTGCCGGTCTCATAGGCATCGAAGGTGACGGTGCCGCCGATCCGGTTGCCTCCGCCGGGCTGCGGACCGGGAGTGGCTCCTGGATCGCCGCCGGGGTTGTTCCCGCCCTGCTGCGAATCGGGATCATGTTGTGAATCGGGATTATTCTGTGAGCCGGGGTCATTCGGCCCGCCGCCTGAGACGTAGGGGTCCTCATACGTCGGCATCCGTCCGCCCTGACCATCTCCCATCAGGTCCTGAGCCGGCCAGCTGTGTTCGGTGAGGATGCCCGCCAGGGCCTCCCCCATCAGCCGGTGTCCCTCGGGAGTGGGGTGCATCTCGTCGATGAACAGAGCCTCTCGGGACTGTCCGCTGTCGATGAACAGCTTCGGGACATCCAGCAGCGGGGCGCCGTGTCGTGCGGCGGTGTCCTTCATGACCTGTCGGTAGGGATCCCACGCCTTGCCCTGGTTCTCGGCGGTGTCGAGGTCCTCGTTGTTGGCGAGCATCAGGAACGCCACCTCGGCTCCGGCGGCCGCAGCCATGTCCACGAGGGTCTCCAGGTTGGCGGCGTAGTCGTTGATCTCGACCCGTCGCAGCCCGATGTGCTCCCCGCTGTCGAGCCCCGGGCTGCCGCTCTGAAGCCAGCCAGCCTTTCGCATCCGCTCCTCCGCCGGAGCGACCCGGAGCCGGTAGTCGAGTAAACGATAGATCGCGCTGATGGCGAGGAGGCGCTTGAGCTTCCCGCTGAGGCTCTCCTCGAACCCGGCGTAGGTGGCGAGCAATTCCTTGTCGACGAAGGCGTCGAAGTTGTTGTCCGACCAGATGTTGCCGATGACGATGAGGTCTGGCTCGGTCTGCATCGCGCGCAGGCGCAGCAGGTTGATGCTCTGGTAGCTGGAGTAGCCCGGGGTCGCGGCGTTGATCGACTCAACACCCTCCCCGAGCATCTCGGCGGTGACCTCGGAGAAGACCTGTGCATCGTTGACCCCGAAGCCGAACACGCTGGAGTCCCCGGTGGTGAGGAAGCGCCGGATGCCGTCGGGCTTGGGCATGACCGGCTCCCGACCGCGCAGCCCGAGGCTGTTGATGGTCACCGTCTCGCCGGCCTGGATGTGCTGTCCGGGGCGGTACTCATAGAGCAGGTAGGGATTGCCCGGCAGGGTGGGGGTGTGCTCGTCGCTGCTGACCTCGGGGTTCTTCCAGGTGGCGAGATCATCGCTGAAGACGACGGAGACGCCAGTCTCGACGAGGAGCCAGGCGAGGGCTGCCGGGATCAGGCTGAAGCCGATCTTCTTGATGAGGGATGGCATTGCGGTGGAATGGTACTACCTGATGACGAGGGGGTGTGGATGGAAAAGCGAACCCCGAGCCTGCCATGGCCGGTCCAAAAAGATGCCGATGGGCTCTGGCAGGGGCCAGGATGCTTCCTCGGCGCAGTGCTGTTCGCCCGACGTGCTGGTCAGGTGCTCCTGGTCCGGAAGGCGTCGCAGCCCGGCTACGCCTTTGGGGGAATGTGGACGCTGCCCGGCGGGCGGATTCGGGGCGGCTCCGATCTCGTAGACGCCATCGACACCACGATCCGCGGCCGTGTTGCCGCAGAGGCCGGGGTCACCATCGTCGGCGGTCTCCTCCCGCTGCCGGGAAGCCCGCCGGTGAGCCGCTACGTCCTCCATGGCGAGCAGCGCACGACGCTCGTTCTGCCCCTGACTGGACGCATCGAGGGGGTGCCGGCTCCCTCAGACACCTCGATCACCGAGGCTGTCTTCGCAGACCCGACGGGAATGTGGCGGAAGATCGCCCCGGCGAATCGGGTGATCCTCGGCGCGGCGCTGTGGGACGAGCTGGACGGCATCCGGCGGGCCTCGGCCCGAAGCGCGCTGCAGGAAGCCTGGGAGGAGTGTGCGATGTGGGCCTCAATGCGGCGCGTGCCGCCACCCCCGGAGCCCTGGAGTCGATCATGAAGCCCCACTGGTTCATCGGCTGTGGTTTCCCGCTCTTAGACCACGCTGCCCAGCCGCTTCGCCGTTCGCGCGATCGCCTCTGCTGAGCGGGCCTCTCCCAGCCGCATCACCCCCTGGAGCAATTCCAGGCAGGGCAGGGGGCCGCCGGGCTTCGTCTCAGGGACGCCGAGCTGATCAGATATGTCCGCATACCGCAGGCACAGCTCCAGCTGGTAGCTCTCGGTGAGGAAGTCGTAGGTGATGAGCATGCAGAAGGAGTCCTGACGCCGAGGGTGGCACTCCACAAACAGCGGCTCCTTGAGGCACAGCTCCAGCCGACGATCCAGCGAGGCGACCCGATACGGCGGGTACATGCGCAGCCGGTTCTCCACCTCCACGCCGTCGAGCGCCGCCTGGACCTCAGCGAGCGCCGTCTTGATCTTCGCGGCGGGCAGTGCATCGGGGACCACGGTGGGCCACGGCAGCCAGCGCTCCTGATCCGGCTCGTACCACTCGACGTCTCCGATACGGAGTTTGTAGTCAAACGCCGGATATCCCGGGGACACATAGCCCGGGTAGAAGTAGCGAATCCCGGCCTGAATTCCGTACTCGATCTCCAGGAGCATTGTGGTAAAGCCCAGGCTGTGCTGCGAGTAGTCCGGGTCGTAGATGCCCATGACGCTCTGCATGCTGTCCTCGCCCAGATCGAAGAAGCTCAGCGCGACCAGCCGGCCCTCATCCCGGATCGAGAACCGCCAGGTGTTGTAGATCACCCGGCCACTGTCTCCGTACAGCGAGTCCCGCAGTGACTCCGACAGCTCCCCCTGAAAGTTCGCCCGGTAGCGCTGAAACAGTGCCTCTGCCTCTGGATCCAGGCTCGCTGGCTCACAGGTGATCTGAAACTGCCGGGCATTGCGGCGCATCAGCTTCCGCAGCCCCTTCCGGAATCGATAGTCCGACAGGTCGAGTCGGATCCACAGGGCGGAGTGCAGATCCCCGCCCATCATCACGAACCGACAGGTGAAGATCGACTGCACCATGCGGTACCAGCCTCGTCCCAGGTAGTGGTCGAGGGCCTCAGGCGCGATGCGCTCGGGGTGGTGCATCTCGATGTGCATGTCTCGATCAGCACCTTGTGGGATGAGGCGGGTCAGAGCACCCAGACGATCAAGTAGCTATCGGACAGCCACCCCTGCCGCCAATCTCGACTGGATGTGCACATTGAGTCTACATCCGCATTCGCTATGACGGAGACGACGGCGAGCAGCGGGTCTGGATCTCGCCCTGGTTTGTGGAGTAGGGTCTGCAGCTGGAGTGAGCTTCCATCCAGCGACATTCACATTGCGTGTTTCAGTTTCGTAACGGACCTGTCACCGTGTCGCGTTCCGGGGTGGGTGGGGATGGGACTCACGCCGTTGCAAGGCCGATGAGAGCGGGATTTCGCCCATCTGAGCCCCTGAAGCGATGCCACGGGATGCGTTGCGCGATTCTTCACCACAGGATCGCCACGAAACACTGAAACGTCGTCTTGAAGCGTTGTAATTGCGGAAATGACAATGTCATTGCGGTGTGAACTTCCACCCCGATGCCCGACCAGGCACGGTTGACGAGTTCGCTCAGAAGGGGCACTTAGAGGGGGTTGAATAAAACCGTCCAACCAGACGGTTTATGAATCGAACTCATCCGCGGCCTGCAATCGGCCGGCGGAGTGTGGCGCCGTGCGCCTCGGAGATCCCCATGCGTTCTGCCGCCATCTTTACCGCCCTGCTTGCCCTGACCGCCTCCGCGCCTGCCGCAGCCGGTGCGTTTGACTTCTTCCCGCTGGAAGAGGGCAACCTCTGGGTCTATGAGACTCCTGCTGGGCACCACGTCGTGAGGGTCAGCACCGGTGAGTCCCTGGGCGGCGGCTGGTACGCCAGCGACGCTGACGGCCTGCTGTCCGGATCGACCTGGATCTACGACAACACTGATGACGACGGGATGTACAGCTACAGCCAGAGCTGGTCGGCGCTGTTCGACTTCGGCGCCTCGGTGGGAGACTCCTGGGCCTACGACGCCGGCTCCTGCGACACCTTCGATGTCGAGGTCGGAGACGCCAGCGCTGCGACGACCCCGGCTGGCAACTTCACCGGCATCACTGAGTTCATCCTCACCCACAGCCCGGACCCGGCCGCGTCCTGTGTCAGCCCCCCGGTGTCCAGGATTCGGTTCGCTGAGGGCATCGGTCCAGTGCACTTCACCGACAGCCAGGCTGGCTCGGGTCGGCTCATCTACGCCCGGGTCGGCGACACCGTCGAGGCCATGGCGCCGGGCAGCACCGAGAGCGTCGGGGACCTGGAGCTGAGCATGGTGCTGACCAACAATCGCCCATCTGCCGCAGACACCGTCGGCGTGTTGGTCGTGCTGACCAACACCTCCGACAGCAGCCAGACCATCACCCTGCCCACCGGTCAGCCCTTCGTCATCGACATCTTCGAGCGCTTTGAGACTACCCCGGCAGGCTCCTGGTCCGGCGGCACCGGCGGCGACCTGACCCTCGCAGCGGGCGCCTCGCATGTCCTGTTCGGTGAGATCAGCGTCGGCAGCGACTGGTCGGGCATCTACACCTTCGAGGGCTCCCTCGGCTCGGATGCCACTAGTCCTCACGACCTGCCCGCTCTCTCCGTCGACATCAACGTCCAGTAGTCACTCGCGACGGGGAAGGGGGAT
>JBLHNG010000019.1:0-29429 GCA_047621685.1 Myxococcota bacterium | reverse complement strand
ACTGTGTCGGTGCTGCTGCTGGCGGTCGTCGTAGTGGATGCGCCGCGCTGGGCGAAGGTGAGGGGGGCGACAGCGGTGCGGAGGGCACCCTCGGTGGGGGCGCGGGTGATCTGGTGGAAGAGTGCATCGTAGTCGGGGGCGGTCGGATCGAGGGTGACCACCTCGGTGTGGCTGCCGCTGTCGCTGCTGGCGGTGGCGGCGGTCGCGGCGGCGTCGTGGATGCCGGCGCTGATGGAAGCGCTGCCCTGAGACGTCCCGGCAAACGCCACCGTGATCTGCACCGACTCCGCGCCGTGGCGGTCTTTGCTGCGGCTGATGGTGACGGTTCGGCTGGTCGCTGCCGACCCTGCGACCGCCGCGCCCATTCCATGTGCAGTGCCCCCCAGACTGCCGCCAGCGGTGCCGGACAGGGCGAGGGTGATGCTGTCGCCTTCACCGAGGGAGGCGGCGGCATCGCTGCTGACCAGAGACGCTGCCGCAACGCCAGCATCTCCGGGATTCGCCAGCAGCGCGCTCATTGAGCTGAGCAGCGAGAACTCCGGGGTCTCATTGTGGGGGGCACCGGCCTCGATGTCGGAGAGCGTCTCGCCGTAGCGGCTCAGCTCCGCCTCGGTCAGCCGATGGGTGTAGGTGAGGCTACCGCTGCCCCCGACGTTTCCTGAGGCGCTGGCCTTTGCGCCGGGCTCCCTGGGCCGGTCGGAGAGGCTGCCGCCGACCGTGACCCCGCCGCTTCCGGAGAGCACCGCAGTGAGGGTGTAGGTGGGCTGACCGTCTGCCATCCCAGGCACCACATGGACCTGGAGGCCGCCGCTGGCCGATACCTTGGAGAAGCCCTGGCTGGTGACGTTCTCGCCGACGTTCTGCTTGCTGGTGTTGGTGAGGCTGCTGCTGCTGGAGACACCGCGATCGGTCACCGTGACATCGCCGGAGAGTGCCGTGCCGCTGCCGTCCTTGTTCTTGACGGCAACCGCGCTGCTGGTCTGGACCCCGGTGGCACCGTCTGCGGTGGTCACGAGGCCGATGCCAGCGCTGCCGGAGGTGGTGGTGCCGAGGGCGTCGGTGCGGGAGGTCGTGCCGTAGACGCCCGGCTGCTCCAGGTTGATCCCGCCGCCAGTGGTGGTGCTGCTGCCGTCGGTGCCGGTGGTGCTGCGGTTGATCCCGGCCTTCCCGCCGCCGACCGAGGTGGCAAGCCCTGAGGTCGGGGCGGCCTTGTTGCGGTGGCCGATCTCTTCAGCGGTGTCAGCGGTGAGGTTCTCCAGGTCGGCATCGAGCCCTTTGGCGGAGACGTCCAGGGTGGTCATCTGCACGAGGTAGTCGCCGCTCGCCACCTCGCCGCTGTCGCGCTTCGCGTCGAGCTGGGTGCGGCTAAGCTCAACCTCGGCGCGACGCTGGGCCAGGATCGTGCGGATCGCGGGCTCGCTGGCATCGACGGTTCGGGTGCCCTCAGCGAGGGTGAGCGGCGTGGGAGCGGAGGTGTAGGCGTCGGGGTTCTGGTTGCTGGCGTCGACGATCTCGTTGACCCACCCGACCCAGTCGCTGATTGTTGCTGCGCCGAGTCCCGCAGAGAGGTGCTGGTTGCCGTAGCGGTCCTGGCTGGTGAGTCCGACAGCAGTGCCGGTCGGAGCGACCTCAGGGATGCTGGTCTCGGCCGCTCGGTGGGACTTGTCTCCGCTCATCTCAGGCTCCAGGGTGGGTGGAGTCCCCTGAGGCAAGAAGCGAGCCGGCGGATAGTCGAGGTTTCACTGTTGGGTGTCAGGCCCAACTGACGGACGTCCGTCACTGATCCGTCAGCGAGTCCCGGATAGAGTCCCGGCATGCCCCACCCACCCACCGCCCTGGACCTCGCCAGCCGCCGGATCTTCTCCGTCGCACCGTCTGACACCGTCCGACAGGCCGCAGACGCCCTGCACCGCTACCGGGTCAATGCGCTGCCGCTGGTGGTATCAGGGCGGATTGTGGGGCTGCTGTCCCGCCGGGAGATCGACGACGCGCTGCACCACGGGCTCGACGCGCTCCCCGCTCTGGCGATCAGCGCGGGCTCCCCGCCCAGCGTCTCACCGGAGGCATCGCTGGCGGCTGTGGAGGCCCTCCTTCGCCAGTATCGCCTCGTGGTGGTCGGCACCCTGGATGCGCCGAAGGGGGTGCTCACCCGGACGGCAGTGCACCGCGCGCTCCAGGAGGCCGACGCGCCGGTGCTGTGGGAGCGGGTCGAGACCCACCTCGGGGCGCTGGCCGGTCTGCTGGCGAGGCTGGGGGCGCTGGCCGAGAGGCGAGGGGAGTCCGCGCTGCTCATCGGCGGCTGTGTGCGGGACCTGCTGCGGGAGCACACACCCAACGATGTGGACGTGCTGGTGGTCGGGGACGCCGCCGGACTGGCCCGGGCGGCAGCGAAGTCGCTCGGCGGGAAGGCCAGCAGCAACCCGGCGTTCGGGACCGCGCACTGGGTCACCACTGACGGTGTTGAGATCGACCTCGCCTCCGCACGAACCGAGCACTACACCGCCCCCGGCGCCCTGCCGACGGTGGTGACGCCCGCGGATCTCCGTCAGGACCTCAGTCGCCGGGACTTCACCATCAACACGATGGCGCTGACTCTCAGACCAGAAGATCGGGGTCGGCTGGTCGATCCGTATGGGGGTCGCGGTGATCTGGAGGCTGGCGTCCTCCGGGTGATCCACGGGCTCAGCTTCCTCGACGATCCCACCCGCTTCTTCCGGGCTGCTCGGTTCGCCGCCCGGCTGGACCTCACCCTCGCCCCTGGGACCGCTGCGCTGATGGCTGCGGCGCTGGCGCTGCCCGTCGAGATCACCCGCCAGCGAGTCGGTGCGGAGCTGGATCGCATCTTCACGGAGGCGACCGCGGTGACCGCGATGGCGCACCTCCAGGACTGGGGCGTGCTCCACTGGATCGCGCCGGAGCTTGGGGAGGGGGCGCTGGTCACGGCGCTGAAAGCGGTCGCGGAGGCCTGGGAGGTGCTGGCGGACACCAACGGGGTTGGGCCGTCGTCGGTCGAGGCGATGTGGCTGACCCTCGCCAATGCGCTGCCTCCTGAGGCCCGCAAGCGGTGTGCGGACCTGGTCGCTGGAGTTCGGGGGCGACGTGCCCGGTGGCTGAGCGGGCCGGGACGCATCGAGGCGGCGGCGCTCGCCCTGACATCCGCGACCGAATGCAGCGAGCAGGCGAAGGCGCTGAGCGGACTGGACGAAGCGGAGCTGGTGGTTCTGGCGGCGGGCGGGGAAGCCTCGGCAGGGTCGTGGTGGCTGCGCACCGGTCGTCACATCCCGCTCCCAGTTGATGGGCGGCGGCTGATGGCTCGCGGGCTGCGTCCTGGTCCGAAGATGGGCGCTGCGATTGTTGCCGCGCGGTCGGTCGCCTGGGACGGCGGCGACGAGGATGCTCAGATCACCGCCGCGGTGCGGATCCTGGAGCACGGCGGCTGAGGTGGGGCTGATTTCGTCCGCTGCGGTATCCTGACGGCATGAACCAGATGACTGTGCGACGGAAGCTGGCGATTGCCACCTGGGGTGCTCCCCGGGAGGGCAACATCTACGGGAAGCTGACGCTGGATGCGACCAACGTCAAGCTCTGGCTGGAGCACGTCCGGCAGACCACTGGCGAGAAGGTGACCATCACCCACTTCGTCGGTCGGGTGGTCGGAGAGGCCCTCGCCCAGGCCCCGAGCCTCAACGGCTACCTGCGGTTCAACCGCTACATCCCCCATGACTCGGTGAACATCTCCTACCTTGTGGCGCTGGAGAAGGGCGCGAACCTCGCCAAGGCGAAGGTGGACAACATCGACAAGAAGTCCATCTCCGAGATCGCCGCTGAGCTGCGAAAGCTAGCGGTGCGCCTCCGGGAAGGAAAGGACGACGACTTCAAGAAGGCCCAGCAGCCGCTGAAGATCATGCCGGTGTGGCTGATCCGCCGGGTGGTCTGGCTGGCGGGCCTGCTGGGCAGCAGCTTCGGGATGCGCATCAAGGCGCTGGGGGTGGAGCCGTTTCAGTTCGGCTCCGCGATCATCACCAGCGTGGGCATGTTCGGCCTCGACGAGGGCTATGCCCCGCCCACCCCGTTCGCCCGGGTGCCGGTCCTGGTGGTCATCGGCGCAATGCGAGATGCCCCCCTCGTCGTGGACGGCGAGCTGGTGATCCGCCCGCAGCTCACCATCACCGCCACCATCGACCACCGGTTCATGGACGGCTACCAGGGCGGCATCCTGGCCAGGGTGGTGCGCAAAGGCTTCGCTGAGCCCTGGGCCCTGGAGGGGCATCAGGCACCGCCGGAGTCGATTGCGGATCGGGTGGTCTGAGCTTTTAGCTCACCGAGAGGTGCGCTTTGTCTGAGAAGGGGTTTTCCCCAAAAAACCCCCCGCTACGCGCTGACATCTTCTCACACAGACTGTCCGCCAGAAGAGGGCGACATGACGGGTGCCGAAAAACCTCAAGACGTCGCCATGATCCAGCCCATCATCACCATCAGCACGGCTCCCGCCGCCCAGATCGTTCGGATGATCAGGTTGTTCCTCGCGACCCTCTTATCAGCCTCTCGGGCCAGCTCAAGCGTGGGCGGGCTGGAGTGGATGCCCAGCGCGATCGGGACCGCCGCAGCGAGGCCATTATCGACCGTGGCGAAGACCTCGGCACGCAGCGTGTCTTCGTCTTCCCCCCGACGCAGCCACAGGGCGCTGGCGAACAGGGTGAGCTGGATCTTCCCCCGACGATCTCGCTCCAGTGCCGCCAGCCGCATCACACCGGGCACCTCCGCCAGGATCACGTCCAGCTTCAGCCGTCGAAGGCGCCAGGAGGTCCGCCGTGGTGGCAGGGCCTCCGCAGCAGCATGGATGTCTCTGGTGTGATGCAGCGCCCAGGCCAGCGCCACGCCATACCCGTACTCACCGACGAGGCGCGGCATCAGCTCGTCCATCACCACCCGTCGGCGGAACTCGATCATCCAGTCGACCGTGTCCAGCCAGTCATCATCCATCTCCTGGCTCGGCCCGACGCGCTGCCCCCCTCCAGTGCGCAGGGACTCATAGGCGTCCTTGATGTTCTGGAACCGGGCGCTGGCGCCGGGATCGTTGGGGTTGAGGTCGGGGTGGTTTAGCCGGGCAAGGCGCTTCCACGCCTTCTTGATCTCCGCGCTGGAGGCACCAGGCTCCAGCTCCAGCAGCGCGTATGGGTCCATTCCAGCCTGTGTAGCGTGTTGAGCGCCAAGCGCCGCTGGAGATTGATCAGAACTCCAGGGCTGCTTCCGCGCGGCGCGACCTCAAAGGCGGCTTGCCAGGGCCTAAGGGGTGTCTACACCATCGCAATGCGCTGGCTCAACAGACTCCTTGGACGCCCGGAATCCACACCGCAGCCTCCCCCACTTTCGCGCAGCGCCGATCCCGAGGCCCTGATCCGCCACCGACTCGGCCGGCTGACGTGGTCGGCGAGGGTGCTGGCTGAGACCCATCCATCGGTGCTGCACCACCCCAACAAGGTGGCCCTCAGCGCGACGGTTCCGGGAAACGATGAGCCGGACGGGACGGTGGGTGTCTCCCGGTTCGAGGCCATCCCGTTGCCGCGAGCGGTGCAGCTGTTCGACCCACCGATGACGGTCACGGTGCTGCCTGGTTTCTCGCCATACCCACCACCTCAGTCTGGGATCATGAGGTGGCACCTGAACTTCGCTCACCATGATCTGTTCTGCGCTTATGGCGATGCGATGTTCGCCCAGGACGAGATCCAGGTGGCGGAGCATCCGATCCTGGCGAGCGTGCGTGAGGCGCTGAGTGGGTCTGCGGAGCCGATGCTCCCGTGGACCTGCGAGCACGGCGCGCCGACCCCGGTGCTGATCACTGGCGCCGCCCGTCGGCTCTCCGTTGCCTTGACCGACTCAGACGGACGCAGCCTGTACGGTCACCGGTTCTCGGCCGCGACGCCCGAGCAGGTTCGCGAGGCTGTGACGGTGCATCTAAATCCGACCCCCAGCAACATCCTCGCGATCGAGGCCCCGGTGCCCACCGGCGGCGACCGGTACACCTCGATGGAGATCGAGCACGCGCTGCTGACCGCCTACAGCGGCTTCCGGGCGGCGGTCCTGACCACCAGGGAGGCGGGGGAGGTGCAGACCGTCGTGCACACCGGCCGGTGGGGCTGCGGTGCCTATGGTGGGGATCCCACGCTGATGGTGGCGGTGCAGCTGATCGCCGCCTCCCTGGCCGGGGTCGATGCGCTGATCGTCTCGACAGGCCGCGCCCCGACGTCGCTGGTTGCTGACCTGCACGCACGCCTTTCCGGCGACTTTGCGTTGGGCAGTGGTCGGTCGATGGGCGATGTCCGCAAAGCGCTGCGACGACTGGATGCCCGCTGGGGAGTGAGCGACGGCAATTGAGCCCCGCCCACCCCGGCTCCGGGCGAGGCCGCTACAGCTCGTCGCTCTCGTCGCTCTCGTCGCTCTCATCAACGTCGACCAGATCCACGTCGCTGTCGGAGGCCTTCTGGGCCTTGTCCAGCTCTTCCTTGAGCTTGTCAGGGGAGGGTGCTGGGATCGGGGGGAGCTGCTCCTTGCGCCCAAACACCTCCGAGCGCTTCATCCCCAGGATCCCGATCTCCGCATCTGCCAGCTCCGCCAGCTCTGTGAGCGCGGACTGCAGATCGTCGCTGGTCTCTGAGCCGTTCCTCAGCTTCGGTGAGAAGCCCTTGAGCAGGCTGCTGACGGTGCCGATTGCAGACTCATAGTCGTCAAAGACGGCCTTGTTCGAGTCCAGGCTGTCCGGCTCGCTGTTGATCTGCTCCAGGGCGACTGCGTAGCGCTGTTTCTGGGCTTCCATGTCGCGGAACGACTTGGTGATGGCGTTGGGCTTTGTGTCGCTCACCCCACCCTTGCTCACCGCGAGGACGTGCAGGGTCAGGAAGCAGTCGGTGGTCAGAGCTGGAGCCGGGGCTGAATTCAGCCAGGACTCCTTGGAGTCGACGGTGAAGTTCTTGTAGACCTGGATGTCGTCGTCGTAGCGGGTCTCCAGGTAGTTCTTGACCATGTCCACCTTGGCATCCTTTGCCGCCAGGGTCTCCGGGCTGAGGCCGATGATCTTGAACGCCTGGAGGGCGACGGGATCCTTGTCGATGACCGCACCGAACGCCAGGGTGTACTTGGCGAGGGTGGTGTTCATCCGACGGGCGATGAGGTTGGCCTTGCGGTTGTTGGGATTCTTCAGCGCGGGCTTGGTGACCTTCCAGGCGGCGATGAGGGTCGCTTCCTTGTAGAACTTGTAGGTCAGATCTTCGATGGTCTCGGCGAGCTTCGCGCCCTTCTCGACAACCAGACCGGCAGCCTGGGCGTAGGTCCCGGCACCGGCGATCTGCATGACCTGTCCGGCGACTTGGACCGCGATCAGCGCGCACTTGATGGTGTAGTGCGAGAACTGCTCTTTCTGGTTCTTCACGAAGTTCTGGATCGCGGTGAGGTAGGGGCTCACGGCGTTGAGGGCGTTCTCAGAGGCGTCTGCCCAGTTGCGCAGCTCGATGGCCCGGTTGACTGCTGCGGTGAGCGCCTCCAGGAACTTGATGAGCGTGCCAGCGATGGCCATGGGGGCGAAGAACTGCGAGGCGACTGCGAAGCCGGCCCCACCGATGGCAGAGGCGGTCTGCATGATCATGCGGTCCCGCTGCATCTGGGCGATGAGCTTGCCGATGCTCTTGAGGTCGGTCTCGGTGAACTCGTCATTGCCCATCAGGTCGAGGGTCTTGTTGAAGGCCTTCTCGTCGTCCTCCAGGCGCTTGGTGGCCTCCTCCATGGCGGTGCGGTTGAGCTTGTCCCGCTCCTCCTTCTCGGCGGCCTCGCGCTCCTTGATCTTCTCTGCGATCGGATCCTCACCGTCTTCTTCGCCGTGTGCGATGAGTCCGGAGATGCCGTCACCGAGCTTACCGAAGCTCTCCGTCTGCTGAGAGGCGGCCTTGGCGAAGGCTGTGCTGACGGCGGTCTTCTCCGAGAGGATCGCGGCGTCGTAGAGGTCCTGGAAGTCGTCGTGCTGATCGTCGATGCCGTACTTGTCGAGCACAGCCTGCTTGGTGGCGCCGTCCGCATCTGCGCCGATTGCCGCCTTCTTGTCGAGGGCCTCCTGGGCCGCGGCCCCGGCGAGGGCACCCTGGACGACGGTGCTGGAGACCGACACACAGACCTGGGCCACGCCCTTCCAGTCCCGCTTCTCGATCTTCGAGATGATCCCGCCCTTCAGTGCAGCAGCCACCCCGGAGTATGCGGTGGTCACGCCAGCCTTAAACAGCGCGATCTCTTTCTGGTTGTTGGTGTTGTTGGGATCGTCTTTGTCGTTGGTGGCGACCGCGGTGATGTCGAAGGCGTCTCCGAACAGACCGCCGAGCTGATCGACGAACTTACCGGCCTTCACCTCTGCGGAGTCGTCGCCGAGGAAGGCGTCGACGAGCAGGGGGAGGCGGGAGCCGCCCTTCATGCCGATCTGGATGTACTTCGCGAGGCTGGCGTCGCCGGTGTAGTTCTTCACCAGCCCGCCGACCGCACCGGACAGACCGGAGAGCACCACAGAGATCCCGGAGGCGGCGTCGGCCTTTGAGATCGCGACCCCGACATCGATGCTGGTGTTGACCACCGCTTCGCCGACCATCAGCCCGAGGTTGATGAGCTTCTGGGTCTTGAGCAGCTGGTTGGCGGCCTCCGCGCTGGCGCCGCTCATCTCCACGGAGGTCACCAGGCCCACGGTGGCGACCGAGAGGTCCTTGACCGCAGTGGTCACCGACTTCAGGACGCTGCCCCACTCCTCTGCGGAGGCGCCGCTGTCCTCGGAGCGACTGACCAGCTCGTCGATGTAGTACTGGTTGGAGCCGTCGATCATGCGCTGGGTGGCGCTGTACTCTCCGCCGACCTGATCCTCGGGGAAGACCAGCCCGCGGACGAGGGGGGTGTACAGCTCGTTCTCGATGTCGCGGTTCTCAAACAGCGGGGCGTCGACCTCGACGAGGCAGCTCTTTGCCTTGTCGATCATCGAGCGCTTGACCATGACCGCCTTGAGACCCTTCTCGATGGCGATGACCTTGCCCTTGGCGTTGATCATCGCCTGCATCTCTTTGGGGGTGCGCTTGACCCGACCGATGTCCTCCTCGTAGCCGAAGCCCTGAGTCTGATCGCCGCCCTTGCCGATCATGTCCATCTTGCCGGAGGTGGTCGCGATCTTCGCGGTCTTGAAGACCTCCAGCTCTTTGTGGAGGGTCTCGGCCTCGACGTGGGCGCGCTGGATGTAGGTCTCCCGGAGGATCAGCTCGCGGCGGCGCTCGATCTGCTGACGCACCTCCAGCTGGTCATCCAGGCTGAGCTGGCTGCTGTCTTCGAGGGAGAGTGCAGCGCCGCCAGTGAACTTGGCTAGCCAGACCTGCTGCTCGGAGAGGGGGGTTGGGGGCATGGTTCTTCTCGCCGAATCAGTTGGTGGGAACGGCCATCAGGAGCAGGTGCTCCAGCTCGATGAGCGGACGCTGGAGGATGAGGTGACCCTTCCAGGCCCCGGCGGTCTTGTAGGGGTGCTTGCTGAGCAGCCGGAAGCGCGCGTCCTTGACCAGGACATCGCGGTATCGACGGACCTGCGCCAGCGCGGTCTCGCGGGCCTTCGCGCGGGTGGCTACGTCGGTGCCCTTTGCGCAGATTCGCTGAACCGTAGGGCCGAACGCGCTGGGGTCAAACTGCAGCTTCAGCTCGTCGAGCGAGGCAATGGCGGCCCTCTTGGCCTTTGGATCTTCGAGGAGATCAAACACCCCCTTGAGGGGATCGAAGCTGGAGCGGTACTGGGCGACCGCCTGCGACCACTTCTTCTCTTCCTTCGGGAGCCGGCTCAGCGACATGGAGACCGGCCCGTCGGGGAACTGGATCGCGAGCATCGCCCGATCCGCAGCCATCTGGAGGTAGCGCTTGGCGGCCTCGTAGTCTGGCGGCTCCTGTCCCGCGGACTTCTTGGCGATCTTGACCAGGCCGGAGACGTCCTCTTCATCGAGGGGGAGCTTCGGCAGCCAGCGATCCTCGAAGGCACCCAGGCGGGCCTCCCAGGCAGCCTTCAGGTCCTTGATGCGCTCCTTGCCAGCCAGCGCCTCGGTCTGGCCCTGCTTGATCTCATCGCCCAGGTTCATGCCGCGATCCCGGCCCTCACTGGTGGCGGCCATGATGATGCGCTCGATGGCGGCCTTGGCGACCCGCAGCGCGGTGTCAGCACCCCGGATGCCGTCCTCGGTCTCAGCCAACTGCATCGCGCTTTTCAGGTCGCCGGACAGCTTCTTGTAGAAGTCTTTGCCTTTCTTAAACAGCTTCTTTTTCTCGGTAAGCATGCTGGAGACCAGCTGGTGGAGCTGCTTGAATTGCTCCAGCTCCACAAGGTCCCGCGCGACGAGCGCCATGGCGTCCTTGAGCTGGACGTCCCACTCTGCGATCGCCGCCTCGATGCGGCTGGTGTGCTCGCCGTCGCTCAGGCGCCCCTCGATCGTCTCGATCTTCTGCTTGAGCAGGTAGTGGTCGCTTGGGCGGAATTGCTTGAGGTCCTTGCTCTCCAGCTTCGACTTCCGGGTCTTCACGACCTTTGCGAAGGTCTCTGGCAGCATCGGCGGCATGCCCTCCTGGCCGGTCCGACAGATCTCCATCAGGGCCTTCGCGCGCTCCTCGATTCGGCCCAGCTCGATGGTGCCTTCGTGGAAGACGTCGAGGAGGTCGGAGGAGTGACGGCCGGAGATGGTGTCGATCTGCTCGCTGAGCTGGGTCGCCTCCAGCCTGCAGCGCTGGCGGATCTTGACGACGCTGGAGGACGTCAGCAGCCCGCCCTTCTCCGTCGCCGTGACCAGCGTCGCGACCACCGTCCTCGCCGCCCTGGCCCGCTGGGCGAGCTTGCCGCGCGCATCCTCAAGCAACGCGCCGGTCAGGGACTCCTCGTTCTTCCCCAGCGCAATCATCTCCTCCATCTTCTCGGCGATGCCGTGGATGCTCGCGGTGTCCTCGGTCTGGTTGAAGGACTCGCGCCCGCTCTCCAGCGAGACCCGCATCTGGGTGGCGTGGGGGAGGGGGTAGATCTCCCATCCCGGCAGGGACTCACTCAGGGTGGACTCTGCCGTGTTGTAGTGGGCCTTGGCGGCGTTGAGGAGGTCCTTGTCGAGTGCGTCTTCGATGCGATCGGGGTTGAGCATGGCGAGCTTCGCGGTGAGGAAGATCTTGTTCAGCGCGGCGAGGGTCGGGCCGGTGGCGAGGTCGCCTTCGGTGGCGGCGGTCTTGCACAGGGCGTCCCACTCCGAGAGCGCCCTGGTGAGCTGCTCCTGGAGGCCGCCGACGTCAAAGGGCGTCCAGTCATCCGGAGCGTCATCGCGCCTCGACATGGCCCTGGTCATCTTGTCAGTCAGCTCCTGGAGGGTCTGCTTGACCTCGCCTGCGTTCTGACTGACCGCCTGCTGCTGCTTGCGCCGGAAGACCTCCAGCGCGGCCCACTCGCCGTACAGGTCGTGGTTCTCCTTGACCGCGTCGGCGAGCTTGACGACGTCTGCGACCCCCTCCGTGCAGGTGCGGGTGCTCATGACCCCGTCTTCCAGCGCGAAGCGGGCCTTGAGCAGCAGCTCGGGAGCATGGGGGTAGTTGAAGCCGGTCCCCAGCTCTCCGGACTTCTGCAGCTGGATGTCTCCGGTGAGGCTCGGCAGGACCTCCTTGAGCGCCCGGTTCCAGTCCCCATACGCCGTCATGATCACCGGCTCCAGCACCCCGCGGGTCTCAGTGACCTTCCTCGCGAGGGTCGCAGCGGCCTCATACTCCCGCTGCTCCAGGTGGCGCTCGGCGTCTGAGGCCATCTTCAGCGGCTCGGCCAGCTCTCGGCCGAGGGCGAACTTCAGGAGCAGCCGGAGCCGGGCGACAGCGGGCTTGACCGTCGCGGTGGTCTCTTGAAGCTTCAGCGTTCGGGACTCGATCTCGGCGAGCGCCGTCTCGTGCTGCTGCTTGATGGCGATCTTGACATCGCTCACATTGAGCTTGCGCGCCTTCTTGGACTTCTTGTTTGTGGACGCCAGAACGAGCGGGAGGATCAGGAGATCCAGCGCGCTGCTGAGGTTCTCTTTCTCCTTCTGGGTGAGCACCTCAGAGCTTCGGTACAGCTGGTTGTACGCCGTCGTCTTCTTGAGGAGCTTCTTGTACGAGCCCTGCATCTCGCCGATCTGGCTGTTCCAGGCGTAGATGATGTTGCCGCACTCGATGAGCAGCTCCTGCATCGCGGTGACTGCCCTGGTGGTCTTCCCTTTCGCCAGCAGGTCGTCGGCGGTGCCCCGAGCCTGCCGGGCGGCGTCGATGCGCTTGTCGAGGCCGACGCTGCGCATCATCGGCTCGTTGTCGATGACGACCAGCTTCTCCTGCACCTGTGCTTTGAGGGACTCGTAGAGGATCTCGTCCCCCATCGCCGCTCGCCGACGGGCGGCCTCTTCCTTCAGCTCTTTCTGCTCCTTCTTCCAAGCATCTTCCGCACGCTTGACGGCCGCTTTGAGGTCCTTGAGGATGAGCGTGACGGTCGCAGCGCCCTGGCTGGGATCCTGGATCCGGCGCGCAGCGGTCAGGGACTCGGTGAGCTTTGAGACATCCTCGGCGGTGCCCGGGAGGCGGCGGAGCCTCTCGATGCCGGTCTCGATCTTGGAGAGACCGGCGGTGAAGTCCCGCTGGTGCTTCTCGTCGATGGTGATCTCAATGACGACCCGGGTGAGGCGGATGACCTGGTCGATCTTCAGCCCGCTGGATGCGGTGTCGAAGTTAAAAAAGAGGCTTTCCATGGGGTCGTCCTACTGGCCGGAGAGGTGCTTGCGGACCGTAGTGACGGCGTCCGCGAGGTTCTTGTAGACCGTGAAGGTTCCAAATGCCGTCTCGTCGATTTCCTTGAGTCGGTCGTCGGCGTCCAGCTGATTCTCGTAGGACTTCAGCTCGTCGGTGACCTCGCTGCGCCGCATCTCCCGGGTGTCGGGGCTGGCGTTGATGAAGTCGGTGAGGCTGTCCTGGAGCGAGCCGGGCTCGGGGATGAGGGCGTGCAGCGCCTCGACCTTCTTGCGGATGTCGGGGAAGCGGGGATCGGCGGTGACCTCTGGATCGCTGAGGACCTTGTCCTGGAACAGCCTCATCTGCTGGTTGGCGGTATCATAGGCCTGTTTCCAAAGAAGGAGGAGCTGGCCCGTCTCGACCCGGCCCTCAGCGACATCGGCGATCTCCTCGGAGACCGCCTGGTTGCGCTCGGCGCGCACCAGCCGCCACTCCACCTCGGTCTCCAACATCGCGAGCCCTTCCCGCCAGGCGTCCTCCTTGTAGAGATTCTCGGTCTGGAGGATCCATCGGGGGAGGTCCTCGGGCTCTCCGGCAGCGAAGTAGCGCTGCTCAGCGTCCTGGAGCCCTGCCATCAGCCGCTTCTTCAGCTCGGCGGCGCTGCCTTCCTGGTTGTTGCCGTGGTCGATGAGGGTGGTGGCTGCCTGGAGGACCTGGCTCAGCTCCGGGGAGAGGTCGTTTCCGAGCTGGGGGAGGTTGTCGCGGCTGACCGAGACGAGGCTCGCCAGCTCCGCCCAGGCGTCTGCCTGTGCGCCTTCGTCCTCGACGGGGTCCTGAGACTGAAGCTCCTTGAGCCGGGAGAGGGCCTCGCTGACCTCCTCGGCGTACAGCGTCTCCAGCTCCTCGTCGGTCTTGTCGAGGTACTCGTTGAGGTTGTCCAGCTCCGCCTGTGCCTCGATGAGCGCCTCCAGCTCGTCGCTGTCGACCGAGGAGTCCGCCTCCGTGAGCGCCTCTTCCTCGATGGTCTCGACCTCAGCGAGGTCGCTGGACTGCTCTTCCTTCGTTGCGGTGGAGGTGGTGACCACTGCGCGCTTGAGGAAGGCGAGGCCCTTCTCCTTGGCGATGACCTTTCGAAGACCATCGATGATGTTCTTCTTGTTGGAGGTGCCCTTGTGGGCGGTGAACACCAGCTTGCCGTTGTCGACGGTGATGGTGCCCCGAGACCACCGGGAGCCCTTGATGTCCTTGCGGAACGGACGCCCCTGGTTGACCGCACGGGTGCCCTTGGTGTCCTTGGAGGCCAGGGTCGCGATCAGCACAGCCTCCTTCGCGGAGCCGTCGGCGACGTAGTAGTAATTTCCCTGGAGCTTCCCGCGGGCTGCGAGGACCTTCTTGAGGACTCCGGTTGCCATCCGGCTGGCTTCATCCCGTTCCATGGTGCGCTCCTAAGGTTCAATCTTGGTGATTCGGACGCCTCTGAGGCGCCTGAGGTCTGGCCAGCGGCGGGACTCTTTCTTTGCCCAGTCCAGCAGCGCGGCCCAAAGGTCGTCGGCGTCCTTCGTCTGCAGCTCGATGCGATCCTCGACGAACCTGACCTTTCCCCGAATCGTGCGCCCTGCTCCACCGGCCTGCTGCGCGGCGTTTTTGAGGGCTTCCCGGTCGGTGCGGAGGACGAGGAGGGGCTGGCCGTGGAGGGTGGCGGTGGTGAACCAGAACCAGCCGCCCTTCTGTGCGCGAAGCACTGCCGTGGTCTTAGACAGCTCCCGATGCGGCGGCAGGACGCTGGTCATCGACATGCCATCGGTGAGGTGAACCAGCCGGGCACGCCGGAGGGGCTTGAAGAGATCGCCGCTCTGCCCGAGGAGGGCTGCGACGGTCGCAGTCCAGTGGCTCGGCATTGTGCTGCTGGTGAGGGTGAGGTTCTTGCCCTCACGCCGGGCGACCCCCTGCACCACATCCTGTGCGCCACCGCCGAGACGCAGGGCGCGGACCCGGGCGGTGAACCGCTCTCCGTCAGCGTCTTCGCTCACCAGCCCGGCGATCATCACCCCCCGCCCTCCCGAAGTCCGGGCCATCCAGGCCCATGCCCGCTCGCCCTCCCCGAGCCCCTTGAGCACCGCTGCGGCCCGGGTGGTGTCGTCGAGGGCCTCCGGTGCGGGGATGTCGGCCCACAGCGCGTCGTCCTCAAATATCGCTGAGATCGTTCCGGTGGAACCGGTCTCGTAGAACTGGGCGCGGTGGAGTCGGATGAGGTCAGGGTGGTCGGCGTGGTGGTCGACCACCCAGCCCGCCAGTGCAGGCAGGACACCGGCACCATTCGCCGCGCTCAGCAGTCCGATTCGCCCGCCTTGTCCGACCTGGAGGATTCCGGAGACCGGTCGGACACTCCTGGCTTGAGCATCATTGACCAGAGTGATGCCGCTGATCTGGGCCTTGAGGCGCGCCATGGTCGGGTCGAGGGAGAGCGGCTGGAGGAGCAGTGCAGCCTGACTGCCCGCTCGCCACCAGAACCACGCCCGCTCACCTTCCGACAACCCTGAGAGAACCCGTGCAGCTTCTGCTGCAGGTATTCCTAAAGCATTCATGCGCCTGCTCCCGTCCGGACCTTTCAGGTTGTATCATGGGAATTGGGAGTATCATGGGAACTGGGAGGGGACTGGTCAACCAGTCCGATCTCTTACAGGTGCCTTACACAGAGTCGAAGACTTCTCGCGACGGCAATGAGCACTTCACTCTTGAGAAGTTCCCGATTCGAGCACGTACTTCGCAATCCACAGCGGATCCATCGGCCAGAAGTCGGACTCGACGATGGTCATGTCCCGGTCGATGATCACCAGGGTCGGGTAGGCGACCTGGGCGTAGATGTCCTGGCTGGCCTCGGTGTCTGCAAGCACGGGGTGGGTGAGGCCGAAGGTGGAGGCCCAGGCCGCAGCGTCGGAGACCTGGGGCGGGGTGGCGTCGGTGTTCTCGACCATCACGCTGAGGTAGACGAAGCCGTCGTCTTCGAGGTCTTCCCACATCTCCTGGGCGAGCTGGGTGAGGTCCTGGCAGGAGTAGGACCACTCAACAAACACGTTCAGGACGATGACCTGCCCATAGAACTGGTACAGCTGCACCGGATCGCCGTGCTGATCGAGGATGGTGAAGTCATGGGCGATGTCGCCGATGTCGTAGCCGGTGCCGGCGAGAGCGGGCGGGATCTCAGCGGCGTCTGTGTGCCACCAGCGATTGTCTGGACCGAACGTGCCGGTCGCAGGCGTGGTGTCTTCCGTCGGGGCAGTGGCGGTGCTGTCGGAGAGCTCGCGCTCTGGACTGTCCGTGGAATTCTCTACTTGTTCGTCGCAGCCGGTAAAAATGAGAACGACCGACAAAAGCCACTTGTGGGGGCCCATAGGAGTCCTGTCTCTTTGTGGACCGTCAACCTACCCGGTATATTGCACGATCGTGAATAGAAAATGTGAGGACAACGCAAGCGTCCCGCAAAGCGGCTTGCTTTGCGGGACGTCTGGGGCTGGATTTTGTGAGCGGGCTCAGTCTCGGATGCGTTCTGCGACCAGCTCAGCCTCTTCGAGGTCATCGAGAAAGTCGCTTCCGCGTCGGAAAGCCCAGACCAGACCGATGCCGACGTAGCTGATCTCCAGGGCGAGCAGGAACTCGGGCAGGATCATCAGGGGGGCGAGCACGTAGGCCATCAACATGCAGGTGCCCTGGATGATGTTCAGGGACAGCCGCTTGTGGGGCTTGAGCTTGGGAAGCCGGACGCTGCTGATCATCGCCACCGCGCAGACCACCATCAGGATGGGCGCGCCCTTGAGGACCCACTCGCCGAGCCCCTGGTTGTCCCAGCACAGGTACAGCAGGGCGATCAGGCCACCACAGACGGTGGTGGGGATGCCGTAGAACAGCTTGTTGCTGCCGGGGGGCTCGGAGACGTTGAACCGGGCGAGCCGGATGGCGGTCGCCAGGGCATACAGGCCGATTCCGCCGACCATCCAGTTGTGCCACTGGCCCTGGAAGATCGCCATCTCAGAGAGGCGGAAGTAGACCAGGGCGGCCGGAGCGATGCCGAAGACCACAAAGTCGGCGAAGGAGTCGAACTCCATGCCGAAGTCCGAGCAGGCATCCAGCAGTCGGGCCGCCGTTCCGTCGAGCTTGTCCAGCAGGACGCCCCAGACGATCATCCACGCCGCGATCACGAAGCTGCCTTCTGCGGAGGCGGCGATCGAGGCGAAGCCGAACAACATTGACAGGGCGGTGAAGCTGTTGGGGACAATGTAGCGAGACTGCTTCTTCGTCATTGGTCTACCCGTTGAATGCTGCCAGAATACCGGCGGACGGAGGTCGCGACAAGAAATGTGACTCAGGTGTGACCTTACACACCGGGGCCGAGGCTGCCGGGGAACATAGCCGCTGATACTGCGCAGCACGACTCCGCGCGCCGATGACCCATCGGGAATGAACGCAGAACCTGCGTTGCTGCTTTACTATTCCCTGCGAACAGGAGGGCGGTGGCGGCCGCGGTTCGCTGCTCATCGCCGAACCTGCGGCGGTCGATGGCGTCGATGGTGGTCAAGGCATCGAGGGGGGCACCGATCTCGATCTGGGCTGAGCTGACGACCTGGCGCGCGAGGCGACGGGGGTAGAAGGCGGTGAGCTGGCTGGTGAGGGCTGCTGCGCTGCGGAGGAGGGACCGGGCGCGCTGGTGCTGACCGAGTCGGGCGGTGATGCGACCGGCTTGACGGAGCGACTCGATGCGCGTCTCGTCGTCGGTGGCCTGGGCCAGCGCCCACGACACCAGCCGATCGTCGGGGCAGAACACGGAGACCTGACAGGCACCGCGGAGCCGGGGGCGCTGGCCAGCGAGGCGCTCCAGAGACCACAGCGCGCCCTCGATGTCTGAGAGTGCCGCACAGGCCAGGGCGAGGTGGTGGTAGACCGGGGCGGCCTGGGCCGGTGCGGAGGCGCGCCAGGTCGGCAGCCGCTCGATGAGCAGCGGGGCCAGCCGGGCACGGGCGAGGTCGACCTGACCCTGACGGGCAGCGTGGATGACGGTGACTGTCGGGCCGACCGGGGGGAGGCGGTCGGGGATCGCGCCGGTGAGGAGGAGGCGGAGGGCCGCTTCGTCGCGCTGCTCGGATGGCAGCAGGCTCAGCGCAGCCCTGGCGAGGTCCGGCACCCGGGTGGCGACAGCGAGCAGTGCCTCGGCGGCGTCGTGGCCCGCTCCGAGGTGATCGAGCACGGGCTGGGGATCGCCGTCGCTCAACAGCAGGTGCTGGAGGAGCCAGGAGAGCGCGGGCAGGGTGAGGGGAGTGGGTGGGGCGTCGGGGTGGGTGAGCGCGACGAGGGCACCGGGCACATCTCCCAGCGCCAGCCGCGCCGTGCCGATGCCGCTCCAGGCGATCTCTGGCGACAGCCACTCCGACTCCGCCAGCCGCTCGGCCTCGATGAGCAGGGAGGCGTCTTCCTGGATGCGAGCCGCGAGACACAGCAGCACCGCCAGCCCCACCCCTGAGGCTTTGGCGATCCAGTCTGACAGAGGGGGTGTCTGACCCATCTGATGGAGCCAGAACCCGGCGCGGGCATGGAGCGGACCGGGTGGGAGCACCTCCAGCGATGCGGTGAGCATGTCCGGGAGTGGCTGCATGTCCATGGCGTAATCGGCCCGGTCGCTGAGCGTCGGACAGGGGATGTCCGGCAGCGGTGCGCTACAATCGACCGCCAAACCTTTGCGGCCGGGAGCTGATCATGTCTGCCATCAACAACGCCCTTCAAGAGTTCAAGCCACAGGACACCACCGTGCGAATGCTGGAGACGATCTACGGGGCAATCCCCGGCGGGCCGGCGTTTCCGCACTACTTCTCCCTGCACGCCACCTGTCAGGTCCTCGGTGCCAGCAAGCCGCAGATCAAGGCCGCCCAGAAGATCTCGGCACACGACAGCCTCAACGACATCCTCTGGATGAGCCGCCTGCTGGACACCGGCGACCGAAGCTACATGATGCTAACCGGAGTGAAGAGTGCCTTTAAGCTGTTCTTCGGGAAGCGAGATGAGGCACTGGAGACCGACACCCAGCAGCGAAACGACGCCATCCTCAAGGCCATCGGCATCGCCTACATGGCCCACCGGGCCTTCGACGGCTCCATCCCCGAGCGGGCCGCGGCGTTCCAGCGCTCTGCTGCCGGTCAGGCAATCCTCACCTACTACGCTGCCATCGAGGTCGGCCTGCCGTTCGCCGACAACGCCCTGACGGCCAGCGGCGACCTGCTCTCCGGGCTGCTCTCCAGCAACGGTGCGGCCCAGGTGCGTCGGCTGGCGGGCATGGCTGGCGGGCGCAGCCTCGCGGGCGCCACGGAGATGCTCTCTGCGCTCACCGGTCCGCTCCAGTCCGCTGTCCAGGCCGTCTCCCCCCATGTCTCCACCGTCGCAGATGCCGCGCGGAAGTATGTGCCTGCCGCGATCGGCACCGCCGACAAGGTGGCCGGTGTGGTTGCAGCAGCCGCGGATGTGATGCCTGTGTACCGCCTCCTCGGCGCCCGTCTCGCTGCAGAGTCCGCAGTCATCCGGGCGATGGCATAGTGGTCGCATGGAGGTGGTCGATGCGGTTGTTTCTCGGTGTGATGCTGGTGGGCTGTGCTGGCGATGATGTGGAGGCGCTCCAAGGAGACGCCTCAAGTCTTCAAGACGAGGTCGACACCCTGACCGCGCAGCTCGCCACTGCCGAGACCACCATCGCGGACTACGAGGGCCGCCTGAGCAGCCTGGAGTCCAGCCTCTCGGACCTCTCCGCGCTCGCCAGCACCGTCACGGTCAGCAACGGCGATGTGGTGATCAGCGGGGCCAACCTCTACCTCCAGAGCGGCACGGGCTCGACCACCGGAGATGTCAACGGCAAGGGCAACCTCATCCTCGGCTACGACGAGGACAACGGGGACGACAAGACCGGAAGCCACAACATCATCGTCGGTCCCTTCCACTCCTACACCGGCTTTGCCGGGGTCGCGCTGGGGCAGGACCACAGCATCTCCGGCCCAATGGCTGCGATCACCGGCGGGATCGAGAACGTCGCGACGGGCAGCTACGCCAGCATCAGCGGCGGCAGCACCAACCTCGCAGCCGGCTACGGCAGCCACATCGGCGGCGGAGAGGGCAACACCGCCAACGGCCAGTACGGCTCCATCGTCGGCGGCGGCAGCAACATCGTCGACGGCGAGTCCGCCTCGGTGGTCGGCGGTCGCAACAACACCGCGGTCGGGGCGTACTCCAGCGTCTCCGCCGGCTACAGCAACACCGCGGTCGGGGAGTACTCCTCGGCCTACGGCAGCAGCGGGCTGACGGCGAAAGAGAGCTACGACGTCGTGCCATAGACACGATCCTGCAGCGTCCGTTAGTCGGACCCGCGGAGGTTTCCCCTGGCTCGTCAGCAATTCGATCTGTTCGGTGCCCTCCGGGTAGAGGACATCGTCCTGTCAGACCTGGACCGCATCCGGTTCCAGACCGACAGCTCCCCAGCCTTCATCGAGCTGGATGCCCAGCGCGGCATCGCGATCCAGCCCCGGGATCCGCCGCCGCGGCTGTTCCGGACGGCCCGCGCGATCACCGAGGATCTCGTCAAGCGCAGCGGCGCGGGGTTTCGCTTCGTGGTCCGCTCGGCGATGCACAAGGAGGTCCGCCGTGGGGATGCTGCGGCAGCGGTGAGGTGGGCGCGCCTGCTGCGGCTGATCGACGGGGAGCCGGCGGTGCGACAGTATGCCCGGCGCATCCTGTTCGAGGAGAGCCGGGCGGTCTCCCTGCTCGGTGTGTGGCGAACCGGGGACTCTGCGGAGCGTCGGATCCGTCAGCTCGCCGGGACCGCGAAGCTGTGGACCCTCCCGGCGCGTCAGGCGGTCCGGTGTGGCCCCCGGCGGCTGCTGGCCTACAGCGCGGCCCTCTCCGCCCCGCCCCTGACCCCCGAGCAGATCGATCGCACCCTCGCCGATCCCTCCCTCGATGCCCTCTACCGGCTGCTGTGGCGGGTCCAGCTGGCTGCGGAGCCGTCGGTGACCACCGCGCTGCGAGAGGCCCTCCTCCGACAGCTCCCCGAGGACTCCCTGCTCCGCCACGTTCCTGGAGCGGCCTCGGACGCCTGGCTTTCGGAGGTGATGATCGAGTCGATCCTGGGCATCTTCTCGGAGGGGGAGCCCTCCCCGGAGCCCGCACCGATCGAGGACACCGTGCTCACGGTCCCGCCGCTGCGCCCCTACGTCTACGACTCCCACACCCGCCCCGGTCGGGTCCGGCTCCAGCGGTGTCTCGCCGACATCGCCCCGGGGGTCGCCATGCCTTCTGGGGTCGACCTGCGGTGGTCGGGCATGGCTCGCGGGGCGATCTGGCGGGAGCAGGCGGTGGCACAGGGAGGTGTCGATCAGCCCTGGGAGGCCGTCGAGATCCCTGCTGAGCTGTGGCAGGCCGCCCACCTCCTCGATGGCTTCTACTACGAGCGTCTCTACCGGGATGCGGGTCTACACACCCCGTTCCCCCGACGGGACTGGCGCGGACGGAGTTAGCGGGAAATCTCAAAGCGGACAAAATTCGGTGCATTACACAATGGTCGCAATCCGGTGATTGCGGTCCCCTTGATGTCCTCATAGTTGGGCGGTCGCGGTGTCTGCATGATGCCCTGAATCGGATCACCTCAGAGGTTTCCTGTGTTCGCCTTCCTGAAGAAAATTGCTGATGATTCTCGCTTTCAGAACTTCGTCACCGGGGTCATCGTCCTCGCCGGTGTGGTCGTCGGTCTGGAGACCCACCCGCCGCTGGTCGAGCGCTACGGGACCTTCCTCAGCATCCTCAACGACCTGATCCTCTGGATCTTCGTTGTCGAGGTGCTCATCAAGGTCGGTGCAGAGGGGCGCAAGCCCTGGCGGTACTTCCTCGATCCCTGGAACGTCTTCGACTTCATCATCGTTGCGGTCTGTTTCATGCCGGTCAACGCCCAGTATGTCGCGGTCCTTCGGTTGGCCCGGCTGCTGCGGGTGCTCAAGCTGGTCCGGGCGCTGCCCAAGCTGCAGGTCCTCGTCTCCGCGCTGCTCAAGTCGATCCCGAGCATGGGCTACGTGGCCCTGCTGCTGGGCATGCTGTTCTACGTCTACTCCGTCGCTGCGGTCTTCCTGTTCGGCGGCAACGACCCGGTCCACTTCGGCAACCTCGCCATCGCCATGCTCAGCCTGTTCCGGGTGGTCACCGGCGAGGACTGGACGGACGTGATGTACATCCAGATGTGGGGCTGCGACAAGTACGGCTACGACGGCATGATGGAGCTGTGCACCCAGCCGATGAGCTACCCGGTGTTCGGCGCGCTGTTCTTCGTCTCCTTCATGCTGCTCGGCGCGATGGTCATCCTCAACCTGTTCATCGGCGTCATCATGGGCGGCATGGACGAGGCGGAGAAGGAGAACAAGCTCGCAGCCCTGATCGCCCGTCGCGAATCCGGCACCCTGACCCCCAGCGACGACTTCGCGCAGGTGCTCGTCAAGCTCGATGAGATCCACGAGGAGCTGGAGCTGCTCCGGGCGAAGCGCTCGGTGGAATCCAAGTGATGCTACCGTAGCGGGTGTATGCAGGCGCCTGACCCCAAGCCGCTTCGTCTCCTGGAGCAGCACTGGCTCGCGATCCGCGATGAGGCGCTGGCGATGCGCGGTGAGATGTTTCCGTGGCGAAACCTGGAGATCTACAGCTCTGGGTGGTTCACCGGACCATTTTACTCACACACCCGAGCCGTCCGGGGCCGGTTCCGGCGAGAGTGTCCGGTCACCGTCGGGCTGCTGGATCAGCTCATGGCAGACGGCGAGCTGGGTCTGGTCTCCGCCGGCTTCTCCTGCATTGCGCCGCACAGTGCCACCCACCTGCACCGCAACGACGACGGCTACGCCTGGCGGGTCCACCTCGGGCTGCGCATCCCGGAGGGCGATGTCGGGCTGACGGTCGATGGCGCCGTCCATCGCTGGCAGGAGGGCCGCAGCCTCATCTGGGATCCGACCCTGCCGCACAAGGCCTGGAACCACACCGACCACGACCGCCACCTCCTGCTGCTGGACTTCTTCCGACCCGAGCACCCCCGCGAGGAGATGATCGCGATGATGCACCGGATCACAGCGGCACAGTCGAAGACGTCCGCTGGGTTCACCGGCCTTCGTCTCCCAGACGAGGACGCCGGGTGAGCACGGCCCGCTGGCGAGATGCCCTCGCCCTCATCCTCGGGCCAGTCCTCGCGGTCTTCGCCACCAACGCCGCCTTTGAGCAGTGGGGCTGGCCGCTGCTGGCTGCGGACGCCCCAGGCCTCCCCCACACCGTCCAGGCCCGCCTGAGGACGGCTCCGCCCACGGACCTGCTCGTGATGGGCAGCAGCGTGGGGGTGTTCGGGGTCAGCGCGGATCGACTCGCGAGCCGGACCGGGGGCACCGTGCTCAACGTCAGCCGCCACGGCGCCTCCGCCCAGGCCACCGCGATGATGCTGCCCGATGTCCTGCGCCTGTCCCCGAAGACCGTGGTGGTGATGATCAGCGCCCTGGAGCTGCGCGCGGATCAGGTGCCGGACTGGGGGCGGATCTACGATCCTCAGATCGCCTGGGCGCTTCGCTCGAAGCTGCCCCAAGATCCATCGGCTCACCTGGAGGGGATGCTGGGCTGGGGCTCGCTGCTGTACCGGCACCGGGAGGGGGTGCGCGGTCAGATCGCCGAGCGGTTCGGCCTGAAGTCCGCTCGGTTCCTCGTGGGGGGTGGAGAGCCGATGGAAGGGCTCCAGGCGGAGTTCGCCGCCGCGAGGCTGGACGGAACCGGTCCCAACATCGCCGCGCTGATGCTGATGGCTGAGCGCCTGGGTGCGGCGGACATCCAGCTGGTGCTCTGTCCCACCCCCGTGCACCCCGACGTCATCGGGGAGCTGTTCCCAGCGGCGAGCCAGGCGATCCTCGCCGGGTTCTCGGTGTCGGTGCCTGCGGAGGCGCTGGGCGACTACACCGAGGCCGCGTTCCAGGACCCCATCCACCTGTCTCAGACCGGCCGCGACCAGCTCACCGACCGGCTGGCGGACTGGCTGGCGGCGAACTGATGCTGTTTAACAGCGCCATCTTCGGGATCTTCCTCGCCGTCTTCCTGGTCGGCTGGGCGCTGCTACCGAAGAGCGCGCGGCGGCTGTGGCTGCTGGGCGGGAGCTGGCTGTTCTATGCCAGCTGGGAGCCCGTCTTCCTGCTGCTGCTGATGTTCTCGACGGCCCTGGACTACCGGATCGGGCTGTGGCTGGAGTCCGAGACCGACGAGCGGCGTCGAAAGGTCGGGCTCGCGGCCAGCCTGGTGGGCAACCTCGGCCTGCTGCTGGTCTTTAAGTACGGCGACTTCATCCTCGGCAACCTCGGGCTCTCCGACGGCGCGCTGCGCAGCCAGAGCTTCCACATCGACGGCGCCATTCCCCCGGGCATCAGCTTCTACACCTTCCAGACGCTCTCCTACACCATCGACGTCTACCGGCGAAAGACGAAGGCGTGCCGGAGCTTCATCGACTTCTCGGTCTATGTGGCGTTCTTCCCGCAGCTCATCGCCGGACCGATCGTGCGGGCGCATGAGTTCATGCCACAGCTCGCTGCGCTGAAGAAGCCCACCCGCAGGCAGGTCATCCAGGGCGCCGAGCTGTTCGCGCTGGGGCTGTTTAAGAAGGTCATCATCGCCGACAACATCGGCGCCCTCATCGACCCGGTCTTCGAAGGCGTCGGTGGCTACACCGCCCACACCCTCGCGCTGGCTGCGGCCCTGTTCTCCGCCCAGGTCTACTGCGACTTCTCCGGCTACTCCACCATGGCCCGTGGCCTCGCCAGCATGCTCGGCTTCTCGCTGCCCCGAAACTTCAACTACCCCTGGCTGGCGAGCAGCCCGACCGGCTACCGGCGTGGCTGGCACATGACGATGAGCAACTGGTTCCGGGACTATGTGTTCCGTCCGCTGGGCGGCACCCGGCGCGGCAAGCTGCGCGTTGCGGGCAACCTGATGCTGGTCTGGGCGCTGTTCGGGCTGTGGCACGGGGCGAGCTGGAGCTTCGTGCTCTGGGGGGTCTACAACGGGCTGGTTCAGGTGATCTACCGCACCTTCGTGGTGCCGCAGAAGATCCCGGACTTCCCTGGAAAGGCGCTGATGGGCTGGGCGATCACGATGTCCCTGCTCATCCCCTCAGCACTGTTCTTCCGCACCGGCAGCGCATCAGATGGCCTGCTGGCCCTGCGCCGGGTCACCACCTGGAGCACCGCCGGGGAGCAGTTCCTGGAGCCGATGTGGTGGATCCCCGCCAGCCTGCTGCTCGCTCACGCCGCGGCACGGCAGTGGTACGACGAGGATCTGCTCGCCCGGCTTCCCTGGACAGGGCGGGTGGTCTTGCTTGGAGCCCTGGCGGCTGTGGTGATTGTGGCGGCTCCAGAGCAGCGCCCGTTCATCTACTTCCAGTTTTGAGGTGCCGCTCTGATCAGGTCAGCGACTTGATGCCAAGCAGAGTCAGCACAGCGACCACAATGCCCATCAAGCCCTCGCCAGCGATCAGACCGCTGGCGATCGAGAAGCCCAGCTTCTCTGCGCCGGAGGGGTTCTTCTTCTTCCAGACCATGAAGATCATCGCACCGAGGAACATCGCCACCGAGTAGTAGGCCGGCACGATGAACGCGATGCCGAAGGCGAGGCCGCTGGGCAGGTACTTGCGGATCGAGGTCGGACCGTGCTTGCTGAGGACGGCCATCACCGAGCCAAACACACAGCCAGCGATGACCGCGGCGAGGGCGTGGGGGGGGAGGGCGTCCATGCCCTTGCTCAGCAGCTCGGCCATGGCCTTCCAGGCGTGGGCAGCCGGGGCGGGAAGCTCCTCACCGCCGATCTCGTAGGCCTTGTCGAACAGGGTGTAGATCGGCACGCAGAAGAACACACCGGCCGCGATGCCGATGAGCTGTGCCTTGAACTGACCCCGGGGGGAGGCGCCGAGGAGGTAGCCGGTCTTGAGGTCCTGCATCATGTCGCCGGCCTGGCTGGCACCGGCTCCGGTGATGCCGGCGGCCATGAGATTGGTGGTCATCGCGCCCGGGGCGATCGCGCCGTAGACGAGCTGGGTGACCTTGCCCATGCCGCCGATGGGGTTGATGTCGGTCTCACCCGTCGAGCGCACCGCGATCATCGCCAGGACGCTGGACATCGCCACCGCGAGGAGGGTCAAATACCAGGGGATGTCGAACACGAACCAGGCTGAGGCCGTGGTGGCCGTGGTGGCGATCGCGAGGCCGCCGATCCACCAGGTGTTGGGGATGGACTCCGATGCCGGGGAGTCCTCAGCAGCCTCTTCGCCGCCCTTGGGACGGGTGAAGGTGTTGAGGATGGTGCGCCAGGACAGCACCAGCTGGGTCATGGCGTCGGCGACCATGATCGCCACACCGGGCCACAGGATCCAGCCCCGCACGCCGCCGTCGTAGGACATGATGCTCTCCGGCGCCCAGCCCTGAGACTGCACATACGGTCCGAGCACGTTCCAGCTGAACACCGCACCGGCAAACAGCGAGGCGGCGACCTTCGGGCCGATGAGGATGCCAGCCCCACCCATCAGCGGGCTGATCAGGATGGAGAAGCCCCAGGCGGAGGCGATGGCGAGCACGCCAAGCTCCAGCGGCGGGTGGCCGAGCTGGGGGATGAAGTAGGCGGCGAGGGTGAAGACCGCGGCAGCCAGCGCCCACTGCAGCAGCGCCCGGCTCTTCTCCTCGGCATCGCCGCCCTCGGAGAACATCGCCATGATGGTCTCGGCAGTGGCGGTGCCGGTGGGGAACCGCAGCTTCTCGACGAGCACCATCTGGCGGCGCAGCGGAACGGCGAAGAACACCCCGAGGTAGGCCACCGACATCGCCCAGATCACCAGCTCCCACCACGCCAGCTTGAAGCCGAGCATGCTCAGCGCCGGGATCGCGGCGAGCAGTCCCGCAGCGGAGGTCATGCTGCCCGCAGCGCTGCCAGCGGTCTGGGTGATGTTGGCCTCCAGGCGGCTGTAGGCAGTCTTGGGGTTGATCGCGGAGAACAGCGAGTAGCCAAGGATCGCCGCGATCAGCGAGCCGCCGATCGACCAGCCGGTCCGCAGGCCGAAGTAGATGTTCATCGCGCTGACCACCCCGCCGATCAGGCAGCCAGCGAGCACCGCGCGCACGGTGAGCTGGGACTCTCCCGGCGGTGGGGTGTAGAGCTTCTCGGAGGTCTCATCAGATTCGTCGGGGCTGGCCATGGGGCACCTCGGGTTGTCGGCGTTTATATCAAGAACGCTCACAAGCGTGGGAATGCGACGGCTGCAGGCCGGATCTCCTCCTGCCCGGCGCCTCAATGTCAGACCGGGTATTCAACCCTCAATGCCCCCTCCTGAGCCGTCTCAACCGCCGGACGCCCCCTCACAGCGTCGTGTTCTGCTGCTCCTCAACCTGGCTGGCCTGCTCGGGCTGCTGGTGTTGCTGTGGAGGCGGGTGGCTCCGGGCGAGGGGGTGTGGTTCTTTAGCGATGACTTCACCTACATCCGCTGGGTCCTCCAGCACCAAAACCACCCCCTCGATGCCCTCTCCGCAGCGATCTTCCAGCACATTCGACCGGCCACCCTGTGGACCTGGATGGCCTCGCTTCAGGTCTCGGATGGTGACTGGTGGGGGCCATATGGTGCGCTGCAGCTCGGGGTGATCGCCACCGTGCTCGGGGCAGGCGCGTTTGCCTGGGCGCTCACCGAGGAGGTGCGGTGTGGCTGGCTGGCGACCGTGCTGATGACGGGAGAGGTCACCGCGGATGCGCTGCTGGGGTGGAGCAGCTGGATGAACGTGGCCCTGGAGACCGCGATGACGCTCTGGGGGCTGGCGCTGGGCACGCTGGCGATCCGGCATCGGCGTGTGGGGTGGCTGCTCGGCGCCGTCGTGCTCCTTGGGCTCGCCGGGATGTTCAAGGAGCCGGGCTGGCTGGTCGGACCGATCACCCTGCTCGCCGTGGTCCTCCACACCGGCGCGGATCGCAGACGGTGGGGCATGGCTGCGGTCCCGCTCGTTGTCGCCGTGGTGGGCTTTGGGCTGACGTTTCACGCGGAGAATGTCGAGCGGTATCAGCGCAACCTCAGCGATCCGCTGGCCCACTTCACCGAGACCATCGCGCAGTATGGCGACTCGGTGGCCTCGCTGTGGCCGCTCCAGGCTGCGGATCCCGGTGTGCCGGTCTTGTTCCTCGCGATCGCCCTGGCTGGGGTGGCCGCGCCATCATGGCGGATGGTGCTGGGGCTCTCGGTGGTTCTCGGCACGGGGCTCTACGCCCTGCCGGGTCTTCAGGCGGGGATGGTCTCGGTGCTGTGTGTCGGGGCGCTGCTGTGGCGACGCTCACCGCCTCTGCTCGCCGCTGCGGTGCACGCGGCCATCCTCCTCCCGGCACCGATGCTGGGCTCTCCCGGGCACTCCTGGGGCATGGTGACGATGCTCACCGTCTGGGTCGCGGTGGGCTGTGAGCAGGCTGTCGGGGGGCTGCCAGGGCGCCGGGGGTGGCTGGTGTGGGGCCTGCTCCTCGGTCTGGCTGCGGCACGCCTTCCGGCTGCACTCGATCGTGCTGAGCCCGAGTTTCGGCAGCGGGCCGATGAGGATCGGGCACTGATCGAGGCGGCAGTGATGCTGGCGCATGCGGTGGATGCGGAGGCCTGGTGTGCACTGCGCCCGCAGTCCGGGGTGCTGATGACCATGCTTCCCATCGGTGGTGTGGTGCTGCCCTCTCGCTGGCAGGACGTCAGCCATGCGATCGCTTTGGACGATGAGGTCGTCCTCCTCAGCAACCAGCCGCCACAGCTTACCCACCCCCTGGAGCTGACCGAGCGCCGCTCTCAGCGACTGGAGCTGGAGGCGGGCCGGTATGTTCTGATTGTGGATGCACTGGATGTCGAAGCGCCCTGGCCGGTGCGGTTGAGCACCCGCTGCCAGCCCGCCCGACTTCCCGCCACCACGCCCGCCCTCCCCGGTGGAGGCTGGGCAGCAGCGACGATCACGATCGAAGAAGGGTGCACATCGATTCGCCTCCAGACGGAGCGAAGCACAGACCGGAACGTGCGGGGTGGAGTCATGCCCATCACGCCCATCTCAACCGCCATGCCGAGACAACCCCAGGAGGGAGAACGTGCACGATGCTTCCCAAAAAAGCGATGAATCCCGAATCCTTGAGGCGCTCGCCGGGCTGAGGGCGATGGTTGGCACCCCACGACCCGAGGGGCTGCTGGAGGCCACCCTCGCACGCCTCATTGAGACTGAGGGTGAGGCCGCCCGCCCGATCCTCCTTGCGGTGCTGGGTGAGCCGGCGCTGATCGAGATGGTCCTCGAAGACAGCTGGGGCATGTTCCCAGACCTCTTCGAGCGCTTCTTCGCTCGCCACCCCGACCAGCGCGACCCGGTGCGGACGTGGATGGCGGCGCACCAGGAGGAGGAGCGGGCGGGCATGGTGCGGTACACCTGGATTCAGATCTGGGACCAGGTCGAGCACTGTTGATTTTGGCACCCGTCGGGCCGGACACTGTCCGGCCCGGTGACTTTTCAGACAAAAGCGCACCAGTCGGGCCGGATACTGTCCGGCCCGGTGACTTTTCAGACAAAAGCGCACCCGTCGGGCCGGATACTGTCCGGCCC
>JBLHNG010000018.1:0-29640 GCA_047621685.1 Myxococcota bacterium | reverse complement strand
CAAGTCGAGGAGCTAACCGGTCGATGATGCCGCAACCAGGGAGCTTCCCGGATGCGCAGCCCGACCGTGGAACGGTGTTCCACGCCAAAGTCGGCGTGGTTCCAACCTACTGAGAAGATGTAAGGAGTTGGCGACCCGCCTGCTCAAACCGCGGATCGCCGGTGCGCTCGGAGAGAGTCGAGAGCGCGGCAGCGGCCTCGACCGGACGACCGGCGAGCTTGGCGCAAGAGGCGAGGGCGACGATGAGGTTGGGATCCGGGGAGCGCTGGATGGACTCGAGGAGGATGGTGTAGGCCCGCTCCGTCTCGCCGAGGTCGATGAGGAGCTGGGCGAGGGTCATCGGGGGGCCAGCGCTGTAGGGAAACTTCTCCTGAAGCTCCAGCAGCAGCATGCCGCCAGCCCCCGGATCGGAGCCCTCTGCCAGCGCGATGGCCAGCGCAATGCCCAGCGCGACATCGTCGGAGCGAACCTTCCAGGCAGACCGGAGGTGAGCCTGGGCATCGGCCGGGCGTCGGGCACCGAGCAGCAACAGCCCCAGCGACGAGGCGATCTCGGGGTTGGTGGGAGAGAGCTGCCGGGCGAGCCGGAGGTCCTCTTCAGCACCCACAATGTCGCCCTGCATCTGACGGGTGTTGCCCCGGACCATGCGGGCGAGGGGGGAGCGGGGCCAGTCGGCGACCACCACATCCAGCGCGGCGAGGGTCTCTGGCGCTCGGGGGGCGGCCCGGGTGTCCAGCAGGGCGAAGACCGGATCCCAGTCCAGCGTGCCGACAGTGATCTCCTCCAGCATCGACGCCTCGATTCGCAGGGCGCGATCACCGGGAGCGAGGCGGATGGCCTGGGAGTAGGCGGACGCGGAGGTGGACAGGGAGCGGGCGCGCAGGGAGCGTCGGGCGAGGTCGGTCCAGATGCGCTCGGACGTCGGGTTGTTTGCTGCTCCAGACTGCAGCGCAGTGATCGCGTTGCTTGGATCCAGCTCCGCAATCAGCAGCCAGGGCTCGACGGTGTTGGGGATCGCCTCTGAGGCCTGCTGGGCGGTCAGGAGCGCGCCGTCGACGTCTCGGGCCATGCCTTGAGAGGCCCACAGTCCGATCCATGCCTCCGCGAGGGTCGGATCCTGACGCAGCGCGGCCCGGTACTCCTCCATGGCCGCCGAGTACTGACCGGTCGCCCGGAAGATCGCCGCCCGTCCCATGGTCGCCCGGGGGTGGCCGGGGGAGAGCTGGAGGGCCTGCTCATAGGCAGCCTTGGAGGACTCCGGATCCATGATCGTGCGCCCGAGGAGGTACCAGGCGTCTGCGCTGCTGGTGTCGATGTCCTTTCGGGCCCGATAAAGCGCCTCGACCTCCTCATACAGCCTGGCGTTGATCAGGATGTCGATGAGCAGCTCGTGGGCTGCGACGTCTCCGGGCTCTTCTTCGATGTGGCTGCGCAGGAGGCTCATCGCCGCGGTGGTCCGGTTGTCCTCCAGAAGCGCCTCAGCGTCTTCGAGGCCGCCAGCTTTCGCCGGACCGGACAACAACAGGACCACGAGGCCCAGGCAGAAGTGTGCGATTGATTTGCGCATTGTGGGGCTCCATCCCGTATCCACCCCGGTGTATTCCGCTCGACGGTGCGAAGGGAGGGTATGGTAGGCTTTCGCCGATGATGACGAGGGAATTTCAATGCTGACCGCTGCAGGGCTGCTCGGACTCCTGATCAACACGGCATCAGCCCGAGATGCCGAGATCGCCGTTGTCGGAGCGCACATCGCCGGCTCCACCGATGAGGCCGCTCGGGAGACCGCTGCGGCCCTCTATGAAGCCCTCAAGGGCATTCGTGGGGTCGAGCCGCTGGAGGCCGGTGTGGTCGTCGGTCGGCTGTCAGGCCGAGAGAGCCTGGTGGTCGAGGGCGTGTTCCTCGGAGCGGGCCGCGACAAGCTGGAGGAAGGCCGGGTGCTCTATGAGCGCGCGGAATTCGAGAGCGCGATCCAGGTCCTCGTCGAGGCTGTCCCGGCTCTGGAGGGCGGACTGGCGGGTGCTGCAGAGAGCAAGGACCTCGTCGAGGCCCTGCTGATGCTCGGACTCTCCCAGGCCGCGCTCGGCGAAGAAGACAAAGCGCGGGCGGTGTTTGCACAGGTCATGGTGCTGGAGCCGGAGCGGGAGCTGGACCGGGTCAACTACCCCCCCAAGATCGTCACCATGTTCACTGAGGTTCGGGAAGCCACCCTGTCCCGACCCCGGGCGAAGCTCAACATCACCGGAGACGCCACCGAGGTCTGGGTCGACGGCCGCAGCTACGGCAAGGCCCCGGTCACCATCAACGATGTCGTGCCCGGCACCCACTACGTGCTCGCGCAGGGCGAGGGCGGGCGGCGGGACTTCACGGTCATCGATCTTGCGGAGGGGGAGTCGGGTCGCTTTCAGGCCACCCTCGCGGACCGCATCATCATCCAGGCCGCCGAGGATGTCAGCGGCCGCCGGGATCAGACCGAGCTGCTCTACCGCTCCCTGGGTGAGCACGTCGACGTCGATCTGGTGCTGCTGGCCGGAGAGCTGGGCAGCGGAGAGGTAGGGCTGCAGCTCTATGAGCCGCGCACCGGCAACTTCTCGGAGATCGTCACTCGACCCAACGGCGCGGATCCAGTGCGCTCCCTGGCCACCGCCGCCTCACTGCTCGCCCCCTACATCTCCGACGCCGGCACCCTCAAGGCAGACCTCGTCTCCTCCCAGGTCGCCTCGCTGGACATCAACGCCAACCCGCTGCTCGCCAGCATGTTGCTCGACCCCGACCCCATCGTCGAGACCATCGTCGAGCGCAAGACCCCCTGGTACGTCTGGGCTGGCGCTGGCACCCTCGCGGTCGGCGGTGCGGCTGGGACTGCGCTGTACCTCGGCAGCCGGGGTGAGGATCCCACCGGAACCATCGTCGTCACGATCCCTGATCTGTAGGCCTCGACCAGACGCGGACTACCCACAGACGCGAACTACAGTGTGACCTTCGTGAGCTGCCCAGAGACGACATCGACAGTCTTCTGGGCCTCGTAGCCGGTCTCTGGGTTCTGCACGCGGATGGTGTGGCTGCCCGGGGTCAGCTCCAGGGTCAGCGGGGTCTGCCCGGAGGCACGGCCATCGACGTAGACGTCTGCCCAGCCCTTGACCTGCACCCGGACCTTGCCCGGCGCGGCGGCCTCGGCCTTGAGGGTCTTGGAGACGCGGTCCTGTCGGTTCTCGCCAGGCACGGTGGTGGAGAAGCTGACCGCGCTGTAGCCGTCGAGCTGGTACTCGACCTGCACGCTGGTGCCAGCATTGCCCGAGCGCCAGGTCATCGGGGTCTTGCCGACGAGCTGGCCGTTGACGTAGACGCTTGCACCCCGGGGGGAGGAGCGGAACGAGATGGCCGGCGGGGAGGGGGTGTCGTCGGTGGTGGTGTCGGGCGGGGGATCCGGAGTCTCGACGATGACCTCTGGCACGACCTCCAGCTCCTCGGGCTGGGCACTGGAGACGAGCGAGACTGGCAGGCGAAGGCGCTCGCCGGCCTCGACGGTGATGACCTCTTCATAGGGGAAGAAGCCCTCGGCCTCGATGCGCAGGGTCTGCTGCAAGCCCGGGGGCAGCTCTTCGAGGAGGATGGTCTCGCCTTTTCCGACCGTCTCGCCGTTGAGGAGGAAGGCGGCGGTGGTGCCTTCGGGGCGAATGCGGACCTGGAGCGCGCCGAACTGAGACTCGGTGATCACCTCGACCCGCTCCGTCTCCGGGGCACGGGTCAGCGCCCAGGCGACCACACCCAGCAGTGCGATCACCGCGATTATCGCGATTGCGATCGGGGCACGAGAGGGGGGCTGCTGCTGGATGGTGGTGCTGGTGCCGGGCTCGCCGGACCAGTCCTCGACCACATCCAGCTCCGCGACCTGCTCGTTGAGGGCCGTCGCGATGCGGGTGCCTTCCTGGAGGCGCGATCGCTCCTCGCTGATCTCTTCGCGGAACAGCTCCTGCATGAACACAGCGAGCTGATCGGCGGTGAGCGAGGGGGTGGCTGGGTAGAGATACTGGGCCAGAGCGGTCTGCATCTCCTTGGCGTCGCGGTAGCGATCTTCAGTCTTCTGGGTCAGGGCCTTCATCACCAGCGCATCGAGCCGCTTGGGCACCCGGGGGTTGCGCGCGGAGGGCGGGTTGATGTCGACGGCCTTGATCTTCTCCAGGGTCTTGATGTCCGAGTCAGTCTTGAACAGTCGCCGACCGGTGAGCATCTCGTGGAGCAGGATGCCTGCGGAGAAGACGTCGCTCTGGTGGTTGATGTTCTTGCCCGATGCCTGCTCGGGGCTCATGTACTCGAACTTGCCCTTCAGCACACCGTCTTTGGTGTTGTAGGCGCTGATCTGGGCCTTGGCGATGCCGAAGTCGGCGATCTTGATGTCGCCGTTGTAGGAGATGAGGATGTTGCTGGGGGAGATGTCCCGGTGGACGATGCCCAGCGGATTCTCATCGATGTCGGCCTTCTTGTGGGCGTAGTCGAGGCCCTTGCACATCTCATGGGCGATGTAGACGGCGAACTCCGGCGGCAGCAGCTTCCGGCGCTTGGCCAGGGTGCGGAGGATGGACTTGAGGTCCTTTCCTTCCACGCACTCCATCGCCAGGAAGTAGTTGTCGTGGAGCTTTCCGAAGTCGTAGATCGTGACGATGTTGGGATGCTGAAGCTCGACGGAGATCCTGGCCTCGTCGATGAACATCTGGATGAACTCGTCGTTCTCCGAGAACTGATGGAGAATGCGCTTGATGACAAGCAACATCTGGAAGCCGCCGTCGGAGAACCGACAGGCCTTAAACACCTCGGCCATGCCCCCGATCGCGATCTTGTCGACGAGGTAGTACCGACCGTAGGATTCTGGCGAGAAGGGTGTGGTCACCGGCATGCTTTCCGTCGGACAGAATAGTGGTTGCAGCGGGTGAAATCAAGCCCCGCGTGCGACGGATCAGCCCCCGGTGTCGGTGCTTCCGCTGCTGCCTTCGGAGAAGTACAGCTCGATGTCCTGGCAGGTGGTGTCTTCCTCGACAGTGAGGAGGACTTCGTTGCAGGTGGTGAGCCGCTCACCGACGCTGGGCGCTTCTTCACCGTACTTGTCTTTGAGGTATCGCCGGAGGCTGCCGCGGCTGTTGTCGCTGACGCAGGTCTTGAACTGCTCATCGCTGAAGTCGAGTCCACACTTGTCCTGTGCGATGGCGTCAAGCTCGACGCAAACCTCCTGGCAGGCGTTCCGGCAGCCGGTGAGGGTGAGCAGGGCGAGCAGCATCGAGACTCCAGGTGGCCGAGTGTGCCTCGCTATATATCTCATCAGGGCGCATCTGGGTTAGCCGGGGTGCATGCAGCCACAAGGCCTCGGCGTGCTCCAGGTGGAGCCGACGGACCACTGCAACCTCTCCTGTCGGATGTGCGCGCCACACTTCGAGCGCTGGGATCAGGTTCACGGTGTTGACAAAGGCTACCTGGATCCTGAGCTGTGGCGCAGGGTGCTGGATGGCATGGTCGCCGATGATCTGAGGCTCGACCACATCATCTTCCAGTGGCTCGGGGACCCTTCCCTGCACCCGGGGCTGCATGAACTGGTCGGGGCAGCAGCGGAGCGCCTCCAGGGGCGGGTGGAGTACCTGCGCGTGGACACCAACGGCATCCTGCTCACCCCGGCGCGCATCGATGGTTTGTTGAAAGCGGCATCTCCGCTGGGCGGGGAGGGACCGCCGCTGCTGGTGGTGTTCACTGTCGATGCCCACACCCCGGCGACGTATGCCCGGGTCAAGGGGCGAGATGCGCTGCCGCTGGTGCGCCGGAACCTCCGCCACCTCATCCGACAGCGGGCCACCCTGCGTCGGGCGGTCAACCTCCAGCTCCAGTTCGTCGTCCAGCCCGGAAATGATCACGAGATCGCGGACTTTCTGCGGTACTGGTCGGACCTGATTCGCTGCCAGGGCGGGGCGGACTGGCATGACGAGGTGATGTTCAAGCGGCTCTCCGTCGGTGGCGGCGCGGCGGGGCAGGCGGCGGCGGACGATCTCTACGAGCATGCAATCGCTGAGGCAGGGGTCACCGCGGGCAGCGACGGTGCGGTGAATGTGCTGACCTGGGAGCGGCGACCCTGGCAGCAGGACGACGGCCACCATGGCGAGCGAACGGCCTGTCCGGGGCTCTGGCTGACCCCGGTGATCCGCCACGACGGGGCGCTGATGATGTGCTGCGCGGACCTGGGCGGAGAGCTGTCCCTCGGCTCGCTCTCAGAGCACTCCTTCTCCGAGCTGTGGTGGAGTCAGGCTGCCACTGCGCATCGTCGGAGCCATCTGGCGGGGCGGTTTGACGGGGTGTGTGGGAGCTGTGGGGGGATCAATTGGTATGACCTCACGCCGGAGATGGTTGCGGAGACCGAGGCGCGGGCTTCTCTCCTCTCTCGGTAGGCGAGCGGAAAGTCAGGGAAGAGAGCCCGGCGCAGCCTCCCGACGAAGGATGGCTTCGATGCCGAGCAGTGCGCAGCCGATGTGCTGCACGGAGTCCATGCGCACGTCGAGCTGGAGGAGGTTGTCTCGAAACCCCCCGAGCATGGCGGCGGGGTTGACGAGCAGCGGACTGTCGGCGGTGGTGTAGGCGCTGCGCACGAACAGCCGGCCATAGGCGAGCGCCTGGGCAGTCCACTCTCGATCCGGCTCCAGCCATGCTGCGGCGACCACGGCTTCGGCCAGCCCGCCGGCCGGTCCGGTCAGCGGGCGGAGGGCGCTGTTGTGGGTGGGGGTGCGTGGTGCGGCGTCGGCGAGGTAGGCCTGACACAGCCCCATTCCGGCGGGGAATCCGAGGGACTCCTGTGCAGCCTGGGCGGCGATGCAGGCCCAGTGCTCGTCGAGGATGACCAGCTGACCGGCTCCCAGGGGCGCGTAGCCGCTGTCGGAGAACGATGCGGCTCGCTGTGCTGCTGGACGGACGGCCTCGTGCCCCTCGCGGACCAGGACTGCCAGCGCGAGGAGGGTCTGGCCCTGACCGTAGGGGTTCTGCTTCTGGGCGGGAAAGACGCCGCTCGCCCGGTCCATCTCGCCGCGGACCTGCCCCCGCTCGTCGATGGAGTCGGCGAGGAAGAGGCCGTAGCCAGCAGCGAGGGGGTGGCCCAGCTCTGCGGCAGCGAGGGCGGCGAGCGCGGTGGTGCCGACCCAGACCTTGCCGTCGTCCCGCCCGGGGTCGGCGAAGAAGGCCCGGCCATCGGGCAGGGTGGTGGTCTGCTCGGAGATGTACGCCATGCCCCGGACCGCGGCGCGGGTGATGGCCGGATCGTCGGTCCGGCTGGCGAGGCGAGAGAGGAACCAGGTGGTGCCAGCATGGCGGGGGAGGTTGTAGCCCCGGCCGAGCGTGCCGTTGCCCAGCACCGTGTAGGCATAGCGCCCGTCGTCGCGCTGGTGGCGGGCGAGGAAGTGCCCGCCAGCCCCGGCGGCGCTGAGCATGGCGTCGGCGTCGTCTTCGGTGTTCGCTGCCCAGCCGCCGGTCAGCCGGTGGGCGCCATCACTGCTGGCGATGACGCTGTCGAACCGGGCGGGTGCGGTACCGTGAAGCCGCGGCTGAGACATCGACCACTGCGGTAGGAGCCGGGCGCTGCGCACGCTGCCCGACCGCCAGCCGACTGTGGGGGAGATGCCCCTGTTCTCGGAGATGCCGCCGCCGGTGCCCGACGGGGTCAGCCCGCCTCGATACCGCGCGCGCAGCACATCGAGGACGAGCCCATCCTCCCCGGTGTGCGGCGGGAGCTGGCTGAGGGCCACCGACACGGCTGCGGCGAGGTCGTCTCCGTCGCCGTAGACCGTGGCCCCGGGCTCCCCGGACTCCCATGGGGTCAGCAGCACGACCGCTGGCCCGGCTCCGGTGGGGAGGGCGGTGCTGGACTCCCCATCGGTCCACTGCTCCCAGGCTGTGGCTGCTGCTGCGGTCTGCTCGGTCTGCGCGGCCCACACACCGACCGGGCGATCCTGCAGTGCGCCGAAGCCGACCGGGATCAGCAGTGCGAGCAGTGCGGCACCGCCGGTCGGACCACCGATGCGACTGGAGGAGAGCACCTGCCACAGCGGCCAGCCGACGACCCAGGGAACCCCGGCGAGGAAGCCGACCAGGGTTCCCTGACCGATCTGTGCGGCGTCTGCCCCAAACCGGGTCATGGCATGGAGCGCGGCCTGTCCGGCCAGCCCGAGCAGCACCGCAACGAGGAGAAGGGTCAGCGCCGAAGCGAGCGCGGCAGCCCGACGATGCTGTCTGGTGAGCAGGGCGAGTCCGGCGAGGAGCTGGAGCCCTGCAGCGAGTCCCATCAGGACGCCAGCCGGTACCCAGCGCTCCGAAAACCAGACCGTCAAGACGGCAAAAACCGCGGCCTGTAGTAGGTTTCCGACTCCGATCATGCGCATGTGCTCCGCTCCCACTTCAGCGCAGAGCATGCCACACGATCAGGCGCTCAGAACCGGATGAGGGTGCCGCCGGAGAGCTGCGGGACGATGCCGCTGGGATCCTCCTGGACCTCAGCGAAGTCATCGCCGCTCCAGAACCCGGCTGAGACGTTGAGGTTGATGCCGAAGCGGTCGGTGACGATGAAGTCCACTCCGCCGCGGGCACGCACACCGGTCGCCATGTCGCTGGCGTCCTTGACGTAGCCGGGGATGAGGATGAGGTCGCCGCCGATGTAGGGACGCACGCTCTCACTGCCGAGCCGGTACTGGCCGCCGATGTTGAGCGGCAGGATGGTGTTCAGCACGGTCGAGACTTCGCCAGCATCCGGATCCGGGATCTCCTGCTTGGCGGTGTACGCCTCCAGCCCACCGACGATCGCGAACCGGTCCGTCGGGAGGAAGGCGATCTCGAAGCCGCTGGTGAAGAAGCTGAGATCCTGGAACTTCGACGCGCCAATCCGCAGGCTGAGCGAAGCGGTGGAGTCCGACGGGGGCGTGCGGTTGGTGGTCGAGGAGGAGTCGGAGTCGCTGTAGCGACTGGAGGAATCGGAATTGCGTGAGCTGCGCGAGCTGCGGGAAGAGCGGCTGCTGGAGTCGTCCTCGTCGAGGTCGTCGTAGCTGTAGCTGGATCGGGAGGACCGGCTGCTGGAGTCGTCCTCGTCGAGATCATCGTCGTTGGGACGGGATGAGCGGTAGTCGTCGTCTCGATAGTCGCTGTCTCGGTCGGTGTAGCTGGCCTGGGCGTAGCCGTCGTCGTCTTCCTGGACGCTGTCCACGGAGCTGGCGAAGTTGAACTCTGGCAGCTCCTCCTCTTCCTCAGGCTCGGATGAGCGAGCCTGACGCGCGGCCTCTTCAGCGCGACGCTCTTCCTCACGACGGGCATCTTCAACACGGCGGGCTTCCTCCTCGCGGCGAGCCTCTTCGGCGCGACGCTCTTCCTCACGACGGGCCTCTTCAGCGCGGCGCTCTTCCTCGCGGCGGGCATCTTCGGCACGACGGGCATCTTCAGCGCGGCGGGCGTCCTCTTCGCGGCGGGCCTCTTCTTCGTCGAAGGGATCGTCGTCGAGGTCGAAGTCGTCGAGCAGGTCGTCGTCGCTGCTGCCACCGGTGGCGATCCGCCGGCTGTTGCCGGAGGAGGGGGCGATCACGATGTCGTCTTCTTCTTCATCGTCGTCCATGAAGGAGACCGCGTCGAAGTTTCCGCGCTCTTCAGCCACCGCCTGCTGGATGGTCTCGCCGGTGACCACCTCGCGGATGATGTTGGTCATGGAGTCTGCGATGACGGAGGGGGCGTTCTCGACGGTGAAGGACTGGGAGCGGATGATCGAGCCGCCGTCGAACAGGACGAAGTAGAGGTCGACGTTGCTACCAGAGACCGTTGCAGCACCCGCAAACACAGCCTCGACGCTGTTGGCCTTCGCGATGCCGGAGAGGCAGCTGGCGGAGGTGAGGCACTTGCTGGTGAACCCGGACGGTGCCTTGTCGAGCTGGTCGACCATCTCGAACTGACCCATGAAGTCCAGCTCGGAGGAGACCAGGCTGGTGATGTTCAGGGTCTGCTCTGGAGTCATGTTCCGGGTGATAAGCGGAGGTACCACGGCATCACCGGCGATGGCCACCGGGCTGAGGATTGCCGCGGAGAGCAGGGCAGTGAGCAGACGAGCAGAACGGTTCATCAGGACCTCGTCGGTCAGGGCTCTCGACGGTACCGGCGTTGGCTCCGTACTTCACCCCGAAGCACAAGGGTCGACGATAACATAGATTTGACCGCATCGCTAACCCGGGCTTGCACCGAGATTGCACCGCCGCCGCTGGACGTCTCAGGTTACCCGGAGGTCTCTGGAGAGAAGCCTTGATCGACCGGAAAGAAGTCACCGGCGAGCTTGCCGCTGCCGCTGTCGGCGCCGCGCTGTTCGGACTCGCAGATGCCGCAACCATCTCCGCTGGCGGGGCGCTCGTCTCCTCGGCGAGTCGCACGGTCCTGCTGATGCTGGCCGATGGCGGTGCGCTCGCAGTCCTCGGCGCAGTGTCAGTGCTCCCGCTGCGCCTGCTGCCCTTCGAGGCTCTCCGGGGGCGCTGGCCGGCGTTTCTATGGGGCGGCTTGATCGCTACCCTCGCTGCGCTCACCGAGTGGTGGTTCACCAGCCCGCCATCCTTCGTCGCCTCCACCGCCACCGACGCCGTCCGGGGCAGCACCCCGATGTTCGGCCTCACCCTCATCGGCCTGCTCGGGCTGTACGTCGGCGTGTGCTCACTGGCGAAGGCCCCGCGCGCCCGGGTCGGCATCCTCCTCGGCCTCACCGCTGCGCTCACCGCCCGCTCGATGGGCAGCGTGCGCAACCTCCCGGCCATCGGCGAGGTGCCCCGTGATGCCCCCAGCGTGATGCTGGTCACCTTCGACACCACCCGCGCGGACTACTTCGCCGCCTACGGCAACCCCACCATCGCCACCCCCCGGTTCGATGCCATCGCCGCAGAGGGGGCGCTGTTTGAGGAGACCTGGTCGCAGATCCCGGTCACCGGGCCGAGCCACACCACGGTGTTCACTGGCCAGGCCCCCTGGGAGCACGGCGCGCTGCTCAACGGCGTGTCGGTCAACCCAGACGTGGTCATGCTCGCTGAGCACCTCCGGGCGAAGGGCTGGCGGACCGGCGGCTTTGTCAGCGCCTATGTGCTCGACGGCGACCTCGGCTTCTCCCGTGGCTTCGAGGTCTACGACGACGACTTCGGCTGGCTCCAGGGCTGGTCGGACACCCTCCCCGGAAGGCTCTCCGCAGCGGTCACCCGGCGGTTCAACCCCGAGCACGTCTTAGAGCGGCGCGGCGGGCGCACCGTCGATCAGGCGCTGTCCTGGCTGGGCAACGTCGGGGAAGACGAGTCGTTCTTCGTCTGGATCCACCTGTTTGATCCCCACGGTCCCTACGCACCGCCCCCGCCCTGGGACACTGCCTACTACCAGGGCGACCCCCGGGATCCCGCGCACACCTCGATGGAGCATGTCGAGGGCGTCGCTGGCTACCTCCTGCCGACTCTCGATGGCATCACCGATGCGGACTGGGTGCTCGGGCAGTACGCTGGAGAGATCTCCTACGCCGACGAGCAGCTCGGTCGCCTGATGGACTGGCTGGACACCACCGGCCGATCGGAGAACACCCTCCTGATGATGGCCGGTGACCACGGCGAGAGCCTCGGCGAGCACGGTGTGTGGTTCAACCACGGAGACGACCTGTTCGAGAGCGCGCTGAAGGTGCCCCTCGCGGTGCGCATGCCGGGCCGCATCGAGCCGGGCACGGTGGTCTCTGTGCCCGTCGAGCTGACCGACCTCGCCCCGACCATCTACGACCTCCTCAAGGTCAAGCCTCCGCCGACCGTGCGCGGTGTCCCGCTCACCGACGCCTTCGCCGATCCCACCTTCTCTCCCCGCACCGAGGCGAGGGCGATGAGCTTCGACCGCCAGGCCAACCTCGAAGCCCGCAGAGCCGGCGAGATCACCGCCCCGATCTACCGGATGATGGCCCTGCGAAAGCCGGGTAACTACCTGTTCGTTCGTCGGGACGCCCCTGGCTACGACGATGCGCTGTACGACCTGTCTTCCGGCACTGAGTTCGACCCGCCCGTCGACAATCCTGGCCTGTCCCGGGCGCTGGCCGAGAGCGCGTCGGACCATCTCAAGACGATGACCCAGGAGGCCCTCGACCGCAGCGGTGCCGAGCCCGATGAGGCCACTCAGGACGCCCTCCGCGCCCTGGGGTACATCGAATGATCTTCGGAGAAAGTCGGCTAAAAGACCTCTACCGAAAGGTCGTCTGGGGTCCGGGTCGAGAGACCCTGGAGCAGAGCCCGGACACCTGGGAGCTGCGCTTCATCCGTGCCGCCGCCCGGGGTGCTGCCCTGGGACTCGGCGGGCGCAGCGGGCACATCGCTGGCAACCTCCGCCGGGCGTTCCCCGAGCGCACCGACCACGCCGCCCTGTCCCGTGATGCCTTCGCCGCTCACTTCTCCAACCAGTACCTCTCGTTCACCTTCGGAAAGTGCACCGCAGACAACTGGACGAAGTACCTGGCGTTTGAGGGCATGGAGCACCTGGAGCGGGCGCACAGACTCGGAAAGGGCGTGGTGATGATGCACCCGCACATGGGCCCCGCACAGCTTCCGCTGCACGTCCTCGGGGTGCTCGGCTGGCCGATGCATCAGGTCGGCGGCGGAGAGGTCACCCTCGTCGAGCTGTCGGAGACCGGTCGCTGGGCCGCCGAGACCCGGGCCTCTCTGGAGCGCCGCATGCCGGTCACCCTCCACGACGGCAAGAAGTTCCTCCGCCCCATCGTGCGCGCGATCAAGTCTGGCGCAGTGATCATGAGCGCCTGCGATGCCACCGGCGGGGGCACCGAGCTGGGCCGCCGCTACCCCCGCACCGTGCTCGGCCAGACGATGCCGGTTCCGGTCGGTCCAGTGTGGATGGCGTATGTCTCCGGTGCGCCGCTGCTGACCATCCACTGCTACCGCTCCCGAGACTCCTCGTCCCTGTTCACTGCTCGAATCGGTCCGGAGATCCCCCTGAACCGCGATGACGGAAAGGCTGCCGCCCTCGAAGACGGCGCCGATCACATCGCCCGATACCTCGACGCCACCCTCCGAGAGCACCCCGGGGACTGGCTGTTCTGGGACGGCTTCGAGCCCGGCGGACTGCTCCCCGAGGAGGTCGCATGAGTCGTCTCAGCGGTGCCCTGACCGGCGCGGGCATTGCCACCCTGCTTCCTGCCGGTGTGGCGGCATGGGGGGCTGCGGTCAACCCGTGGTTCCTCGACGTACCCCTCAGCTACTTCGGCGTGGCGGTTCTTCCCGCAGCACTGCTCGGCGCGGTACTTGGTGCGGTGGTCAACCGCGGCTCCACCCGCATCGGCGGTGGTCTGCTGGCGGCGGCGGTCGCGGTGGTCTTCCTCGCCGCAGTGCGCCCGACCCCGGCCCCCGTCTCTCCGAAGCTGCTGATCTATGGCATCGACGGTGCGGGCTGGTCGCTGCTCGACGACCTGGAGACCCCGATCCTCGATGGTCTCGCTCAGGAGGGCTCCCGGGCGATCCTGCACTCTAGGGAGCCGATGTTCTCCCCGCTGCTCTGGACGACCATGGCCAGCGGCAAGGTCCCCGATGAGCACAACATCCACGGCTTCCGCACCCAGGCCGACCACTGCTCCGCCGCCCGCCTCTGGGACATCGCTGGGGATGCCGGGCAGTCGTTTGGCATCTACAAGTGGCTGGTGACCTGGCCGATCTACACCCCGCCCGCCGGGGGCTTCATCGTGCCCGCCTGGCTCGCCCCTCAGCCGGACACCTTCCCCACGGAGCTGTCCTTCGTCAAAGAGATCGAGCTGTCTCGTCGGCTCAAGCGCAAGAAAGTCGCCGGCACTCGCTCCAGCGCACAGCTCGTGCTCGCCGGGATCCCCCAGGGCCTGCGGTTCTCCACCCTGCTCTCGGCGGTGTCCTGGTCTCTCCGAGAGCGCATCGGCCGCCCCAACGACCTGGAGCGATCCTGGCGTCTCCAGCTCTTGCGGGTGTGGATGGATCGCGACGTCTTCATCGCTTCTCTCCACAGCGCCGAGCCTGACTTCGTCACGTTCACCACCTACGCCACCGACGCCCTGGGGCACACCCACTGGGACCTGATGAACGACTGCGAGCCGGCGGGCTGCCCGGGATGGTCGAATGCTGTGCCCGATGCCTACCGTCAGGCCGACGCCGTCCTCGGGGAGATCCTGGAGAACGTCACCGACGACACTGCAGTGATGGTCGTCTCTGATCACGGCTTCCGGAGTCGCTCCGAGGCAGACGCCGGTCGCTACTTCTCCCCGCTGACGGAGCGCATCCGGGACCGGATCATCGAAGACGTCGGCGCGGTGGATGTCGCCCGGCTCGGTCACAAGATCACCGTCTCCCTGCTCGATGACGATGCCGCAGCTCAGAAGGTCGCCCTGGAGACCTGGCTGGCAGACCTGACCCAGTCCTCCACCGGAGAGCCGTTCTACCGGTGGGAGGACCTGCCAGACAGCAAGCGGGCGGTGGGCCTGACCCTGCGGGACGAGCTGCTGGAGGACGAGCAGCTGGAGACCGACACCGTGCTCGGCGAGCCAATCACCGACTACGTCAAGCGCACCGAAGGCTACGCCGGAGAGCACGACTATGACGGGATCATCCTCGTCCGCGGTCCCGGGGTGTCCGCTGGAGTGGAGGCCGAGCCAGTCGAGCTGCTCGATGTCGCACCGACTGCGCTGACCCTGCTGGGCCTGCCTGCTGCCGAGGACATGCCCGGTGAGGTGGTGTTTGGTGATCCGCTGCCCCGGGTGGTGACGCATGGGGGTGCGCTGCCGGTGTTTGAGGGAGGGAGTGGTGAGGAGGAGGACTACAATGAGGAGCAGCTGCGGGCGCTGGGGTATATCGAGTGATGGACAGGGCGGTCCTTTGAGTCAGACTGGGGGGTCACAGGGGGAGCGGCGAACGCAGTGAGTGCAGCCCCCCTTGAGCGGAGCGTCATAAGCGGGCCGACAGGCCAGCGTTGGGGCGGAGTGGCCAGAAAAAGCATGGCGCGGAGGATGGCGGTTCTCAGCGCATGGGTGAGGGAGGACCCTTCGGTATCGAGAGCCACGAGGCTGAGAGCGCCCCTGGCTGAGAAGACCGAAGGGCGAGCAGGACAGGTCGGCAAGATCAAAAGCAGAGATCGGCGAATCCTTGAAGTACGGCGGTACTGCAAACCCCGTCTCCGTCCTTGGGCTCTGATCGCTACGGGTCCCCTCCGTGGTCCGCGCTGCACTCCCTGTCGGCCAGCATTCTCAATGGATTGCCCCTTCTCTCAAGCCTCGGGTCGCTTGCTGCCTCCGGGGCCGCCAGAGAATCTGGCGTGCGGCCCCTCCGACACGGCCCACTCCGGTGTCCCCTTGCGCGCGCCCGGGCGAACTGAGACTCCAGATCAGGCGATCCAAACAATACAATCAACAAAATTGGGGGGGAAGGCAGCCACCTGACCGGCTTCGTCGGACTCACCCCGTCCCCGCTCCTCTCCACGAATCGACAATCAGCCCGTCTGCGACCGGCACTTGTCGAACTTCAGGCGGGTACATCAGCCAGCCACCTGACCGGCTTCGGATGCCTCACCCCGTCCCCGCACCTCTCCCCGAATCAGCAATCAGCCCGTCTGACGACCGGCACTTGCTGAACTTCAGGCGGGTACATCAGGCAGCCACCTGACCGGCTTCGTTAAACTCCGCCCGTCTCCACACCGCTCCCCGAACCGGCAGCTCGCCCGTCTCCGACCGGCTGCTGCCGCAACTCAGTGGTCAACCTCGCGGTGGTTTAGCGAGTCGGGAACCTGAGGGCCTCGGCGGGGTCAAAACGAGCATCCTCACCCTCCTCCTCGCCCTGACCGCCCATGCCGAGTGGACTGACCTGACACTGACCCGAGAAGGGGAGCACGTCCAGGTCACCCTCCCAGAGCCGGGTACGCTGTGGATCCGCTTTGACGGCAGCGGGGACTGCAACGGCTGCACCTGCTTCCTGCCCGCCGATGCGACGGCAGAGGCCCGCGAGATCACACTGTCAATGACCCCACCGCCGAAGCCCGAGGACGACGTGGCGATCACCGCCGAGGACCGGCTGCTGGTGCCAGAGCGCATCACCAGCCCGTGCCGCCGAATGCCGACGGTGCATGCCACTGCGCTGACAGGGGTGCTGGCGGCGGGAGTGTGGAGCCTGCCGGCGGCGATGGACCTGCGAGTGCGGTTTCATCCCGGGGCGGTGGCGGAGGAGCCGGGGATCTTCGCCCCGTAGCTACAGACTCAGCTTCATCCCCGCATGCGAGCCAACAAACCCCAGCCCTTCATAGAACCGATGCGCCTCCACCCGGGTCGCGTCAGTGGTCAGCTGCACCAGCCCGCACCCCCGCAGCTTCGACCGCTCGATCGCGTGCAGCATCAGCGCCCGGCCCACCCCCTGCCCCCGCGCGCTCCGGGCCACCCGGACCCCCTCGATCTGCGCCCGCCACATCCCGGTGCGGCTGAGTCCAGGCAGGAAGGTGAGCTGGAGGGTGCCGAGGATGGCCGCACCGTCCACTGCGAGCAGGACCTGATCCTCAGGATTGGCCAGGATCGCATCGAGGGCGGCGGCGTAGGCCGGATCGCCGGGAGACTCGCGGGTCTGGCCGAGGGGGTCGTCCGCAAGCAGTGCGACGATGGCGGACAGGTCCGCAGGGGTCGCAGTGCGGAAGGCGGGCATCACTCCCCCGGGATGAACAGGAAGTTCGGTCCAAACCAGCTCGTCTCGGCCGCAGTGGTGAGGGTGGGGTAGAGCACCGCGGTGCCGTTGCTGTGGCGGCCTTCGATCCAGGTGATCCCGCCAGCGACAGTGACCGGGACGTTGTGGATGTAGCGGTCAGCAGAGCCGCTGTAGACCTGGGCGCCGATGACGTAGTCGCCCGGCGGCAGGCTCACCGGCTCGATGCCCGCATAGCGCCAGCTCCCCCAGATCGCCGTCGGCGCGGTCTGGTTGCCGGGCACCGTGATCCGAGCGACCACGGACTGGGTTCCAGCATCCCAGACCGCCACCGTGGCACCATCGGAGAGCCCGTCGAGGCCGTAGTCGAGGGTGCCGAGGTCGGTGAGGATGATCGGATCGGCGGTCTGGAACGCGTAGCCGACCACGAAGTCGCCGGTGTAGAGGCTCTGCCCGCTGCCAGTGAGGGTGAACGCCGGCTGCGCGGTGGCGGCGGTGCCGGTCCCGCCGAGGAGCACGTCGGCCAGCCGCTCGCCGAGGGTGCGCATCCCCGAGCCGTCGAAGTGGATGTTGTCGCCGTTCTGCGGGAGATCCTCGGTCTCGACGGAGAACACCAGGGCGCTCTCATCGGCGACCGTGCGCTGGGCCTCCTGCACCGTCTCCCGGTAGGGACAGCCGATGCAGTCGATGACGCCCATGGCGAACGGAAGGTCGTCCGTCTCGACATCTTCTCGGACCCGGTCGATGAAGCTGCGGAGGTTGTCGGCATAGTCCGCCGACCAGGGCTCGTAGGAGGCATCGGACTCCCCCTGCATCCAGATCATCCCGGCGATCTCGTAGTCCCCTTCCAGCTCTGCAAGGCCACTTCGGACCGTGGAGAGCCAGTCGGCGTAGCAGGTGCCCATCGCCGGGTCGGTGTCGTCGGCACCCGGATACCAGCACACCGCGAGGTCGGTGCCGCCGACGGCGTGCTTGATGAGGGCGACATCAGCATCAGGGCGGGCATCCGCGAGGGAGCGTCCGAAGGTGACCTCGGGGCCGAAGCAGTCGGTGTCGTAGTACGCCGAGGCGGCGGAGCTGGGCGCGAGTCCGGTCCACAGCGGGCGGCCAGACCAGTAGATGGTGACGTCGTCCTGGGAGACCTGGAGGGAGGGCGGCAGGCCGGTGGCGTAGGTGTAGCCGTCCATGTTCGACTGACCACCGAGCAGGTAGACCTGGGTGGGGACGGGAGGCAGGGTGCCTGAATCGTCGCCGCCCGAATCGTCAGTGTCGGTGTCGGTGTCGGTGTCGGAGGTGTCCGAGTCGTCGGTCCCCGAGTCGCCGGTGACTGGAGCGGTATCTGAGGTCGGACAGTCGCAGTCGGACGCCACGGGATCGGATGGAGTGCAGGCCGACAGGAGCAGAAGCGAGAGGAGCATGACGGCATCATTGCACCTTGACGTCGCATGAGATGGTCTTAGTTGATAATGACAATCATTCTCAACGGAGACTGCCCATGGCCGAACTCAAGTCCATGATCCAGAAGATGCTCTCCAGCACTGCCACTGTCACCGAGGTCGAGGATCTCTCGCCGCGGATCCGCCGGATCCGCCTGGGTGGACCGCGAGTGGCCGGGATCCGGTGGCAGCCGGGAGACAAGATCAAGCTCGCCGCCGGTCCGAAGCTGCGCAGCTACACCCCGGCCCGGGTCGATGCGGCGGCAGGGTGGATGGATGTGGTGTTCTTCCTGCACGGAAACGGCGCGACGAGTGACTGGGCGAGCGCAGCGACTGCCGGGGACTCGGTGGGCTTCATCGGACCGGCTCGGAGCATGGCGGTGCCCCACGATGCGCCGGACTGGGCGATCTTCCTCGGCGATGAGACCACCATCGGCCTCGCTGCGGCCTGCCTGGATGCACTGCCCGATGGCGCGGCGGTGCTGGGTGCCATCGAGCTGGCCGCAGACGATGCCGGGGCGCTGCCAGCCTTCGGGCTGCCGCTGAGTCCGGCGATCCGGGGCACGACCCACGGCGAGGCGCTGCTGGCGTGGCTGTCACAGACCCCACTGCCAACGGGTCAGGGCATCGCGTGGCTGTCTGGAGAGGCGAGCAGCGTGCTGGCGCTGCGATCCGCACTGATGGAGCGGGGAATGGACCGGACGGCGCTGAAGATCAAGCCATACTGGAGCACCCGGGGACACGCCTACCGCAAGGCGCTCCAGAAGCAGCTGTAAGGCACGCCCCCCGCTGTGTTTCGCAGTACAGGGTGTTTTTGGGTATCCTCAGACAATGCTGATTCTCGCCCTGCTCGCCTGCTCTGACTGCCCCGATGGCTCGACCATCCAGGATGACGACCTCTGTCACACCGACGAGGACACGGCCCCGTCCGAGGACACCGCACCGGACGACTCCGACGATTCGGGCACCTCAGACACCGATGACTCAGGCCCCCCCGGTGATGCCGGCTGTCCAGCGAAGACCAGCACCGACACCTACGACGCCTACCCGGTCTACCTCGCCGGGTCCGACCGACGGTTCGCCACCATCCAGGACGGCATCTGGGGTGCGGAGGAGGGCGATGTGGTGACGGTCTGTCCCGGAACGTACCTGGAGAACATCGACTTCAAGGGCAAGCCGATCACGGTCACCAGTGCGGAGGGGCCGTGGGTGACCATCATCGATGGCCAGGGCCTCGACTCGGTGGTCACCATGAAGAACTACGAGCCCGCCGAGTCCATCCTCCAGGGCTTCACCCTCACCAACGGCAGCGCCGTGGAGTCCCGGCACGGCGGCGGGATCTACATCGAGTGGGGCAGCCCGACCATCCGCTACAACGTCATCACCCACAACGCCGCCGCGATCTCTGGTGGGATCTATGTGCGAAACGGTGGAGCAAACGTCCACAACAACATCATCGCCTGGAACCAGGCGACCCAGGGCGGCGGCGGGATCGTCTGCACGGCGTGTGTGGGCAGCTACCGGTACAACACCCTGTTCGAGAACCACTGTAAAGATGGGCCGATCGCGGAGTGGTTCTGGGGGATCGCGGATCTGGTCGGGAACGTCCTGGTCTCTGAGGCAACCAAAGAAGACAAGGCGGCCATCCGGTGGATGAAGCCACGGGGGGATGACTTCGAGACTGGCTACAACCTCGTCTGGCCACACACCGTGATGGTCGACAACGAGGAGGACGCCTGGCCAGACGGCGAGGGTCTGGTGTGGGCAGAGGCCGCACTTGTCGACCCGGCAAACCTGGACTTCACGCTGTCCTCAGAGAGCCCGGCGATCGATGCTGGTCCGCCGGACGACCTCGATCCAGACGGCAGTCGAGCGGACCTGGGGGCCTACGGTGGCCCAGACGGCGAGTGGCCCTGGTAGATCGCCTCGGCGATGTCTCGCAGCACACCATTCTTCCCGACCCGACACAGCTCCTCGGCGGTCAGCGGGCGGGCGGCAGCGATGGTGGTGACGGCATCCTCCGTGCTCTGACCGGCAGCGCGCAGGAGGATGTAGAGGCAGACCCCGGTGCGATGCAGTCCAGCGGAGCAGTGCACGATCATCTTTCGCGGCGGATCTTCGCGCAGCACTTCCAGCAGGTCGGGGATGGCAGCGAGGGTGATGCGATCCTGTCGACGCTCCAGTCGGCGGCCCGACAGGGGCAGGTGGTGCCAGCGCAGGCCAGCGGACTCACAGGCGGCGGGAAGCCAGGGAGCGTGCTCATCGCCTCGCTGAAGGGTGACGACATCGGTCACCCCATCGGCGGCCCACTGGGCGATCTTCTTCTTTCCAGGTGCACCCGAGGCGGTGATCTGCCCTTTGGCGAGGGAGACCCAGGAGATGATGGTCTTGGGGTTGGTTTTTTTGAGCACCTCATCGTTTACCATCGTAGCCACCCCCGGAGCGAGTGGAGATCGGCCAGGTGTCGAGGTCTACCCGAAGCTCCTCCAATGAGATCACCCCGTCGCGGTCGGTGTCGATGCGCTGGAAGGTGCGCTGGGGATGGGGGGAGCGCAGCTCGTCGAGGGTGAGGGCCTGAGAGCCGTCGGTGTCCAGCTCGGCGAGGACCTCGGCGGCTGGATCAGGGAACGCGGGCGGGGTGGTGCAGGCGAGCCAGAGGATCATGGGGCGGCCTCATCGGGTGCCCAGTAGCCACCCCGACGGAGTGCATCGCGCAGCTCCTCCTGGTCCCCGGCGGCGCCGTTGATGGTGTCGGCGTCCACCGCAAGCTCAGCGGGCCAGTGTGCGAGTTGGCCGCGCAGGGCGGCGACGACGTCGGGGTGATCCACAGCGACGTCGGTCGGACTGCCAGCGGCGAACAGCTGCCAGCGGGTCTCCGCCCACACTGGCGCCTCGTCGCTGGCGGCGTCCCAGGTCGCACCATCTTGCGTGGGCAGCATGCGCCGATCCCCGCGAAGCTCCCAGTCCCTGGTCTGCACCGCGTAGCAGCACAGCTCTGCACTGAGCGTGGCCCGGTCGGGGTCGGTGGGGAGGGTCGGGTCGAGCAGTGGGGCGAGGAGGCTCTGCCCGGTGACGCTGGCGGGAGAGACCATGCCGAGGTGATCGAGCAGGGTGGGCAGCACATCGGTCAGCGACACCACCCCGTCCCAGGACGCCGCCGGGGCAGTGGTGGGCAGGTGGATGATGAGCGGGACGTGGAACAGCTGCTCGGCGGCGGAGGTGGGGTCGGGGTAGCCCTGAGCGGAGAGCGACTTGCCGTGGTCGGAGAGCACCACAATGATCGCCTCGTTGAGGGCGCCGGCCTGCTCGATGCCCGACAGCAGGCGGCCGAGGTTGTAGTCCCCGGCCCGCACCGCAGCATCGTAGTGGCCGCTGATGTGGGCGTGCTCTGCGCTCAGATCCGCCTCGGCGCCGAGGTGGCGGCGCACGCTGTCGAGCGATGAGACGCACTCCCGGGTGGCGATGACCCGGCACTCCGGTGAGCGCAGCGCCCGATCGTGGAGCCGCCCGCCGTCGCTGTCGGTGAACCGCTCGGAGAACACCGACGGGGCGGTGTAGGGCGGGTGGGCGTCGTAGCCCTGGACGAACAGGAGGTAGGGGGCGTCCTGCTGACGGGCGCTGGCCAGCCAGTCGAGTGCTGGGCCAATCTGTGGGGTCAGCGGCGCGAAGTCCTGGGCGTGTCGGTAGGTGGAGAAGCCCCGGGCGAGGCCGTTGACCTGATCGAGATGGGGTCCGGAGCTGAACGCGGCGGTCTGATAGCCATACGCCGAGAGGACCTCAGCCAAAGTCCGGTGCTCCTCGGCGAGCACCTTTCGGGAGAAGCCGAGGCCGTGGGAGAGGGCGTCGCGGCCCGTGAACAGGCTGGCGTAGGCCGCGAGGCTCCAGGAGGCGGCGGTGTAGGCCCGGGTGAAGCGGACGGAGCCAGGCAGCCTGGCGAGCCGGGCGAGGGTGGGGGTGGTGTCGGGGCCGGTGTCAGCGAGGCTGGTGCGATCCCAGCGCACGGTGTCCAGCGCGATCACGATGATGTCGGGCTGATCGACCGGGGCACGGGGCGGCGGAGCATCTTGTGGAGCACAGGCCAGCAGCGAGAGGAGACCGGACATCTGCGGCGATGACCTCCAGACATGACTCTACCGCAGCGAGGCGATGACCACCGTCGTGTCATAGGATCCAGGCACGAGGTGTTCCCCCGCCATGCTGCTCCTCCTTCCGGCTGTCTTCGCCGCAGAGCCTCTCGCCGCAGAGCCCCTCGCAGACACTGTCCGCGCCTTTGCGCTTCCCGAGCCCGACCTCGCTGACCTCCCTGCTCTCGACATCTGGTCGACCCAGTACTGCGTGCATGAGGCGACCGAGATCGCCGACGGGGTGGTGGTCCGAGGACCAGACGAGGCCCCGTTTCCCGCAGAAAGCCCCATCCATCTCTCACAGCGGGACTTCTGCTACGCCGCACTGGAGGGCAGCGCGTGGGTCCGTCGGCTCGACGGCAGTCGGGTGACCATCAACTACGCCGGGGTCGGAGAGCTGTCGGTGGACTGCGGCCCCGTCCTCGGCAATTCGCGCTGGCGCACCCAGGGCACCGTGCGCTTTGGCCTCGCCCGTGGTCCCTACGGCGACGGCGCTGGCGGCTACATCCTCGTTCCCTACCGCACCCTCGCCGTCGACCCGGGCGTCATCCCCCACGGCACCGTCGTCTACATCCCTCAGGCCCGGGGCGTGGTGTTTGAGCTAAACGGCGAGACCTTCACCCACGACGGCTACTTCTTCGCCGCGGATGTCGGCGGTGCCATCCGGGATCACCACATCGACACCTTCACCGCCGACCGCTGCGAGGGCCCCCTCCCCCACGTCACCAACATCCCTGCCCAGACCGCTCCAGCGATTCTCCTGCCAGCAGGTGCGATCACCGAGACGCTTGAGGCCCTGCACCGGTAGCATGACCGCATGCTCCTGCACCCTCTTCATCGCAGGCTGGCTGGTCCTATCGATCCGCACACTCTGGCGCTATCCGGCCATCCTCCCGGCCCAATCAGAGCGGGGCTCGTTGCTGACGGCACGGGTCGGGTTGGGGATGCTTGACCTCAGCATCGCCGGGTTCGTTTTGCTCCTCCAGACCGCCACCCCGAAGTTTCAAGAGCTGTACATCGGCTTCGGCAGCAGCCTGCCCGAGCCCACCATCCTGCCCCTCGACCTGCACCAGATGCTGAGGGGACCAGGGTTGGGGGTGCTGATGGCCGGACTTGTGGGAATGCTGGTCCTGCACCGCTTCATCCTCCACCGACACGGATGGCGAAACGGTCGGGCAATGCTAACGATCTGCGCGATGCTCTCCGTGGTGCTTGTGCTCTGGGTGCCGATGGCCCTCTGTCTGCCCCTGCGCTGTCTGCACGAGATGGTCCACTGAGCGATCGTCGGCAGTAGCAGACCTGAAAGCGGCGGCGAAAGCGAGTCGTGTTAGGCTCGCACGTCGCCCCGAGGGCGTGAACTTCCGGAGATGAGCTCAATGACATTCGTACTCCCCCTCTTGCTTGCTGGCGCGGCCCAGGCAGACGAAGGGTTCGACCTCGGCATCAGCGCGGGTCCCTTCTTCTCCGGTCCGGCCGAGCCCACCGGCATGATGGTCAGCATCGTGCCCCGCCTCGTCCATGGCTACGCCAATGATGTCCTGCACTCTGAGCTTGAGCTTGGGGTCACCGTCGGAGACGCCCTCCTCATCAATCCGAGCATCGGCGGCATGGTCCGCGCCGAGACTGGCCGCGTCGATCCGCTGTTCGCTGCTGGCATCGGCCTGATGTACCGCAGCTACTCCGGAGAGAGCGACATCGACATGCTCATCCGGGTCGGCCCCGGTGTGGCCATCGACCTCACCGACACCCTCGCCTTCCGCAGCGACCTTCGCCTGGTCAGCGCCCTGGGCAAGTCTGAGATCACCAACACCAGCGGTGCCTCCCCCAACTTCGAGTTCCTCGTCGGAATTGAGCTGCAGGTTGGCAACAAGGACACCGACGGCGACGGCTTCTCCGACAAGGACGATGCCTGCCCTGATCAGCCCGAGGACTTCGACCAGTTCGAGGACGAGGACGGCTGCCCCGACACCGACAATGACAAGGACGGCGTGGTCGACACCGCGGACACCTGCCCCAACGAGGCCGAGGATCTTGACGGCTTCGAAGATGAAAACGGCTGCCCCGATCCGGACAACGACGGTGACGGCATCCTCGACACTGCCGACCAGTGCCCCAACGAGGCTGGCCCCGGCAACACCCGCGGTTGTCCCGACAAGGACGGCGACCGGGTGCCCGACAAGCGCGATGAGTGCCCCGATGAGCCTGGCCCGGCGAACCTCAACCCGGCCACCCATGACGGCTGCCCGGAGCGGGTCGTCATCCGAGAGGATCGCATCGAGATCCTGGAGAAGGTCTTCTTCGAGCTGAACTCCACCGAGATCAAGTCCGAGTCCCACCCGCTGCTCAACGATGTGGCAAAGGTCCTCGTCGAGCACCCCGAGCTGCTCATCATCCAGATCGGCGGTCACACCGACTCTCAGGGCTCCTCCAACACCAACCGTCGCCTCAGCCAGGGCCGCGCGGACTCCGTGAAGGCCTACCTCATCGAGAAGGGCGTCGAAGAGGGCCGTCTGACTGCAAAGGGCTACGGCGAGGGCACGCCCATCGCTGACAACGGCACCGAAGAAGGCCAGGCCGAGAACCGCCGGGTCGAGTTCAAGATCCTCCGCAAGGATCGCTCGAAGCCTGAGTAGGCCTGAGTCGCCTCCAAACAGTGGAGGCCCTGCAAAACCCCTCGCCCCCGTCAGCGTCACCACGCTGGCGGGGGCGCCTCTTTGGTAGGGTGCTCAGGTCCGCGAGGGTTCGATGAGTTCAGCACTTCAAGCAGGCGATCTGGTCTGTGTCACCGGGGCGAATGGCTTCATCGCCAGTCACCTCATCCGCGATCTGCTGGAGGCCGGCTACCAGGTCCGGGGCACCGTCCGGGATCCGTCGAACACCGACAAAGTCGCCCACCTCCACGCCATCGCAGAAGCGGCAGGGGCCAGCGACCGGCTCGAGCTGGTCGCCGCGGACCTGATGAAGGCAGGCAGCTTCGACGCAGCCATGGTGGGCGCGGCCGGGGTGTGTCACTGCGCCGCTGCGGTGTTCTTCGCCGCTGAGGATCCCCAGCGCGACATCGTCGACCCCAGCCTCATCGGCACCCGCAATGTCCTGAAGAGCGTGGCAAAGGCCGGCACCGTGCGCCGGGTGGTCCACACCAGCTCCGTGGTGGCGGTCTACGGCTGGGACAAGCCCGACGGCCACCTGTTCACCGAGTCCGACTGGAACACAAGCTCCACCCTTGAGACCGACCCCTACGGCCTCGCAAAAGTCGAAGCGGAGAAGGCGGCGCGGGCGTTTGTCGATGCGCTGCCCGAGCCTGAGCGGTTCGAGCTCGTCCACCTCAACCCAGGCATGGTCTGGGGACCGCCGCTCATCAAGGCCCATGCCAAGGCCAGTCCCAAGCTGGTCCGCGATGTGGTCAGTCGGGCCAACCCCGGGGTGCCGAAGCTGATGCTGAACGTCGTCGATGTCCGCGATGTCTCCGAGGCCCATGTCCGCGCCCTGGAGGCCGAGTCTCCGCCCACCCGCTGCATCCTGGTGGCGGCCAACGGGTGGATGCCGGAGCTGATGCAGCAGATCCAGGCGATGTTCCCCGATGTGGCCATGGGCACGCGACAGATCCCCCGGTGGGCGGTGCTGCTGGTGTCCCGGTTCGACAAGACGCTGAACACCAACCAGCTCAAGAAGCTCATCGGACGATCAATGCCAATGAGCAGCGCGTTGAGCGAGAGCGCCTATGGCATGACCTGGCGCCCGCTGGCCGAGACCCTCCACGACACCGCTGCGCCGATGATCGAGAACGGCTGGGCGCGGGTGAAGCGGCGCTGAAGGATCAGGCCGGTCCGCCGCAGCCCCGACACCGCACCGCATCCAGGGTGAGGCGCAGTCCGCAGTACAGGCACCGCTCGATCGAAACCGACGGCGCGGCTCCGGCCTCCACGACACCCCCACGCTGGACGAGGTCGGCGATCTCTCGGAACAGCTGGGCGGCCGGGGGGACGAGCGCGGCCTGACCGGTGAAGGTGATCGGGTCGCCGTTGATGAACACCTCGTTGCTCTCGGTGGTGACACCCGAGGGATCCAGGTCTGCCCAGCAGATGCTCTGCGGGCTCACCACGACGGTCTTCCAGCACAGGCGCCTCGCAGTGAGGATGAAGCCGTCCTGAGCGCTGCCGAAGACCGTGTCGTCGTACAGCACGACGACCGCCTCGTCAGGGTCGAGCTGTTTGTTGTGGACCTCTCGGGCGTTGCGAAGCTTCTTCGGCGGAATTCCCGGAGTGTAGAAGACGGGACTGGCCTTGCCGAGGTGATGCAGCGCCAGCCGACGGAGCTGCTCAGCGAGGCTGTCGGCTGGAGGGGCCGGGCGGAGGGCGAGCAGGCCGAGCAGGTCGCGAAGTGCTGCCGGGAGCCCCTCGGACATCGAGATCTGGATCACACCGCCGGAGAGGTTCAGGGCGCTGCGTTCTGCGGAGAGGGTGGTCGGGTCGAGGTCTGCGTAGGCGATCTGCTGGGGCGCCTCCAGGGTGTTCTTCCAGCAGATCCGCCGCGCGGTGAGGATGAAGCCGTCGGAGCCGCCGCCGAACAGGGTGTCATCGTACAGGGCGAGAATCGACTCCTCGGCGGGCAGGTGGTGGGCGTGGGTAGCGGCTGCAGTCGTGCGCTTGCGCTGTGGGATGTCCGGCGCGAGGTGGATGCAGTCGTGGCTGGAGAGCCGGGTGGTCAGCTCGTGCTGGAGGTCGAATGACATGGCGGGAGTATACCCAGAGGCGGCGTCAGGCCCGGCCACCCCGGGATAAGACGCCTCCATGCTCCTGCTCATCCTCTCCGCCTGCAGCGACAAGTCCGACGACACCGCTCAGGCCGTCGATCCCCTCACCCTCTCTGTGATCGGGGATGGTCCGATGAATGTCGGCTACCGACTGGTCGAGCAGACGTACACCGAGCCGACCGGTGAGAGCCTGACCGTGCCCATCAGCATCTGGTACCCCACTGAAGAGACCGGGGGAGAGGCACCCCGGTACTTCGGCATCGTCGAGGACACCGAGGCGATCCTCGATGCCGCCCCCGCCGGCTCGCTGCACACCGGCGGCTACCCGGTGCTCATCTTCTCCCACGGCTCCTTCCTCTACGGCGCCTCCAGCAGCTTCCTCGCCCGGCACTTCGCCAGCCACGGCTGGGTGGTTGCCGCACCCGACCACGTCGGCAACACCCTCACCGACTACAGCGACATCCCGCTGCCGATCTACTACCGTCGCCCCCTCAACGACCGCGCCGCAGTGGATGCCGTCGAGGCCCAGGCCGACCTCTCCGGTGCCGACACCGCCCGCATGGTGCTCGCCGGCTACAGCTTCGGCGGGTACGACACCTGGGCCACCATTGGAGGGACGCTCTCCCGGGCGGAGTTCGAGGCGCAGTGCAAGAGCGGCTCGCTGACCGACTGCACCGAGGCCGAGCTGAGTGCCCTGGAGGCCGGCTTTGCCGATGACCGGTTCGTCGCCGCGATTCCGATGGCCGGGGCCGGGCGGTTTGAGTACTTCACCGACGGCGGTCTGGCCGACCTCACCGTGCCGGTGATGCAGATGTCAGGCACCGAGGACCACGACAACCCCCAGCAGATGTGGGACCTCTCGGCGGGCACCCCGCTGTCCTGGGTCTCCATCGAGGGCGGCTGCCACGAGATGTTCGGGGTCGGCGGCTGCCCGGACCTGGATCGAGAGGACGGCTTCAGCCTCATCGAAGCCTACGCCCTCGCCTTCGCTCGCCACCACCTGCTCGGCGATGAGGGTGGGGAGGTCACCGGGCTGCTGGATGGCTCTCAGCGCCCGTGGGACTCGGTGGTTCTTGAGGTGCGGTGAGGCTCGTGGAGGGCTTTGGGGCCTCTGTGGAGGCACAGGACGGTCCGGTGAGAGTGCGAACGGTGGCCGCAGGGCGGGGATTCGCCCCTGGTGTCCGGGTGGGGGAGAAGGCAGCCACCTGACCGGATTCGGATGCCTCCGCCCGTCCCCGATCCGCTCCACGAATCAACAATCAGCCCAACAGTTACGCCGTTGCCCCGGTCTCAGTCCGATCAAAGCACCGACCGAGCAGAGAAGACTGCCGCTTCGTACAGTCTGCATTCTTCCACCGCAGAGGCACCATCCCGCAACAAGTCTGTGACGCCACCTGCCGCGCCACCGTATCCTCTGCTAAACCGCATCCCACGCCCACGCTGGAGTCCCCCGATGCTTCCTCTCCTCCTCCTCGCCGCCTGCGGTGACAAGTCCGACGACTCTGCCACCACCGATGGTGTCACCTTCCTGGAGCCCCCGACGGCCTCTGAGGGCTTCCAGCTCAAGATGGAAGCCGTGGCGCCCCCGTATGAGGAGGTCTGGAAGTGTGCGGTCTACCCGATCCCGATCGAGGAGTACTCCCCGGTCAGCTGGATCGAGTACCAGCAAAACGACGGCACCCACCACATGACGCTGTCCACCCCCGGGCTGTTCGTGCCCGCCGGCACCATCCCGTATGGCGACTACGACTGCGAGGACCTGTACGGCGACCAGAGCCTGATGGAGAACCAGATCCAGTTCTTCGGTGCACAGGGCAGCGCCCAGGACATCATGCAGCTGCCCGAAGGGGTCGTCGCCAACCTGCCGCCGGGCGTGGACATCATCCACGAGATTCACTACGTCAACCCGACCGACGAGACGGTGAACCTCTACTCAATCGTCAACGCCTACACCATCGACGAGAGCGAGGTGGTCGAGGGCATCTGGGGCGGACAGGTCCGAGACGAGAGCATCGAGATCCCGGCCCAGTCCGAGCACACCGAGTGGACCCGCTGCGTGATGAACGAGGACGTCGAGGTCCACTTCCTCGCCAGCCACACCCACGAGAAGGGCATCATGTTCACCATCGCCCCGTTCGACGGAAAGGAGTCCGGCGAGGTCTTCTTCGAGAACGACGACTGGCATGACCCCAAGATCACCCAGTACGATCCGCCGATGGTCGTGCCCGCTGGCACCGGCTTCGAGTATGCCTGCACCTGGCGCAACGACACCGACGCGATGGTGCCCTACGGCCTCGACTCCCAGGACGAGATGTGCAACCTCGCCATCGTGCACACTCCGTTCAGCATGTCCGCCCAGTGCGAGGTCGTTGAGACGAGCGACGGCGTGCTCTGGGAGCAATAATCGGCACCGGTCATGTCGCCCCCTTCTGGCGGACAGTCTGTGTGAGAGGATGCCAGCGCGGCTTCGGTCATGCTTCCGGACACGACCCTCTTGAGATCCGTCCAGAGGACTCGCGCCCGGAAAAGATGGGGTCGTCCCAAAGGGACGAGGGAGTGGGGAAGATACCGCTTCCCCATCACAAAAAAACAGCATCGGCCATTGTTCCGGACAGTGTCCGGAACAATGACCT
>JBLHNG010000017.1:0-29879 GCA_047621685.1 Myxococcota bacterium | reverse complement strand
CCATCCACCTCCAGGACGCCGACGGCACCGAGCTGGCGCGTCTCACCATCCCCGACGGCGCGGCGGCGCTCTCCCTCGACCTCGCGCAGCCCTCGGAGTCGGTGCGCATCGTTGTTGACGGCCCCGTCTCCCCGGAGCTGTCCTGGCGTCTGGAGTCCACCCGCTGGCAGACCACCCCGCCGCCCCCGCCCCCAGGCCTCTCCGGTGACCTCACCGCCACCGGCACCCTCGTCCGCGGTGAGTCAGTCGAGATCGCGGTCACCGTCACTGTGGATCCCGAGCTGTCTGAGGCCACACTCCACCACGACCTGCCCGCCGGGGTGATCTGGGTCCCCGGCTCGACGAGCTTCGCTGGAGAGCCAGTCTCAGCCAGCACCAACGGCGGGCGGCTGACCATCCCGCTGCCAACCGACGACGGCGGGACTGCCACGGTGCGCTACCGGGTGGTGCCCACGGTGTCTGGCGATCTCAGCGACGGCGGGGTGACCCTGCAGGCGGCCGATCAGCAGCTGTGGCTGGGGACTGGGCCGCGATGGCGGGTGGCAGACCCGAAATGACAGGGCTACGCTCGGGGCAACCCGGGAGGCCCCCGTTGCGCTACTTCTTCTTCATTTAGGTCGCACCTGACACAGATCAGGTGCCGCTGTGTGTCCAGCACACAGTCCCATTGAGCGTCTTGTGGCGATGAGCCCGGCGTTCATGACCGATGAATCAGGAGAAGGCAATGTCTGCCCTCCCCATGCTTCGGGCGATCTCCGCCCGGGAAGCCCTGTGCGAGCTGTCCACTCTGGCGGACGCCGCCGACCTCATCCGTGACCCGAGCATCCGCCTCCAGGGACTCGCTGGCCTGCTGGTCGCGATCACCGCCTGGGGTGGCGGGGATCGAAAGGTCCGTGCCAGCATCGAGGTCTGCCGACGGCAGCTGATCGCGAGCCGTCGCCTCCGGGTCGAGCTGAAGCCGGTGCTCGATGACCTCCTCGCCACCCCAACCCTCGGCCTCCCAGCCCGGCTCGCCCGACTCAACGCCGCCCAGCGACGACAGGATCCGCGGTGGATGATCGCGCAGCTGCTCGACCTCGGCCTCGTGGACGCCGCCCGCCAGGCTGCCGAGGCCCTGCCCCAATGGTATGGCAAGCCCAGCGCGCTGCGCACCGCCGCGATTCGGCTGGCCCGAACCGGGATCCAGCAGACGGGCACCCGTCGATTCGTCGGCAGTCCGCTCACTGCCGAGCGCTTCCCGGCGAGCCTGCCGGTGTTCACCCGCTGCGCCCGATCGCTCCTCGGGATTCACCCATCAGAGACCGTCCGAGCCATCGCACTGCGGATCCTCAGCCAGCTGTCTGTCGCAGACCAGCAGAAGGGGCTGGTGCTGTGGTGCCAGGTCCGCTGGCAGGAAGCCGGAGAGGCTGCGGCATTGGAGGTCCTTCGGCAGATCCGCTACCGCAGTCGTCGCTCGGAGGCCGGGCTGAGGCTGGTTGAGGCCGCGCTCCAGACGACGGATCCCGAGGCCGCCGCCCGCTTTGCGGTGCTCATCCCGTCCCGACGCGCCTCGGATCAGGCCGCCGAGATGCTGAAGACCGGCACCGTCACCACGCGCCCGGTCGCCCCGCTGATCTCCCTGTCGGTTCGGCGGGTGATCACACAGCTGCACACCGACACCCCCATCTCAGAAGAGAGCCAGGAGGAGATCCGCCAGTGGCTTCGGCAGCCCCAGGCCCTCAGCGAGCTGATGCAGGGCATGGAGGGATCCGGTCACCCCCTGGCCCCTCAGGTCCGCCGCCTCCATGCTGCGCTGAGTGGGGGAGATCGGCTGTGGTGTGCCCTGCTGATGCGCCGCAGCATGGTGCTCACCAGCACCATGTCCACCCACCAGACTGCCGCCGCGCCCCCGATGCCGACCACCTCAGAGGCCACCAGCCCTGAGCGGGCTGCCCACGATGAGTGGATCGCCCTGCGACCCGAAGGACACGCCCGACGCCGGGTGCTCGCCCGGGCCTGCCGTGCGGTGCTGCTCTCCGCAGCTCGGGGAGAGACCCCGACATGGCGGGTTCGGCTGCGGACTCTCGGGCACATCGGCGGCGACATCGCCCTCAACGTGCTCACCGAGCTGCTGCCGCGGTCTGCCGGCGATCTGAGGCTGGCCATCCTCCGCCAGCTCCTGCGCGTCTCCCCGGCCCACCTCGCCCGCACCCTTGAGCACTCCGCGGAGTCCCTTCCCGACGCCGTCATGCTCGAAATCATCGAGACGCTCACACTCCACCGACACCTCCCCGGCGACACCGCGAGCGGGTGGCGGGCGCTGTGCGCAGAGACCACCTCGACATGGCGGGCGGCTCTCCTGGCCGCCTACCGGGAGCAGGTCGGCGGCTTCCCCTCCCCTCAGCTCCTCCGCTCCACCGCCGAGGAGGTCCGCCAGGCTCCCCACGTCAGCGGCGCGGAGCTGCTCCGTCAGGCCGCCGAGGCCCTCGCAGCACTCCAGTCCGCCACCCCCACCGAGATCATCGACGCCCTGCTCGACTCCACGCTCCTCCGACAGCGTCTGCGGTGGGCACGACCGGCTTCGCTTCCGCCACGCATGGCGCACTGGGACGATCCCCGGCTGCTCCACGCCCTCAAGCTCGCCGCCAGCCAGGGCGAGGTGTGCGACGGCGTGCTGAACCGCACCACCCAGGCGCTGACCCCTGAGATCCGCGATGCGCTCCGTCAGGGACGCTGCCCGCTGCCCGACTTGTCTGTGCTCACCGTTAACGACACCGTCCAGCTTCGATACCTGGACAAGAGAATGGACCTGCTCACCTTCTTCCGCTTCGCCGACCCTGCTGCCTGCTGCTGGAACAGCACCGGGTCACACTTCGGCGCGACCCAGGCCCGTCTGCTGGCGGTGTGGAAGGATCCGCTGTCGTTCTGCTTCCACATCAACCGGATCGCCGGCAGCGGCTCTCCGCTCGGGTTCGTGTTTGGAAGCCTCGCCCGCTGCGAGAGCGGAGAGCCGGCGGTGCTGCTCAACGGGCTGTACCTCCGCAGACAGAGCCGCCCCCTCCGCGATCTGACCCTCTCCGCCCTGGAGCGGTTCTTCCGCCACCTCGGGATGCGCTGGCTGGGGGTCGCCAGCCGATACGCCGGGTGCGGCGCGATTCCAGATCGCTACCAGATGACCTCGAAGGTGATCCACCGCTCCCGAGCCCTCATGCGCGACGGAAAGATGGTCACCGACGCGATCGATGACATCTCGGTCTGCATCAACCGCACCCAACCCATTCGACTGTATTGGATGGATCTTGGAACCCCTGTAAGCCCAGCGGGTCCAACCTCGTTGTAGCCATGAACCTGCACCGGAGACGGAGCCATGAACCACATCGACTTCGACTTCATTCCCCCGCTGCTCAAGCCGCTGCCCCCGGTCGAGCCGGTGTGGTGGTAGTCCGTTCAAAGCAGGCCGTCCGTTCCGGGTAGACTGATCGGGTGTGGTTCTTCCTCGCCTGTACCCCGACCTCGACCGACTCCGTGGACATCGACTGGCTGACCGCGGAGAAGCTCGACGAGATGACCCGCCGGCTGACCGACCTCGGTCCCCGGCAGGTCGCCACGGACGCCGAGCCACTCGCCGCTGAGGTGGTCGAGGCGATGCTGCTGGAGGGTGGGCTGGAGGATGTGGAGCGCGCGCCGTTTGTCTGGGACGCCTGGCTGCCCGGCACCGCCACCCTCACCGTGGGCGACAGCATCCTCTCCGCTGAGCCGCTCTCCCCCTCCCCGACCACCACCGGACTGACCGGCACCCTCACCAGCGGGGCCACAAGCGGCGGCATCGCCCTGTACTCCAGCGACGACGGCTCCCGGGCCGAGCAGTTCCTCTTCGCCCTGACCGGCGGAGCCGCCGCAATGATCCGCATCACCGAGAGCCTCGACGAGGACGGCGGACCGCTCATCGAGGTCGGACACACCCTGGAGGGCAGCAGCATGCCGGCGGTCGCGGTGGATGCTGTGACCGGGGCCATCCTCAAGGCGGCGATCGGGCAGACGGTGACCCTCGATGTGACCTCCACCACCGTCACCGACCACACCTCGGACAACCTCGTCGGCTGGCTGGAAGGCAGCGCCTCCTCGGCCACCGTCGCCCTGACGGCCCACTACGACTCCTGGCATCCCTCCGAGTCCGCCGCAGACAACGCCCTCGGAGTCGCGATGGCCGCGCTGCTGGCCGCGGACGTCGCGCAGTCCATTCCCGATCGTCGCCTGCTGGTCCTGCTGACCTCTGGGGAGGAGCAGGGGCTGCAGGGGGCGAGCCGCTGGGTGAGCGACAACGAGTCTCTCGCCAATTCGGTCAACCTCGTCATCAACCTCGACATCCCCTGGTCCGACGAGGGCGCCCTGCGCTGCGGCTGCGACGATGATGAGGTGATGGCCCAGGCGCTGGAAGCGTTTGAGGACGAGGGGCTCACCGCGGAGGATGTCGGCGCACCCTGGCCAGCCTCCGACCACCTCCCGTTTCAGACCCGGGGTGCCGCCGCGATCTGGTGCACCCGACAGCCCTATCGGCGCTACCACACAGAAGCCGACATCGTCGACGTCATCGACATGGAGCAGGCTGCCGCCGCGATGCGTGCCCATGCCACGATCCTTCGAGAAGCCCTGTCGCTGTGACGGTTGTGTTTCATGGAGCCTGCAGTGCGGTTCAGGGTGGCTGTTGGGTAAATTCACCTGTATTGTGAACCCCCTTGATTGTGACCCCGTGTCCGAACACTCAGGCATCACAAACAGCTGAAAAAACGGGAGGCTCCCTTTGCGCCATACCATCCTCGCCCTGCTCACCCCAGGGCTCCTGCTGACCGGCTGCGGAGCGCCCGGCGATCTCATCGACGACGCCGCCTGGGCGGCCCTTGAGCCAGTCTATGGCCTCGCCAACTTCGACGACGACGACGAAAACGGAGAGAAGGACTGGGCGGATGTCCTGGTCGAGGGCGAGAACGACCTCAGCATCTTCTCCGTCTCCGACCTCATGGCCGGCGTCGACGAGAACGAGCGCCTCAAGGTCGGCCTGACCGGTGAGAACATTCGGGTCTGGCGCGACGGCGAGCTGTTCCTTGAAGACGGCGACATTGTCCGGCTCAGCGGAAAGGCGGATCTGGAGATCGAGTTCCTCGACTTCCTCGCCAGGGGCACCCTCACCTTCATCCAGCGGGACGAAGAAGACAACGCCCTGGCTGAGGCCGAGGTCTCCCTGCTGAGCGGCCCGATGATCCTCAACAACCACTCCCAGATTGCCGAGCTGGTGATGGCGATGTCGTACTCCGGCAACGGTGGAAACTCCGGCTTCATCAACGGCTTCGAGGGTATTCTCGGCGATCAGTTCCGTGGTGTGTCAGTCAGCGACTACGGCTACGATGTCTGGGTCCAGGACGAGATCGAGTTCGCCACCCTCACCGCTCCGGGTCACCGGGTCGATGTGGTCATCGACTCCATCCGCAACGACAACGGCTCTGGCCTCGATGACTTCCCCGAGGATCAGTTCGAGGGACCGGACTTCGCCCGGAACACCTGGAGCGACTCCCGGGCCAACTCCCAGGACTCCTTCGGCAACATGGAGGCCAGCCCACCGGTCACCGTCGATGGGGTGTACTACCCGTTTGGCAAGATCTACTGGGGCGAGTACCGCGGCTCCGGTCCCCAGGACGAAGACCTGCTGGAGTTCCTGGAGGAGCAGAAGGTCCAGGCGCCGTTCATCCACGACGTCACCTGGCTGTGCGTGGGCCACGTCGATGAGTTCTCCACCTTCCTGCCCGATCCCAACTCCGACAAGGGCTTCAAGCTCCTCGTCACCGATGTCGACGAGGGCTACGCCTTCCTCGACACCCTCGACCCGGAGATGAGCCTGCCCAAGTACGAGGGCGACAAGGGCTACGCCACCATCGGCGACGTCATCAACGACAACGCCCTGCGCGCCCTGAACGAGGACATCCAGGCCGACTACCTCGACCCGGCAGTCGAGCTGTTCATGGTCGAGCTGGGGCTGACCGAGGATGACATCATCCGGGTGCCGATGCTGTTTGAGGAGAACGCCTACTGCGGCGGCGACACCGCGACCTTCTTCCCTGGCACCGTCAACATGACCGTCGCCCAGCTCGAAGAGGGCGGCGAGGTCCACGCCTTCCTGCCCGACCCGTTCCTCCGCGAGAACTTCTCCACCTCCGCCTCCGCTCGCGCCGAAGATCCCTTCATAGCCAACTTCGAGAGCCTGCTGCCACAGAACGTGACGCCGCACTGGCTCGATGACTGGGACTGGTACCACATGCAGCTCGGTGAGGTTCACTGCGGCAGCAACGTCATCCGCACCCCCAACGCCAACTGGTGGGAAGACGCCCTCCACCTCATCGGAGATGACCAGTGAGCATTCTCGGCTTTTCGGCTCTATTTTCTATGTCCGCGTTCGCCGATTCCGGCGTCCCGGATCACCTGCTGACCCTCGCGGATGCTGAGCTGGTCGAGCACGCCTGGACCACCCAGCCCGGGGTCACTCGTGCTGGCACCCCCCGGTTCACCGACCCCACGCTCTACAACCCGGCCCTCACTCCAGTGATCCTGGAGCGTCTGGTGTCCGGCGGCGAGCAGGACCATGTGCGCCTCGCGCTGGTCGAGCTGCTGCCGAGGACCGGCGGTGAGTGGGACGACGCCCTGGTCGACCTCTACGCCACCGAGTCGTCCGCAGACGTGCGCTCGGTGATGGTCGAGGTCACCCGACGGGCAGATCCGGCGGATGCCCGGGCGCTGCTGCTCGCAGCCTCCACGGACTCCTCCGCAATGGTCCGGGCTGCGGTGATGCGCACCATCCCCTACGTCGAGGACGGCGTGGGAATGTCGGCCCCGATCATCGCCGGGCTGACCGACAACCACCCCGAGGTCCGAAGCTTCGCCGCCCGGTCCGCCGGATGGACCGGGATGACCGACGCCTGGGATGAGCTGGTCGTGCTCCTGTCTGACGGCGAGCCTGAGATTCGCCTGCACGCCCTGCGCGCCCTGGAGCGCCTCGATGCGCCCGCCACCGCGAGGCTCATTGCACTGGACACCCTGGAGATCGACATCGACGCCAAGGTCTCCCGGGCGGCGCGTCAGATCCGAGGTCAGTAGGCCCGGTCTGGGCTCAGTCCCAGTCTGAGAGATCCAGGTCGCTGAAGCAGTCGTCATGTGCGTCTGCTTCGGCGACCTGTAGCTTCTGGAGGTCGCTCATCTCGTGGCCCTGGAGGAGGTCCCAGGTGAGGTTCGCGAGGTTCTCAAACCGGGTCATGTGACCGGAGAGCCGACGGAAGCCGTAGTCCACTGCGCCGTCGGTGTGGATGACGAACGCCCAGTCGCTGGCTTGGAGCAGCAGCAGCTCCCGGGCGGCCTTCTTCAGGATCGGCTCAGCGACAGCGGCGCGCTCTGGAGTGGCCTGAGAGAGGTCCCAGCGCAGGGTCAGGAACCGATCCTCCGCCCGATAGGAGGCCTCCCAGACCCACCGGGTCTTGTCGTTGAGCCAGACCCGATGGTCTCCGCCCTCCCCCCAGCTGCCCTCCGGGATCCAGGCGACCTTGTCGGGGGGATGTGCCTCGCGGCGCTGGGTGGTGGTGTGCACGTTGATCTCAGGATCGGCATGCAGGGCAAGCAGGACCTCTCGGAGGAACTGCGGCCCCTCGAACCACCAGTGGCCGAACAGCTCGGCGTCAAACGGCGCGACCACTGCCCCGGCCCGGCCAGTCTTCTCCCGGTGCGCTTGAAGCTCCTCGCGAAGAATGCCGACGAAGTGCTGCGCCTGTCGCTGGATCGTCTGCGGGACATCGTCGGGCCAGTACAGCGCCTTCTCACCCAGATCCGCCCCGCTGCGGGTGACCTTCCAGTAGCGCAGGCCGTCGCCGTGGCGCTTCTTGTGGAACTCCAGGTAGGCCCCATCGCCGGGGTAGCCGATCTCGGCGGCCCAGACCTGCTCGCTGGCTCGGGGGTGCCGGGGATAGGCGACCACGTCCGATGCCTGCCCGACGGTCGAGATGCGGTGGGGCTCCATGACCGAGCGCCAGCCCCGCCCCGGCCAGGCGTCTGCCTCGTCCCAGCCGACCTTGCGAAACTGCCCGCCGTCGATGACCCCCTCGCTGCGGATGCGCTCGAAGTGGTGGGCGTCGACGACGAAGTGGGTCACCCCGACCTCCGCGAGGATCTGGTCCACGCCCAGGCGGTTGCGGGTGTCGCCGTGGACCACCGGCGGGGTCCAGGGACCGGCGGGGCGGAAGGCACACTCTGGCAGCCAGACGCCCTCAGGACGGAAGCCCAGGTGCCGCTCGGAGACCCTCAGGCCGGCCTTGAGCTGACCGCGAATCGAGGAATCGTGGAGCAGCAGCGGGGCGTAGCCGTGGGTCGCGAGAGAGGAGAGGATCTCGATTCGTCCGGCACGGGCGTGGGCAGCGAAGGCCCCGGGGAGGTTGCCGTCGAGTGCATCGAACTGTGTGCGCGCGGCGATAATTCGCTCTTCCCACCACACCGCCAGCCCAGCCAGCTCCGGCTCAGAGGCATCCCGACGGGCGTGTCCGAGCCGGTCGTCGAGGTAGTCCCGAAAGCCAGCGATGAAGGTGGGGTGGGCGAGCTGCTCCAGGAGCACCGGGGTCAGCCCCAGGGTGAAGCCAGCGGAAATACCCTCGGTATCCAGCTCCTCGATGAGATCCAGCAGCGGCAGGTAGACCCCAAACGCCGCCTCATACAGCCAGGTCTCGCCATGGGGCCAGCGACCGTGGTTGAGCACCCAGGGCATGTGTCCATGGAGGATTAGAACGACACTTCCGAGCATGACATGACCTCATCAGGAGGTGCGCTCTAACCCGACGCCTCGATTCAGGGAGCTACACGCTCGTCCGAGTGGCCGCAAATGAGAGATCAAAGCGCTTCTTCTCCGAGCCCCACAGCTCCACGTCCCAGGCCAGCAGGATGCAGACTCCCTGGAAGCCACGGTCGTAGCCCTGGAGGGTCCGGGCGGGGCTGTAGACGGGGAAGAAGAACAGGGTGGCGGGCTCGCTGGAGCGGATCTCCACCTTCGAGCCGAGGTCCTCCCAGACCAGGGCCAGCTTGGTGACCCCTTCTTTCTGGCCGACCCGATGCATGCCCACCCGCCTCCGGTCGCCGGTGGTGATGTAGCGCTGGCTGGTGGTCCGGGAGTCGATGTTGAAGTTCATCTCGACGGCGAACCGGGTCCGGATCGGCTCCTTGTAGCGGTTGGCGAGGCGGTACTCCAGCCCGACCGTCGGGTCGGTGGACCGCATCCAGTAGCGCTTGTCGATGCGAACCAGCCGCTTCTGCCCGCCGGTGATCACCGTGCCGTCCCGGGCGAGGGTCACGAAGACATCGTCGCCCGCCTCTCGCTCTGCGCGGATGAGCTGGTAGGGCGCATCGAGGAAGTCGCCGGTCTGGGGAAACTGTCCGCGGATGAGGTTGGCGAGTGTGGTCTCCGGACCGAGGAAGTGCTCCATGAAGCACAGCCGACGGTGCCGGTCCGTGGCGAGCAGCACACTGGTGAGCCCCTCAATGGGCGGCAGCGGTGGCGGACCAGGCCACCCACCCTCCTCGGGCTCCACCTCGTCAGGCTCCTCGGCCGACTCGGTCGAGACACTCACCTCAGGGGGCTCAATGGACTCACTGAGGTCGGGCTCGATGAGGGCGGGCAGCTGGCTGCCGTGCTCCAGGTCGGCGAACCACGCCTCGCTCTGTCGGGAGAAGGTGTTCACGAGGTTGCCCACGCCCCACAGCATCAGCTCGGAGATCGCGCCCCCAGCGGAGGGACGAATGACCATCCGGCTGGTCGGGGTGGTCAGCACGACGGACTCATCTCCGTCACAGGAGAGGTCCATGACCTTGTAGTGAAGCGGCTTGATCTTCCCCAGCAGCAGCCGGATGGCGTGATCGGCCTCGGTAAGCGCAGCCCAGGCAGCGTGTCGGATGGCGCCCATTCGCAGCCCACCCTGGAGGTCACCCGACAGCGCGGCAGCCTCCTGGCCCCGGTAGAGGTTGCGCTGGATGGTCAGGTAGACCTCCCGGGGGACCTGCTTGCGCTCGACACGCTTTTGGAGCCGGGCCAGCTCATTGCTCACCCTCAGGGCGTACTTGTGCAGCCGGTTGGCGGCGTCGTGCCGGGTGAGTGTGGACTCCCAGGTCGGCCCGAGCATCCAGGTGGAGGCCTCGGTGAGCACCGGGTCGTCGCCGCGCTGGATGGCTGTCAGGAGCCGCTGCATGGTCCGGGCGTGCTCGGCGGAGAGCGAGGAGAGCGCGACGGAGGTGGAGGTCCCAGCGACCGGGTAGACCCGACCCGATGGGCGGTTCCGCTCCAGGATGGTCGCTGGCAGGGTCGTCTTGAGCCAGGAGGCCTGAGAGCGCATCAGCCGGATGAAGTTGGGGATCCAGCCCTTCTGATGCCAGCACCAGCGCCGGGATCCCGGGGTGTAGCCCAGCCACTCACCGGGCAGAATGACGGGAACGAGCTGCTGACCGGCCAGGGCCTGCTCTCGAAGCGCCAGGGCAATGCGCTTGGGCGTTCCCCATGGAAACAGCCGACACATCGCCTCGTCGACCCCAAAGACCCCCAGCCCCTGCCCCTCGCGCTCGGCGACATACCAGCCGTCGGGGCGGTCAACACCAGCGGCCTTCAGGAGCCGATGATCGAGGAAGGTGTAGGCAATCCCGGTGCGGGCCAGCGCCCGGGGGAGGGCGCCATCCCAGGCGCTCTGGGGGAGGGTCATGCCGACGGGGGTGACCCCGAGCAGGCGGCTGACGGTGGCCTGATGCAGCGCGATCTGTCCATGGAGGTCCCGCTGGGGGATGGCATGAGGGACGGCGTCGTAGTGAAGCCCCCCGAGCATCTCGACCTGACCGCGACCGATCATCTCCTGGAGCATGGCGATGTAGTCGGGATCACAGGACTCCAGCCAGTCCAGCACCGGTCCAGACAGCCGCAGCGCGAACTGGATGCTGCCCGCCCGATGCAGCGCCTTCAGGGTTGGTCTCCACGCCGTCTCTGCGACCGCGGCAAACACCTCCTCGCGCTCCCCCGCTGGGAGCCGATTCTCAAGGACAATCAGGAGGGAGGTGGCCTGCATGGAAGCTGAGGATACCAGAGTCCGAGCGGCAACTCAGCTGGGAGCGGAGATGGGCACCGACAGCTCCGGCGGGACCGGCCGACCGATGGCCCGCCAGACGGCTGCGACATGTTCCCGAAACAGGGCGTCGAACAGCTCATGGACCTCGGAGTGATGCTCGGGTCCAAACCACCAGAACCAGTCGCTGCCCTCTGCTGCCGCGAGGTGTCTCCAGGCGGACTCCGGGCGCCCGGCCTCTTCCCAGGCCTGCCGCGCCGCTGCCACCAGCTGCCAGGCCCGCCGATCATCGGCATCTCCCGCCCACACCCCGAGGTCTCCCCCGATCCAGGAGCCGGTGTGGAGGCGCTGGATGGTGCCCGCAGGCTTGAGGGCCGCGGCGGTCTCCATGGAGACCACACGTCCCGATGAGAACAGCGCGCGCATGAAGGACTCCCCGGCGTCTGGGTAGGACTCCCAGGGGTTCTCGCCGTCGAGAGCGAGGACGCAGACCCCGTCAGCGTATCGGCCATCGACCCGGGCGATGAGATCGGCAGCGGCATCTTCACCCCGCCACCGGGCGTAGTGGAAGCTGATCGCGTCGGACAGCTCCCGATCCCGGAACAGGCCCGCTGGTCCCTCACGGATTCGCCAGGGGCGGTTGATGGCCGCCGGGCCGTCTCGATCGGAGCGCTCCAGGATCGCCTGATCGGTCGCCAGCCAGGAGAAACCCGCCTCCGCAGCCAGCACGGCGACCTCTGGACTCACCGCGCCCTCCGAGGGCCACAGGCCGACCGGGGGGCGTCCGAGGACCTCCGCGACCTTGCGCCGGGCATCGGTGAGCTGGCGGAGGGCGTCGTCGGGCCAGGCGAACTCGACCTCATCGGGGATGGTCAGGCAGCGGTGGGCGTGCCGGAAGTCGACCAGCAGCGGCAGGATCGGGTGGCAGTACGGGGTGCAGCTCACCGAAGCCAGCTTCCGCCAGCGCCCCAGGACCCCCGCCACCAGCTCCTGCTGAACCGCGAGCACTTCGAGGAGCTGTGCGTGGGAGAAGCTGGCGTCCTGCTTTATCGCCGCCTGAATGCGGCCGTCCCGCCGACCGATCACCCCGATCCAGGCGAGGTTGCTCCAGACCTGGACGTCCCGGTAGCCCTGATCCGACAGCGGAACCCCAGCCTGGACCCGATGCTCCAGTTCCTGATAGCGGCGGGAGACCTGCCGCATCGCGGGGTGACCGTGGAAGAACTGTGCCCGGATGAACGCCCGCTGCGTCTCGGTCAGCGCTTCGGCGGGGATGCGAGAGTGCTCCTCCCAGGCGTCCGTTCCGCCCTCTGCGTAGTACGCAAGCTGCTCCAGGAGCGAGGGCACCACGTTGACGGTCGCCTGTGCTCCAGTCTCCGCCAGCAGCGCAGCCACGTCGGTGTAGCCCCGGCTGGCGTGCAGCCGAACCCAGGGCATCACCGGGATGCCGGTGGTCGGGTGGCGGTAGTCGGGCTGGTGCATGTGCAGCAGCATCGCGATCGGTGTGGCCATTGGCTCCTCCCAGGCGCGCATCTTTGCACAGGGCGTGGGTACACTGGCCGCATGCTCCGCCTCGACACCTCCCGCTCCCCTGAGACCTTCGTGCCGGACCTGCTGGCCTCCCTTGATGGTGCCGCGCGCCAGGAAGCCGAGGCCGCGTTGAGGGGACTCGCCGGAGGGGACTCGCCGGAGGACTTCCTCATTGAGCTGCTGGAGGTAACTCCGGACGAGTCGCTCGGATGGGCACATCGGAAGCTGGCGGACTGTCTGGAGGTGGATCGGCCCCGGCTTCGGGCTGACCTTCGCGTCCTCGCCGCGCTGGTGAGGCGGGCGGAGGCGTGCTGCGAGGCGGAGGTGATGGCAGCGGTTCGCGCGCGGCACGGAGAGTCGCTGGCGGAGGGGCTGGGAGGGCTTGTCGGAGCTGTGGCGTGAGCGTGCTTCAGGGGCAGGTCCGAGCTGCCGCTGAGTTTGGACGGTGCTGGCCGTAGGCGAGTGGACTGACGTGTCGGGGAGGGCAGTCATTGAGGATGGGGGAGCATCGGCCCTGTCCAAGCTCACCGGGGTGTGAGGAGGGCTGGAATCACAGGAAGATCAGCAAGACGCTCGACTGAAGCATCGGGAAGGTCAGTGCGTAGCGCGGGCAGGCAGAGGCGTTCTTGGCGGGGCTAAGGAGCCTACGGGGCTTCTGTAAGTCGCTGGTAGGTCATGCCCTCCATGAGCATGGTCTTCCCGCAGTTCGAGAACACCACCGGGATCTCGCGATCGTCCTTCGAGGTGCCGTCGAAGATGGTGTCGGTCAGCCGGACCTGAATTGCCAGCCCGTCCGTCGATACTACCTTGTAGCGGCCGGTAATGGTCAGCTCCGGGTAGCCCTCCATCCGGTAGTCGGTCTCGGTGAAGGTGTACTCTTTGGAAATCCCAATCGGACGCTCTCCGTTCGGCCCGACGTCGTTCATGCCGGGGAAGCCGGTCAGCATGAAGCGACCGATGAGGGAAGGGGCGCAGTCATCAGCGATCATGGGCGGCTCAGCGGGCGGCTCCTGGCGGCTGATGCAGGCCAGGAGGAGGGAGAGGAGAGGAGAGGAGAGGAGAGGCATGTCCCTGAGTCTACTCCGTGGGCAAGACGAACAAACCACGTTTCGGGGTCGGCACCGTCCACCTCATCGAGCACGCTAACACCCCGCCCAGCGTGGACTCCTCGCCGCTCGTGCATGCTGCAACCTCCTCCGAGACAGCCGCATCAAAGAGGCCCGCGTCACCGTCCAGCCGGGCTTCCCTGGTGAGGAGGTGCCCACTCCCCATGCCTTGCCCCTCGCCACCCGACGCCCGCGCCAGCAGCACCCTCCCCCCCCTCGTGGCCACAGAGCTGGACAACTGGCGGGCTGGTGGGATTCAGGTGCAGGTCTTCCCCGCCACTCGCGAAGAGATCGCCCTCAGCATCGGCCTCTCCATCCGGGCAGGCGCCGATCAGGCTGCCATCTGGGCGAACGGAGACCGTCTCCTTCCAGACGCCGGTTCAATTCGCCGTGTACCAGATGACGTCCTGCGGCACCCTTGAGACAAGCACCGATGGGATGACCTACACCAGCGAGCTGATCGGTGTGGAGGCGTGCGACAACGACTGGGAGGCGGACTGGCACTGCCTGCACTTCCGCATCTCCGATGGCATTGACGATGCAAACAGCGCTCCGTTTGTCGGAGACTGGTGGCTGGCGGCGGACCCACGAAGGGAGGAACCGCCAGCGCATGGACCGTCGAGCCCGGCCTCGGGCTCCCAGTACATCTCTGCTAGCTCGGGGACCTGGAAGGTCGGCCATCCCGCCAGCCGAGGCAGACAGGACAGCGAGAAGTCCAGCGACCCCAGCCCGCCCATCACGACACCGGGGACGACCAGCCAGTCCGGGGCGTCGGGCGCCGGGATGCGGTGGGGGTGGTTCGCTGAGCACTGAGCCCGCGCGAAGGCGAGCGGGTGACCACCACCGTAGACCCGGAATTTAAGTCAGTGCATGACGGTCTGGCGGACCGACCAGGGCACCGCCGCCCCATCGTTGATGATCTCGATCTGGATGCCGAAGCGCGCCTCGCGCAGACGCTGAAGGAGCTGCTCGGCGAGCTCAGATCGAGGGTGGGCGCCGACCGACCACTGACCGACCACGACAGTGATGGTCAGGGCCATGTCGATGCCCGAAAAGGTACAGGCAGGGGTACAGACATTGGCACCCATACGTGCCTGTACCGGACCGAAAAGCGCCTGTACCTTTTCCCAGAAGCCCCCTGTTCACCGGCTTCTCTGAAGACCGCATGATACCTTGCCCCATGCCTGCTCTGGTCGATCAGTTCTGCCCCAACGTCCACGATGCCCCCATCACCGCCGCCAGCTTTGATCCAGTAAGCGGCACCCTCGCCACTGCGGATTCCGCCGGCGTGGTCGCGATCCAGCGGCCGGGAGAGGCCACACCGCAGCTCACCTTCCAGCCTGGTCGCGGGGTCCTGGGCGCCCTGGACTTGATCAAGGGCGGCACCCTGGTCGCGGTGGGCGATGTGGGCGGGACCATCGGGGTGTACCGCACCGACAGCGGCGAGCCGGTGTTTGTGGAGGCCCGGGAGGGTGCCCGGGGAGAAGTCCGGGCGTTCCGAGGTGTCGCGCTCAATGCGCAGGCCAGCCGACTGGCGTCCATCTCGAAGGACAACCTCATCCGGATCTGGGACCTCACCCACGGCGAGCGCATCACCGCCTGGCAGGGCTTCTCCGGCGACACGGTCGAGTTCGACCCCCGGGGCGAGCGGCTGCTGGCAATGGACGGCAGCGGTCAGCCCAAGATGATGGACCTGATGCGGGTCGAGGCCCTGCACATGGATCGCCTCCAGACCCCCGCCGAGCAGGCCACCTTCACCCGGGATGGCACCCTGGTGGTGGCCGCGGGGCCGTCGGGCATCTCACTGCTGCGGGTGTCCGACGGCGCGCTGATTCACAGCTTCGCCACCCGGGGCGGCTCCGGCATCATCCGGCTCACCCTCTCTCCGGACGGCACCCAGGCCGGCGCGGTCACCCGGCGCAGCGTTCACATCTTCTCCCTCCCCGACCTCGCCCCCATCGAGTCCCGTCCCCACGGCGCCCCCAACCCGACGGGCGCGGCGCTGTGGTCGAACACCGGGATCCGGGTGGCCGGGGACGACGGGCTGATGCACAGCGGCGGCTCCGGCTCCGCAGGTCCGGTCACCGTCACGGGCGGGTTCGGAGAGCACCGGGTCGCGGTCCACAGCAGCACCCTCGCTTACTGGCACGGCAGCCGCCGACAGGTCGCCATCGACGCTGCGACCCCCATCCGCGAGGTCCACGTCGACCGCGACGGCCGCCTCCTGGTCGCGGTCCCCCACCAGGGTCCGATCCAGGTCTACAACTGCCAGTCCGGCCGCAAGGTGTTCGACGGCGGTCCAGAGACGAGCGGCACGATCCACGTCGGGGTCGGCGGTGCGGTGGTCGCAGTGCAGCAGCGGTCGGGGGGCTGTCGGTGGTGGGACCTGGAGAACAACCGGGGCTTCGAGCTGAAGTGGCCCCGGGCGATGGCCCTGTCCAACGGCGGCACCTGGCTCGGCGTGGTCACCCCCAAGGGCTTCGTGCGCATCCTCGACCCGATGACCGGCAAGGATGCCATCCAGCCGCCCCGTCCGTTGGCGGAGGTTGCGGTGGTGACTATGGCGTTCGTCAACCGCCGCCCGGACCTGCTCGTCCTCGATGAGGACGGTGTCCTGGGACACTACGACCTCGCCGACTCCGTGCGCACCCGCAAGCCCGCCGAGGGCCGAGACGTCATCACCATCAACGTTCCGGTCGACCGCATCTGGGGCATCACCGGCGGGCAGTACTGCGCAATGCGGCTGCCCGAGGGTCCGCAGAGCAGCATTCTGTGGGTTGACGTGCATGCCTGTGAGGTGGTCCATGAGGTCACCGGACTCGATGCCAATGCCTGGGTCGATGCGGAGAATGGGCTTATTTTGGAGCCGGCTCGATCCAGTGCGATTCTGGAGCGGGAGATGGATGGCAGTGAGCGACGGGTGCTTCGCGCCCTGCCCGACAGTGAGTGGATCAGCTTTGGCTGGCGGGGCATCATCGAGGCCAGCGAGCGGGCCGCCGAGGGGCTCTGAGGAAGGCGTGACCTCTGTGCTACCACCCGGCGCTCGTTGAGGCACAGGACCGTCCTGAACCTCAACGGGCGCCGCATCCTCACCGAACCCCCTCCAGCGACCACACCAGCAGCAGCCCCCCTGCCTCCACTGCCGGCGCCCCCAGCCGCGCCTCCAGCAGCGCGATCGCCTCGGGGCCACAGGCCACGTCCGGGACGCTCTCCACCTCACACCGGGCCGGCTCCATCAGCACCCAGCGCACCCCCGAATTGCGTACATCATCCCCATCAAAGTCCCCCTCCTCCAGCTTCCCCTGTCCAATCTGGAGCAGCCATCCAACAAACGCATTGGACTGGAGGCGCGGCCCGGCCTTGAGTGGGTTGACCCGAGGCCGATCGGGCTGGTCGATGACCGAGAGGAACTGCATCGAGCGGTCAAACGGAAGCTCCGCCACCGGACCGGGCGCGGCGGTCGCCAGGAACTCCGCAGTCAGGGGGACCGTGAACGAGTGCCACTTGTCGGGCTGCTGGATCTCCGTCATCAGCAGCCCCGTCCCCCAGGCCAGCACGGCCCCGGCAACCACCATCGACAGCGGCGGCCACAGCCGCCTCAGCGCATCCACCCCCAGCGCACTGAGCAGGGCCAGCAGGATCGCCGCCATGCTGGCCAGCCGCCCATAGTCGGTCAGGCGCTCCAGCAGACGCCAGAGCCCGACAGCGTTGAGGGTCTCCCACTCCGGCAGCGCCACCCCGTTGAGGCTCGGACATGGCCCCAGAGACAACACCATCAGCACCGCTACGATCACTGCGATCAGGATCGCGGACCGCCGCCGTGGGTGGAGCAGGGCCAGCGGAACGAGCACCCAGGCTGCGAGGCTGACCCCGGGCAGGGACAGGCCGCCGAGGGCATCGGGACGGGCGAGCCAGGCGACATCGAGGGCATGCACGTTGTCGGGGCACGCAAGCGCGCTGAGCTGACGGTTGCTGCGCAGCGCGGTCATCTCGACGAGGTCTTCGCCAATCCACAGCAGAGAGAACACCAGGGATACCAGACCCCACAGCAGCCCACGCCACCGCTGCTGTCGAAGCATCCCGAGGCCGAGGATCAGCCCGACCGGTGCCAGCATCGCCAGATACGGAGGATAGACCGCTCCGGCCAGCGCCCCCAGCCAGGCCGCCGCACCGACCACAACCAGCCGGCTCATGAGCGTTCGGTGGGGGCTCAGGCTCAGCAGCCATGCCCCCAGCGCCGCCGCCGCAAGCCCTGGCCAGACCGCGTTCATCCGGGCCGCCACCAGATCAAACCACAGCTGACGGTTCAGCAGCGCCAGCCCACCAGCGACCACCACCGCCGCCCCCCGGCAGCCCACCGCACGGGCCAGGAGTGCGGCCCCCAGCGCGTTGCCGCCGACCACCACGGTCTGAATGACGCCCCACCGACCCGGCCAGTCCACCAGCCGACCGATGGGAGCGACCATCGCCGCATCCACCGCGGAGGGAAACTCCCGCCCCCGAGTCCAGGCTTCCGGCCAGTCGAATTCACTCAGGGTGTAGGGCAGGACCGCCGAGCGAGCGACGAGATCGTAGAACCACAGGGTGACCGCCGCATCCGTCGAGATCCGGCCGATGAAGATGCGATCCCCACCGGTCAGCAGCGGCCAGCAGCACCACACCACCAGCCACACCAGCACCGCCCATGGCCACGCCCCCCTCACAGCACCCACCACAGCAGCGCGCCGTCCTGCTGTGGCGGACCGAGCACCGCCTCGACCTCAGACAGCGAGAGGTCATCTCTTCGGGGTCGAAGCCAGGACATCCAGATCACATAGCGGACCCCCTTCTCCGACAGCACCGCCGCGCCATCCTCTGACGCCGCAGCCTGAGCCATCCAGTCCAGAGCATCGAGGGTGGACTGCTGACGCTGCATGTCTCGGGGGAGGCCGTTGGTGGGGCGGTCATGGAGGGTCGCCAGGAGGATCTGCTCGCCGCCACCGTGGTCACTGACCTTGAGTGGAAAGGCCAGCACCGCGCCGGGTCGGTCGTCTTGGGACATGGCCTCCAGGGTCGACCGACCCGGGATTGGCGCAGACGGACGCGGCCACAGCTCGGCGGTCTCATGCAGACCATCTCCGATCACCCCGGCGGCCAGCAGCCACGCCAGCCACCACCGCCGCCCACTGCCCGCCGCGATCAGCAGCCCGCCACCCAGCCCGGCGAGCACCAGGAAGCGGTAGTACATCCCGCTGCGGGCGATCGGGTAGCCCCCCTCCGCAAGCAGCAGTCCCGGCAGCAGCAGCTCCGTGCCATCCGCGCGCTGGATGAATCCATCGGCGTCGGCCAGACGGGGCCCCAGCGACAGCACCGCGCTGGTCAGCAGTGTCCCCCAGCCCAGCCCCCGCCCAGCGAACCGAGTCACCGACAGCGCACCCCCGGCAGCCAGCATGGGCCAGCCCATGTAGGCAACCTGGACAGACTGGTTCCCCGCCCCCGATGCGGACCTCGGCACGTCACTGCCCACCAGCATCGTGTCGATTCGGGCGACCTGAGGCAGCAGGTCAGCGTGAGTGCCCGGCGGAGCGGTCGATGGGGCGAAGGCATAGCGCTGCCCCCGCCCGGGGCTGTAGTCGTAGTGCGGACGGATCCACAGCAGCGCGCCGGCCAGCAGCCCCAGCGCCAGCACCGCCCGAAGCCCGGGCAGCAACCAGCGCCGAGCGGTCCACACCGTCCACACCGTCCACAGCCCCGCTGCGAGGGGCAGGAACATCGCAAACGTCGGCGAGGTGAAGCCGACCAGCAGGCCGGTCATCGGGACCAACGGCAGCCAGCGCCACCGCCGAATCGCACCCACCAGGGCCACCAAAGCGACCGCCAGGGTCCAGTGCTGGATCTTCGCCGTCTGCCCGGCCGCCAGGAAACCGAGGACCACCGGACTGAAGGCGAACACCAGCCCCCCCGCAGCCGCCGAAGCCGGTCGGACACCGGTGAGGCGAATCAGCCACATCCCAGCCAATGCCGCCAGGGGAAACGACAGCAGCAGGGCGATATTATACGCCCCGATCGGTCCCAGGAGGTCCTGGAGCGGCGCGACCAGGTACGCGGGCGCCCAGGCGATGAACCGCAGCTGCACCGGATGCGGCCAGCCGATGTGATCGGTCTGCCAGCCAGCCTCCCCGGCAATCATGTCCGCCATGTGCGAGAAGCACCAGACGTGACCGCCATGGAAGAACCCCGCCACCATGTGGTCGACGGGGTGCATCGGCATCGGCCAGAGCAGGGCAGCAGTCAGCCCGAGCGCAGCCGCCATCGCAGCCAAAGCGGCCAGGAATCCCCGACCTGTCTCCCGATACTTCGGCCGACCCATCGGCCCGACCTTAGCACGACAGGCTCAGAAGCTATGCGATGTCGAAGCTCTCGCCACAGCCGCAGGGGCGCTTGGCCTGGGGGTTATCAATGTTGAAGCCGGACTCCATGAGACTCTCGGTCCAGTCGATGATGGAGGCATTGAGCTTCTCGGCGTGCTCGGGGTTGAGGAAGACCTTCACCCCGTCAAACTCGAAGATGTGATCGCCCTCGTCGGGGCCATCCTCAAGCTCCAGCACATACTTGTAGCCAGAGCAGCCGCCGCCGGTCAGCCCGAACCGAAGTCCGAAGCCTGCAGCGTCGTACTCGCTCTGGAGCCGCTTGATGTTTGAGACGGCTAGGGGGGTCATCTTGATATCGACTGCGGTCATGTCCGCACCTCCGCTGATGGTGGTTCTGTTCCCATACTAACCACGCCAGCCGGGCATGGTAGCGGCTCCTCATCGGGACTGCCACATCCGCCACGCCCGCAGCGGGATCTGCACCGCGACGAGGGTGTAGAGAAACGGCCCGAGGGTGTGCAGTCGGAAGGCGTCGAAGATCTGACCGTGGCCCATGTAGGTGAAGCTGCGGGTCATGCCACACCCCGGACAGCTATGCCCGGTCATGCGGCGCCATATGCACAGCTCCGGAATGTCAAATCCCCCCAGCGCGACGACGGCGTCGGTGGGTGAGAGGATCATGCTCGCAGCGACGACACCGCCGCAGAGCAGGAACAACATGAGGTGCGCGGTCAGCTCTTGTTTTCGTGAGTTCACACCCGTAACGTTATCGCCGACGGTTCTTTCGTCCACCCCGGCCCGTCTCCGTCGCGATGCGATCGAGGATGCCGTTGACGAACGAGCGGCTGTCCTTGTCGCCAAATCGCTTGGCCAGCTCCACTGCCTCGTTGATGCTCACCGACGGGGGAATGTCGGTGCATTCGAGCAACTCAAAGGAAGCGAGGCGCAGGATGTTGCGGTCGACGACCGGCATCCGGGCGAGCCGCCAGTTGAGACTCGCGCCCTCAATGAGGACATCGACCTCCGAGCGCTTTCGGACCACACCATGAGCCAGGCGGGCGGCGAATTCGATCTCTTCGGCCTCCGCCGGGCGGGCGCTCAGCTCACCGTCGAGCTGTCCTGCCCAGAGGTCCTCTAGAGCACGCTCCACGGTAGCACCGCTGATATCGACCTCATAGAGTGCCTGAAGCGCGAATTCCCGCGCACGACGCCGGCTGGCCATGCTTACTCCCCGCCGTCTAGGTTGCGGAGAAGGTTGACCATCTCCAGCGCTGCAAGGGCCGCCTCGCTGCCCTTGTTGCCCATCTTGGTTCCGGCACGTTCGACGGCCTGATCGATGGTGTTGGTGGTCAGCACGCCGAATGAGACTGGCAGACCGCTGCTGAGCGAGACGGTCGCGAGACCCTTGGTGATCTCGTTGGCGACGAAGTCGAAGTGCGGTGTGCCACCCCGAATCACACAGGCCAGCGCGATGATGGCGTCGTAGCGCCCCGAAGCGGCTAGCTTGCTGGCGACCAGCGGGATCTCATAGGCACCCGGTGCCCAGACGATCTCGGCGCGGGCCTCGATGTCCACGCCGTGGCGGCGCAGGGTGTCCAGGGCACCCTCCATCAACCGGCTGGTGATGAAGTCGTTGAACCGGGAGACGATCAGCACGAACTTCCCGCCGCTGTCGATCAAGTCACCTTCAATAACGCGTGGCATGGAGCCCTCATGTTCTGTTCGTTTCAGCGTTTCGCTGCCTGCATCACACCGATTTCGGAATCGGGATCTACTCTGCGGCGAGTCCGGGGATGAGATCACCCAGGCGCATCCGACGCTTCTGGAGGAACTCGATGTTGTCCTCAGAAACGGGGACGGTCAGCGGAACGGTCTCGACGATCTCCAGCCGGAAGCCCTCCAGGCCGACAATCTTTCGGGGATTGTTGGTCATCAGGCGGAGCTGACGGATGCCGAGGCCAACCAGGATCTGCGCGCCAGTGCCGAGGTCCCGAAGCGCACCCTCTGCGGACGGCTTGGGGCCGGGGTCATCAGACTCCACACCGAGGTGCTTGCGGAGCCGGGCGAGGGTGGACTCGGTGTCGGAGGTGTTGAGGTGCAGGTACAGCAGCGTACCGCGGCCCTCTTCGGCGATCTTGCGCAGCGCGACCTCGATCTGGAGGCTGCTGTCTGAGACGCTCCCGCCGAACACGTCGATGACCGGGCAGGCGGCCTGCACCCGGGTGAGCACCGGCTCGCCGCTGCCGACATCGCCCATCCACAGCGCGAGGTGGAGGCCCTCGTCGTGGGAGCGGAAGACCCGGGCGTTGAAGTCGCCAATTCCGGCGACTGGGAGGATGGCATTGACCACCGGCTCGACCAGGACTTCGTTGCGCATCCGCCAGCGGATGATGTCCGCGACGGTGACGATGCGGAGCTTGTGGGTCTCAGCGAACACCTCAAGGTCCGGCAGCCGGGCCATGGTGCCGTCGGCGTTCATGATCTCGCAGATGACACCGGCCGGGGTCAGACCCGCGAGCCGAGCGAGGTCCACAGAGCCTTCGGTCTGGCCGGTGCGAACCAGCACGCCGCCTTCACGGGCGCGGAGCGGGAAGATGTGACCGGGGGTGACCAGATCCTGCGGGCCGCTGCTCGGGTCGATGGCGACCTTGACGGTCTGGGACCGATCCGCAGCGGAGATGCCAGTGGAGACGCCCTCTCGCGCTTCGATCGAGACCGTGAACGCGGTGTGGTAGGGGCTCTGGTTGTTCGTCGCCATCATCGGGAGCGCCAGCTGCTCGACGCGCTCTTCGGTCAGCGTCAGGCAGATGAGACCGCGCCCGTGGGTGGCCATGAAGTTGATCGCCTCTGGGGTGATCGCATCGGCGGCGAGGGTGAGATCACCCTCGTTCTCGCGGTCCTCGTCGTCAACGAGGATGACCATCCGACCTGCGCGGATGTCTTCGAGAGCGTACTCTACCCGCTTAAACGGATCCGGATCCATGACCACAAAGCTCATCGCTATCTCCTGGGACCGACCCCCTATCCCGGAAGGGGCGGCCTGTGTGTCAACAAGATTCAGCCGCGGCGGTAGCCGAGCTGTGCGAGACGCTCGAAGGAGAGCTTCCCAGGGTCCTCCCCTGCCCCTCCCCGTGCGACCAGCAGTCGCTCCAGGTAGCGGGCGATCATGTCGACCTCAATGTTGACCGAGCCTCCGGTGGACAGCTCTCCGAGGAGGGTCTCGGCGATGGTGAACGGCACCACGTTGATCCGGCAGGTCTCTCCGAGCACCTCGTTGACCGTCAGGCTCACCCCGTTGATGGCGATGGAGCCCTTGGTGGCGATGTAGCGCATCAGCTCGGCGGGAGGAGCCAGCCACAGGATCCAGCTCTCCCTGTCCTCAGACATGCTCTGGACCCGGCCGACACCGTCGACGTGCCCCTGGACCATGTGTCCGTCGAGTCGATCCCCGACCCGCAGCGCGCGCTCCAGGTGGACCCGGTCTCCTGGACTCAGCCCGCCGATGATGGTCGTCGCCAGGGTCTCCGCACCGGCGACGAGGGTGAAGGCGTGCGGCGGCTCGATGGCCTCGACCGTCAGGCACACCCCCATCACCGCGATGGAGTCTCCCAGGCCGATCTGCTCTCGATCCGCGCTCCCGACTCCCGCCTCCGCCGAGACCGGCAGTGCGGAGCGGATTCGCAGGGTCTTCCCCCGTCCCCGCGGAGTCACCGAGATGATCTCGCCCAGCTGCTCGACAATTCCACTAAACATCACGCCTCTCCATCGAGATTCGAACATCGCCCCCGACGATCGCGACCCCCACGACCACAAACGTCGGGGCGCTCTCCAGCGACCAGGGCTGACCGCCGACAAAGCCCGATCCGCCAGCCAGGATCTTCGGAGCGACGAACAGCTCCAGCCGATCGACCATCCCCGCATCGAGCAGGCTGCGGTGGACCTGGCCGCCGCCCTCGACCAGCACACCGGCAACCCCCCGCGCGCTCAGCTCCGCCATCACTGCGTGCAGGTCGAGGCCGTGGGTGGCCCGCGGGATGCGCACCACGTCCGCTGGCAGTGAGCGGACGGGAGCATCCGGGGCGCAGAAGATCAGCGGGCGTCGACCGGCGGTCAGGACCCGGGCATCTTGAGGAATGCGAAGGTTGGAGTCGAGGATGACCGGCAGGGCATCCCGCCCCCCCTCAATGCGGGTGTTCAGGGCGGGGTCATCGGCAAGCAGGGTGCCCGAGCCGACCATCACCGCGCCCAGCTCACTGCGAAGCTGGTGGCCAGCCATGCGGGCCTGAGGACCGGTGATCCACTGACTGCGCCCGTCGGCGTCCGCGATGCGCCCGTCGAGGGTGATCCCGGCCTTGAGCACCACCAGCGGGCGCGCGCTCACTCCTCGTCCTGCTGACGCATGGCCGCAGCCTCGGCATCGGTCCAGGGCTTGAGCAGGAGCAGGAAGTCCGAAGGGCTCTGGATGTCCTGGTAGACACTTGCGAATCGTAGATAGCCGACCAGATCGAGGCTGCGAAGCTCAGCGAGCACCTGTCCACCGATGTCGTCTGCCGTCAGCTCGCTGCCGCCCGAAGCCAGCAGTGCGTTCTCGATGCGGTCGGCGGCGTCTTCGAGGGTCTGTGCGGTGATCGCCCGCTTTCGACAGGCGAGCTGGAGGCCGTGGAGCACCTTGAGCCGATCAAACGGCTCCCGAGAGCCGTCCTTCTTGACCACCAGCGGGATCTTGCGCTCAATGCGCTCGTAGGTGGTGAACCGGAAGCCACAGCCCAGACACTGACGACGCCGACGGATCCCGACCCCGACGGAGCGGGTCTCGATCACCTTGGAGTCCAGGTTCTGGCACTGCGGACACTTCAAGCCTGTGCCTGCTCCGGGTAGACCGGGTAGCGACCGCACAGCGCGTGGATCTCGCTCCGAATGCGCGCCAGGAGGGCCTCATCGGACGGGCTATCCAGGACGTCCACGATGTAGTCCGCCACCTGCCTGGACTCGGCCACACCCATGCCGCGGGTGGTCATTGCCGGGGTCCCGACTCGGATGCCGGAGGTGACAAACGGACTGCGCCGCTCGCCGGGCACCGTGTTCTTGTTCGTCGTGATGCCCGCCAGCCCCAGCACCCTCTCGCCATCCTTGCCGCTGATGTCGCGCTCGGAGAGATCGATGAGCATGAGGTGGTTGTCGGTGCCGCCGCTGACCAGCGAGATGCCACGCTCCAGGAGGCGCTCGGCCATCGCGGCGGCGTTGGCGATCACGGCTGCAGAGTAGTCGGTGAACGACGGGCGGAGTGCCTCGCCGAATGCGACTGCCTTGGCGGCGATGACGTGCATCAGCGGGCCGCCCTGGGTGCCGGGGAACACCGCACTGTTGACCCCCTTCATCAGGCTGCGCTGCGCCATGATCATCCCACCCCGGGGACCGCGAAGGGTCTTGTGGGTGGTGGTCGTGACGTAGTGGCAGTGGGGGAAGGGGCTGGGGTGGTGGCCGGTGACGACCAGACCAGCGATGTGGGCGATGTCCGCCATCAGCAGCGCACCGACCTCATCGGCGACCGTGCGGAACGCCTCGAAGTCAATGATCCGGGGGTAGGCAGAGGCACCGCAGACGATGACCTTCGGGCGGTTTTTGAGCGCCTGATCCCGGACCATGTCCATGTCGATGCGGCCGGTCTCTGGAGACAGCTGGTAGTGGAAAGCCTTGTAGAGCTTGCCGGAGCTGTTGACCGGGGAGCCGTGGGTGAGGTGCCCGCCGTGGGACAGGTCGAGGCCGAGGATGGTGTCTCCGGCCTCAAGTGCGGCGAGGTAGACCGCAGAGTTTGCCTGGGCGCCAGCATGGGGCTGGACGTTGACCCCGATGTCGCAGCCCTCCACCATGAACAGCTTCCGAGCACGCTTCCGGGCGATGTTCTCGACCACATCGACGTGCTCGCAGCCACCGTAGTACCGACGACCGGGCAGGCCCTCGGCGTACTTGTTGGTCAGCGCGGAGCCCATCGCTTCGAGGACTGCCTGGGAGGTGTAGTTCTCCGAGGCGATCAGCTCCAGGTCGTTCTGCTGACGCTGGATCTCATGCTGAATGGAAGCAAAGACCGCCGGATCGGCGCCTTGGAGGTGGGGAAAGTTCATGTGTTCTCCAGTGCGCTGATCTTATTGACCCGACGCTGATGACGGCCGCCCTCAAAGTCGGTGGCCATCCAGGCCTTCAGGATCGCCAGGGCCAGACCGCCGCCGACCACCCGCTCGCCGAGGCAGAGGATGTTGGCGTCGTTGTGCTGACGGGTCGCGGCAGCGGAGAAGGTGTCTGAGATCACCGCCGCACGCACGCCGGAGACCTTGTTGGCCGCCATCGACATGCCCACGCCGGTCCCGCACACCAGCAGTCCCCAGTCAGCCTCACCCGAGGCCACCGCACGGGCGACAGCTCCGGCGAAGTCGGGGTAGTCACAGCTGTCTGAGGTGTGGGTGCCGAGATCCGACAGCTCCACCCCGTCGAGTGACTTGAGGTAGCCGACCAGCTCGGTCTTCAGGGTGAGACCAGCGTGGTCCGATCCAACAACGATCCGCATCGAGCCTCCATCAGCCGTTCCAGCGGCGGAAGATGAGCGTGGCATTGGCCCCTCCAAATCCAAACGCATTGGACAGCGCCACCTGAATGTCTGCTTTATAAGCGGACGTCGGAAGGTTCAGATCGATGTCTGGATCCTTCGTGCGCAGGGTGGCGTTGGGGGGGACGATGCCGTGATGGAGAGCAAGCACAGAAAGCACTGCCTCCAGTCCGCCGGCCGCTCCGAGGAGGTGGCCGGTCATCGACTTGGTCGATGAGACCGCAATTCGGGAGGCGTGCTCCCCAAAGACGGTATGAATCGCCGTGGCCTCGTGCACATCGTTCTGCGGGGTCGAGGTGCCGTGGGCGTTGATGTAGTCCACTGACTCCGGGCCGAGCCCAGCGCTGCGGAGCGCACCAGTCATGCACCGCGCGGCACCAGCATGGCCAGGCGGGGGTGCGGTGATGTGGTGGGCGTCGGTGGTGTTGTGGTAGCCGATGATCTCGGCGTAGATCCGGGCGCCGCGGGCCTGCGCGGTCTCCAGATCCTCCATGATGAGGATCCCAGCCCCCTCCCCCATCACGAACCCATCGCGGTCGGCATCGAACGGACGGCTGGCCGCTTCTGGCTCGTCGTGGTTCCGCGACAGGGCGCGCATCACCGAGAACCCGGCGATGGACAGCGGGGTGATCGGCGCCTCAGCACCACCCGCGATGATGAGGTCCGCCCCGCCCATCGCGATGGTCCGCCACGCCTCGCCGATGCTGTGGTTGCCCACCGCACAGGCCGTCGAGATGCACAGGCTTGGCCCCATCGCACCGTAGCGGATGGCGATGTTGCCGCCAGTGAGATTGGAGAGGCTCTTGGGGATGAAGAACGCGCTGACAGCCCGTGGTCCACGCTCATGGACCGCGATGGCGCCCTGCTCGATCTCGTTGATCCCGCCGATGCCGCTGCCAACATAGACCCCGGCCTGCTCCCCGAGGCGAGCATCCGGATCGAGTCCGGCGTCGCAGATCGCTTCATGCGCAGCGACCATGCCGTACTGGGTGAACAGGTCCATGCGGCGGACTTCGCGCCGACTGATGCAGGTCTCAGGGTCAAAGCCCTTCACCTCCGCAGCAATTCGAACCCGCCACCCTTCGGTATCAAAGCGGGTAATCAGACCTGTGCCTGACTGGCCCGCGGTGATCGCCGCCCAGTTGCTGTTGTGAGTCAGTCCGCAGGGGCTGACCGCACCCAGTCCGGTGACGACGACCCGACGCATCTCAGCCCTGTTCGAGGATGTAGTCGATGGCATCCTGGACGGTGGAGATCTTCTCCGCGTCCTCATCGGGGATCTCGATGTCGAAGTCCTTCTCGATGAGCATCACCAGCTCGACGATGTCGAGGCTGTCCGCACCCAGATCGTCGATGAAGGAAGAGTCCAATGCGATCTCTGTCTCGCTGACTCCGAGGCTCTGGCAGATGAGATCCTTGACCTTGGAGACAACTTCTTCTTTGTTGGCCATTTGGTGCTCCCTTCGATGGGTGATGTGAAGGCGCCCTATATAGCCGGGACAGCCAAGCGGTCAACCCCCGCTGATGCTAGCAGACGCCATCGTCTGCTCAAGCTGCGCCACGATGCCGTGAGAGGCCAGCTGTGAGGCCAGCTGTATGGCCCCAAAGACCGCCCCGCTGTCTGACCGCCCGTGGCCCACAACAACCACCCCACGGACACCGAGCAGAAGCCCGCCACCAAACTCAGCGTAGTCGGTCCGCTTGCGAAACCGCTTCAGAGCGCCCTGCAGCAGCCATGCGCCGAGCCGACCGGCGGTGTAGCGGAAGATCTCCTCCTTGAGCAGCCGGCTGACCACTTCGGCAGTGGACTCGACGGTCTTGAGCATGACGTTTCCGACAAAGCCATCGCAGACCAGGACATCGCAGCCACCTCGAAATGCCTCAGTGGGCTCGATCTGGCCGATGAAGTTCACCGGCAGCTCGCGGATGAGGATCTCAGCGGCGCGGACCTGCTCGTTGCCCTTGCCAGCTTCGTGGCCGTTGGAGAGGAGCCCGATCCGGGGAGCGACGAGCCCTTGTCCGGCGATGGCGTAGCAGTGCCCCATCAGCGCGAACCGGGCGAGGTGCTCAGGCCGGCAGTCGACGTTGGCGCCGAGGTCGAGCAGGACGAGCTGCCCGCCATCGACACGGGGAACCACCGCGGACACGCCGGGGCGGGAGACACCGGGGATGCGGCCGAGTCGGAACAGCGCGGAGGCCATGGCTGCGCCGGTGCTGCCGCAGGTCACCGCAGCAACAGCACGCCCCTCCGCGACGGCCTGGAGGGCGACGGAGACGCTGGCGTCGTGCTTTCGCCGAACCGCCATCACCGGCGACTCCTCCATCCCAATGACCTCGGAGGCATGCAGGATGGGCAGCGAGACCCCGCGGGGGATCAGGGGTGCGAGGCGTGCCTCATCACCGACCAGAAGCACTGATAAGCCGGCACGAACAGCGCGCACGGCTCCAGTAATTATGGCCTCAGGGGCGTGATCCCCTCCCATCGCATCCAGGGCAATTACCCCGGCCTGAGATGGAAGCGCATCAGTCAGCGAAGCTACTCCGCAGCCGGCTCGGTAGCGACCGGCTGTGCGATGACCTGGACGCCACGGTAGACGCCGCAGCTAGCACAGATGTGATGGAGGAGCTTCAGCTCGCCGCAGCTATCACAGTACTCGGATGCAGCGTTGGGGGTGAGGAAATCGTGGGCACGACGCATGCCCTTGCGGCTCTTGGAAGTGCGCTTCTTGGGAACAGCCATGGTTACACCGGGGAAGTAAGAATGAAGGTAGGGATTGTAGTTGCAGCTGTGCGGCTATTTGTTGGGAAGCTTGAGACCAGCAAACGGGGATGCTCGCTTGACCTCAGGCCCCGGATCGTAGTCAATCTGACCACAGGTTCCGGCGGTTCGCCGCCCAACACCGGGAGATCCACAGAGAATCCGATCCGGCATCCACAGCATCAGCTGCTCAGACACGACGTCGGTCATATCCAACAAACGGCCATCAAACCAGCCCTCATCGAGATCGTCTTCGCCAAGATCACGATCATCGGTGACTTTTGGATCGGTCGGGGCGTAGCGAAGGAAGACCGGCTCGGAGAGGGTGAAGGTCAGATCCGCGAGGCACCGATCACAGGGCACCACCAGCAGCAGCGCGCCCTCACCGATGACATCCACCCGATCGCCGTCCTTGGTCACCTTCAGCGACATGGT
>JBLHNG010000016.1:0-30446 GCA_047621685.1 Myxococcota bacterium | reverse complement strand
GGGCAAAAGCCCTGTGAGCCGAAAAAAGTGCGGTCATTTGACCGCTGAGGCTTGACCAAACAGTCGTGGAGACCGCTCCGCTCCGTCTCCGCTGCGCTACGCCTCTCACTCCCTGTCGGCGTCTACTCTAAAGCCACTGCCGACGTCCCCAGCCTCGGCTCGTTTGCTGCCTCCGGCCCCGCCAGAGAATCTGGCGTGCGGGGCCTCCGACACGGCCCACTCCAGTGTCCCCTTGCGCGCGCCCGGGCGAACTGAGACTCCAGATCAGGCGATCCATAAAAATACAATCAACAAAATTAGGGGGGAAGGCAGCCACCTGACCGGCTTCGTATGACTCACCCCGTCCCCGCGCCGCTCCCCGAATCGGCAGTTTACCCCGCCTTCGGCCGGCTACTGCCGTCACTCACCGGGCAGTGAAGCAGAAGGCAGCCACCTGACCGGCTTCGTCGGACTCACCCCGTCCCCGTGTCGCTCCACGAATCGACAATCAGCCCGTCTGCGACCGGCTACTGCCGTCACTCACCGGGCAGTGAAGCAGAAGGCAGCCACCTGACCGGCTCCGGCCGCCTCCACCCAGGCTAGCGAAGCCAGCCAATCGCTGCCCCCAGCGTCCCGTCCTCAAGGATCGTCGCCAGGGAGTGGCCATCCTCCACCTCCCACAGCGGCACCTGAGCGGCTGCGGCGAGGTCCCGGGAGTCGGAGAGGGGGACGACATCATCGTGGCGGCCGTGGATGAACAGCGCACGGGTCGCGGGAGGGAGGGTGCGGTGAGGGGTGAGCTTGAGACCCGCGCCGGCCAGGAAGATGGAGGGGCCAGACCAGCCGCCCTCGTGGAGGAGCTTGAGCAGGACCGCGCCGCCGAAGGAGGAGCCGATGACGAGGGTGGTCTCCGCGGTGATCGCCGCGCGGGCGTGGGCCATGGGGCGGTCGAAGGCGGCGGCGAGGCGGACGGGATCGCTGAACCAGCCGGTGCGGGTGGCAAGACAGTGGTCTCTCAGCGCGATCGCCGCCCGGGTGTCGAGGCCAGGGGCGGCGAAGGTGGGGTAGCGCGGACGCAACCACTGGACCTTGCGGCCGATGGGGAGCCGGTCGGCGTCGACAGTGCTCTCCAGGCCGTGCAGGAAGACAATCACGTCCGCAACTCCGTCACGAGGACTCCCGCTACTCCACGTAGGCTTCGCCGTGGTGGTAGTACGTGAAGTAGGTACCGGCGTAGTCGAAGTCTTTGTAGCCGTAGGTGTACCGGAAGTAGCCGGTAGATTCTTCAAACTCGACCACTCCGACCTGCGGACTGTAGTAGGACATCGGATACCAGTAGCCGGCGTAGATCTGCATCATCCACTGCGGTCCGTAGGAGCCGTAGTAGCCGTAGAAATCCGCGGAGTAGCCATAGACGTAGGTGGTGTCGCCGGCCATGGCATCGCCGGTCCAGTGGGCCAGACCCGCGCAGCTGCCGTTGTCCGACGAGCTGGCGGAGTCGTAGGACAGCTCGACCTCAAAGGCGAATTCACAGCTCTCACAGCCGGCGGTGCTCGCTCGAGTGGAGGAGGTCGAGGTGTAGTAGAACTCGCAGTCCCGCTGGGTCGGCACGGTGTACACACCCTGCTCGTAGACGTGCTCACCGCTCCAGATCGTGTAGCACATCTCCTCGTCAGTCTCGTCGTCACAGTCGTTGTTGATGCCGTCGCACAGCTCAACACCCACCGGGCTGATGGTGCCATCGGTGTCGTCGCAGTCGAAGATGTCGAGGCCGTCGTCGGGGACGTAGTTGGTCGGCGGGTCGCAGTCCTCGGTCTCGGTGGACTCATCGCCGTAGCCGTCACCGTCGGAGTCGAGGTACCACTCGTCGACGTACTGGTAGTCGATCTGGCCGTCGCAGCTGTTGTCCTTGTTGTCACAGCGCTCGATGGCGTCGGGGTAGGTCTGGTCGTAGGTGTCGTCGCAGTCGTCGTTGGTGGAGGCGTAGCCCTCGGGTGCGGCACAGTCGTTGATGACGTCTTTACCATCGTCTGCGCCATAGCCGTCGCCGTCGGCGTCGATGTAGTAGTCGGCGTAGACGACGTCCTCGTCGATCTCAGTGTCGCAGTCGTTGTCAACGTCGTCGCAGACATCGACGGAGAGACCGGGGTTGGCGTCGGGGTTGGTGTCGTCGCAGTCGCCGAAGACCTCGGCGTAGCCGCTGGGGGGCTCGCAGGCGCCAATGGTCTGATCTTCGAGGCCGTAGCCATCACCGTCGGCGTCAGCGTAGTAGATCCGGACGGCGTCTTCGTCGATCTCGCCGTCGCAGTCGTTGTCAACGTCGTCGCAGACCTCGGGGGCGCCGGGGTAGATGACGCCGCTCCAGTCGTTACAGTCCTCACCCTCAGGGACACCATCGCCGTCGTTGTCGATGACCTCTTCCTCGACCTCTCCGGTGTCCTTTTCTCCACACCCGATGAGTGCAGTCAGGCTGAGCAGCACAGCCATTGAAGTCAGGCGAATCATCTTCCCTCCATCTCAGGAGACAGAATGTACCATCGCCATCACCCCTCTGCGCCTTCGATCATGGTGATGAATTCCGTCGCGGCCAGCACGCTGCGTTCCAGGTTGCCGGTCCTGGTGTGTCCAGAAGACTTTCGAGGCACAAAGGAGTGGTCGCCGTCGGGGATCCAGGAGACGGTGATTGCCGGGCTGAGGGTGTAGCCAGCGACCTCGTCACGGCGGCCCATTGGGTCGCGCTCACCCTGGAGGATGAGGGCGGGGGTGGCGAGGGTGGCGAGGTGGGCAGTGCGCAGCCGATCGGGCTTCTTTGCGGGGTGGAACGGGTAGCCGAGGCAGATCAGACCGGCGACACCGCAGTCGTCCGCGATCATGCTGGCGATCCGTCCGCCCATTGACTTGCCGCCGATGATCAGCCGCCCCGGGTCGCCCAGCGGCGCGATCACGTCGCGGTAGAAGTCGAGCAGCCTCAGCGCGCTGCCCGGTCCGGCCCGCTTCCCGGTGGTCCGACGCCGGTGCATGTAGGGAAACTCGAACCGCACCACGGCAACCTGAGCCGCTAGCCCGGCGGCGATGTGGTTCATGAAGTCGCTGTCCATCGGCGCCCCGGCACCATGGGCAAGCACCACGGTGAGTCGGCGGTCTGTGGGGCCATTGCGGAGGAGCGGAGTGGTCATATACTGTCGGGGGAGGGGCGATGCTGATCGCGCTGATGGTCGGGTGCAGGGTGCCAGAGGAAGACGCTGGCGGAGGACAGGCCGCAGACTACTGCGACCTGGACACGGGCACTTCTGTCGTTTCTGAGACCGGTCGGTGGCTCGATGAGAGCCTCTCGGTTCAGTCCGCCCGCTGTCAGAAGCTGAGAGGAGACCCTGCCGTTTGCTGTGGGTGGCAACTTCAAGGTTGATGAGCGCAGCTTCCTCACCAACCTCCCAGGCATTGATGAGAGCGCCCGCTGGCAGACACGGGATTTGACTGTGAGGGCGCGGTCTGCGGGCCGCGGCGATCTACTACGGGGTGAGTTTCCCGTGTGTGATGACTGTGGAGTATGTCGCTCTGTACGAGTGAGGCCTCAGTAGTTCTCGTCCATGAACACCTCGACGCTGTCGCCCTGATCCCGCATGGTCCTGACGACCTGGTTCTTGGGGATGCTGATCCCGATGATCGTGGTGTCGATCCAGGTGGCCTGGATGCGGACGATCGGATCCCGTGGGAGGACGACGGACAGGAAGAACTGAGACTTGGGCTCGACCAGATCGGAGCTGACGACGGGCGGCTCGGTCAGCCAGCTTCGGTGGACGAACGCCCAGCCCTCGCTGGTCTCAACCCAGCGGTACTGGATGCGGTTCTTCGACACGATGCTGATGCCCAACTGGACCAGCTCGGACTCGCTGTTGGCCTTGGCGATCATGCAGTCCCGACCGACCATACAGTCCTCACCTTCGGTGTAGACCTTGTCGTAGTACTCGTACTGATCGACGATGACGGTCGACCAGTCCTCCGCGATCATCACCTGGGCGAAGTCCTCGGCGCTGTGGGTGGACTCATGGGCCACTGCAGCGCCAACCAGATCCTCGGTGAGGTCGAAGTCCGTGCCCTCGAGATCGGAGACGGCCTCTTCACCGAGGAGGTTGATCTGGTAGCCCTCCTCGATGTCCTCTTCCTGGTCTTCCCCCATCCAGACGTAGAGGTTGTCCAGGCCCGCGATCAGCTCTTCGTCATCTTCGTCATCGGCGTGAGTGAAGACGTAGGCCGCGAGAAGCTGGAGATCCTCAGGCGCCTCAGGGGGCGCACAGGCAACCAGCGTAGTGATGAATGGCAGAAGGTAGCGCATACCCAATCCTAACACCGTGTCGTCGTGATTCATCCAGTCCACCTGGATTCCCCCGGGAGACCTCTACTTCGGTCCGCCCTTACCACCGTCGCCGCCCTTGCCGCCGCCCTTGCCGTCGCCGGGGATGGTCGCCTGGTCGAGGCCGGTGCAGTAGCAGGCGGTGATGTCGCCATCGACGGAGCCCAGAGAGTCGCCGTCGAGGTTCTCGAACATCATGGAGACGTTGCTGAGCTCTGCGTCGGCGTTCTTGTTCATGGCGTCGATGGTGATCGAGCCGCCGGTCGCACCCGCAGCGAACTTGTCTCCAGAGACGCTGCCCAGCACCCGGTCGTCGCCGGGCTTGCTGCTGTCGATGGTGACGAAGGTGTTGGTGCCGGAGAGGTTCCCTTCCATCTTGATCTGCACGAAGGTGAGGCCCGTGGTGCCTGTGTCGAGGAGCTGCGTGCAGGCGGCGGTGCCGTCGGACTGGATGCCGATGACGTTGGCGCCGTAGCCGGTCTGCTCCCAGGCGAAGGAGTCGAAGGCGAAGCTGCGGCCGTTGACCTCGCCGGTGAAGCTCACGCTGTCACAGTCGGCATCGGCGTCGGTGTCGGTGTCGGCATCAGCGTCCGCATCGGTGTCCGCATCGGCGTCCGCGTCGGTGTCCGTGTCGGAGTCCGCATCGGTGTCCGCATCGGAGTCGGCGTCGGTGTCGGCGTCGGCCTCCTCTCCACCGTCGTCGCAGTCCGGGGAGCCGGTGCAGCCGTCATCTGCACAGTCGAACAAGGCATCGCCGTCGTTGTCTGCGCCGTCGGAGCAGTCACCGGCCTCGGTGCCCTCTTGCGAGCCACAGCCGATCAGGAGAAGGGAAATCAGCATTCGCATCACGTCACCTCAGGTCTATCTCTGGGTAGAAGCCTGACACCGACAGGGCCGATCTGGCAAGCCGTGCGTTGCACTCATCGCGAGATCCGCACGCTCGCCCCGGCAGAATTGCCCGCCACGGTGCGGTCGTACAGCTGCTCGGCGGAGGCGGGGGGCTGGGTAAAGGTGCCAGGAGTGGAGGCTGTGGTGCGGAAGTAGACGTCCCAGGTTCCCGCTGGCAGGCTGCTGAAGTAGAGCGCTACGTGGTCATCCCGCCAGTCGATGTAGTCGGGTGAAGCCGTGGTCCGCCCTGTCGGGGTGGCCTCGGGGGGTGCGGTGGCGAGGCGGGGATTGAGCGGCTCCATGCCAGCGGCCAGCGGGACGATCAGGGCGACGTGGCTGGCTGCGGCGGGGCTGATGAGCTGGATGTGCTCCTCGACGATGTCGCCCCGGCTCAGGTCGAGGATCTGCCCGGCGGTCTCAAGCTGGATCGTCTGGGGCGGAGAATTGTCGCCCTGGAGGATGGAGACCTCCCGAGAGACCACGAAGCCGTCGGCGCGCGGCGGGATCTCTGCACCGCTGGTGGTCGGGGTGTAGCGAAGGTCGGACTGCACGAGGAGGGCTCCGTCGCCGGACGTCATGGTCAGTCGGGCGGCGCCAGCGGCGGCCTCGGTGTGCCGAACAGCGGGCGCGCCGAAGCCGATGGTCAGGGTGGTCTCCTGGCCGCCAGAAGTCAGGGTGACGGTGGCCTCGGGGGTGGCCTCGCGGTCGATCCGGAGGATGTCGGCCACCGCGAGCAGGGCGGCGGAGTCGGTGCTGGCGTTGCCCCAGCCCCCGGCAGAGGAGCGGGCGAGCAGGGCGTCGGTGAGGGCGGGCAGGGCGGGGTGGTCGGGCTGCTGGGCGAGCAGGGCGCGGATGCTCTCGGACAGGGCGCGGACCTCGCTGGGGAGCAGGAGCCCGCTGGCCGACTGCGGACCGCTCAGCCCATCGTAGACCTCTGCGCCACGCTCCAGTCGGAACCGGAAGCGACCCATGAGCGCCTCGACCAGCTCCCGGGTCTGGGCGGTGTTGACCTGCCCGCCTGCGGCTCCGGCGAGCAGGACCTCGGCGATGCCCTCCGCGCCGAGGAATTGCGCGCTCCGGGCGGCCTCGGAGAAGTAGGCGTCGGCGGACTGGCCGGCGGCGGCCAGCGCGGAGAGTGCCCAGGTCCGCTCCGACCATGCCTCACCGTCGACGAACCGGCCATAGTCCGACCGGAGGCTGTCGGTGAGAGTCCCGGTGAGGCTTCGCATGAGGGCGGGATCGACGGTGTGACCAGCGGCCTCAGCCTCGGCGAGGAAGTGAACCGTCCAGGCGGTCAGCGACACGGTGCCCTTCCCACCCGGCCAGAACGCGACCAGCCCGTCGCTGTCGATGACCTGGGGCAGCCACGCGAGGGTGGACTCCACCGCGACATCGGGGGCAGGGAGGTCGAGGGCGTCGGAGAGGGCGGCGGTGCCCAGCCAGGCCCGGGCCTTCGCCAGCCGGGTGGCGGTGCTGCCGTGGGGGTCGTCCAGCAGCGCCCCAGCACCAGCAGCGGCCTCCAGCAGCTCAGAGCGGGCGGTGATCAGCACGCTGCGCTCCACCCCTCGGGCGGGCACCGACAGCGCGGAGAGATCGACGGATGCCCCAGCGGCGAGTGTCTGCCGGGTGCGGCGGACGACCTCGCGCTGGTCGGGACGGACCGGGAGGGTCACCGAGAAGGCGTCGGAGGCCCCGTCTGAGGTGCGCTCCAGGGCGACTGCGATCTGGAGCTGCTGGGCATCGTCGAGCACGGTGACCGGGAAGCTCACCGCGCTGCCCTCACCCTTCGCGAGGGTCAGCGACTGCTGTGCGCCGCCAGAGACGGAGAGCCCGGTGCTGCTGAGCTGCGCCCGCCCCGCCCCGTCCTCGCCCTCGACCACCCGGCCGATCGCCGAGACATCGAACTGATCGCCGGGTCGGGCGAACCGGGGGAGGTCAGGCTGGACGACGACCGGCAGGCGCACCGAGATGTTGCCGGTGGCGTGACCAAACTGCTGCTCCCCGGCGGCGGCCTTGGCCCGGATGCGGAAGGTGGTGAGGCTGTCAGACAGCGTGACGGGCACGGTGACGGTGCCAGACCGGGGGACGGCGATGGCAGCGTTGTAGTAGGGGACCGGGTCGAAGTTGCGGCGCACGGTGGCCCGCTCGAACAGGTCGTCGGCGGCCTCCTCGGCTTCGTCTCCGCCGGGGGTGACCGACCAGGGCAGCAGGCCGAGCACGAGGTTGCGGGTGTCGCGAACGGAGAGCCAGGAGCGCGGGCTGCGGATGAAGGACGGCACCGGGTCGAGCACCGACTCCCGGCCCAGCGCCAGGACCGCGGCATCGACCAGCCACAGGGTGACCTCTCCGGCGGTCGCACGGCCCCGGTGGTCCTTGAGGTCGACGGTCACCGAGACGCGCTCGCCGGGCAGGGCACGCTCGGGGTGGGTCAGGGTGAGGTCGAGGCGGTGGTGGACGGGCTGGACGTTGACGGTGGTGGAGGCAGCGACGGTGGCGGGCCTGCCGAGGTCTTCGCCGCCGACCACATCGCCAGGGATGCGCCCGCGCATCAGCACCACATGGACTGGCACCCGGGGCACCCAGTCCTCTTCGATGCGGAGACGGAGGGTGGCCTGGCCGCCGCGAACGGTGAGCCACTGGTAGCGGTTGCCGCCAGGGGCCTCGATGACCGCCAGGGCGCGGGCGGACTGGAACGGGCTCTGGAGGACCACCGAGGCGGTCTTGCCCGGAGCGTAGTCGGCGGCGTCGGTCTGGAGGGTGAACACCCCGGCTTCGGGCTTCTCCCAGCTCACCGCCCCGTCACCCCCGGCAAACAGGTCGACCGAGACAGTGCTGGCCCGCCCCATGCGGTCGTGGCTCTCCAGCTGCACAATGTAGACCCCAGCCTCCGCGATCGGCAGCCGCAGCTTCACCGGAGCGCCGCTGCTGGTCAGGGCCTGCTCGGAGAGGAGAACATCGACGCTGTCGGTGATGTAGCGGGCGGCACCGTCCGTAAAGTCGGCGCTGCCATTCCCGACCTGGAGGTGGGAGTGCCACTGCCGCTGAAGGAGCCGCAGGGTGACCGACTGGCCAGCAATCAGCGCGCCGTCCGCCCCGGCGACCAGGACCTCAGCGGGGATGTGGTCGGCGCGATCCTGGTAGCGGGGCACCTTGAGGCCGATCACAAACGGCGGCAGGGCGTCGATGCGGTGGGTGGTGGTGACGGTCTGGTCGTCCTCACCGGTGACGGTGGCCTCGACGAGGTAGGTGCGCGGCTCGGCGGTCAGCTCAACGGTGGGATCGAGCGGGAGGACTGCCCGGCCCTGCTCATCGGTGGTCGCGGAGAGATCGAGCGTGGGCGCGGCGGTGTTGGACATCCCGCGAGAGAACCGACCGTCGGAGGAGTAGAGGAAGCCCTCCCGGCTGACCGGGGGATCCCAGGTGTAGGGGAGCTGGCTGACCCGCCACCGGATCGGACGCCCAGCCGCCCGCCCGCCGGCGTAGTAGCTGGCAGTCAGCTCGACCTCAAACTGCGCATCCAGCGCGGCGGCGTCTGGTCCGTGCAGCAGCACCTCGAACCGGGGCACGACGTAGTCCTCCAGAGAGAACTCGGTGCGACCGCATTTCTCGCCGTCTGGGGTCTCCATCCAGGCGAAGTAGGTGCCGGTAGGGCGCTTGTCCTCAGCGAACTTCTCATAGAGTCCGCCGACGTCTGAGAGCGTGCCCGGGTAGCGCCAGGAGAGGTCACCGGGACCATCGACCACCAGCGCGGCAGCCCCCGTCACCCGGGTCAGCCGACCGTTGTCGCGGGTCCGCATGTAGCCCTTGAGGTGCACGGGCTGGTCGGGTCGGTAGACCGGGCGCTCGGAGAAGACATGGCAGAGGGTGACCGGCTTCTCGCCGCGCCGCTCCAGCGGACCAAATCCCCACTGCAGCCAGGTCGAGGAGGCAGAGCGCCACTGGCCGCTGGTGTAGGTCTGGGGAGGCTGGTTGGGGTTGAGGACCAGGGTGTCATTGCCGCGGCGGACCACGATGCGGCGGACGGTGCGCCGTCGGATGTCGTCGACCCCCGGCGGGATCCAGGGCAGGACGCCGGAGCCGTCGGTGCGCCCCTCAAACAGCACCGCCCACTGCGTCTCTTCACCGGGCTCTCGCACTGTGCCCTCGATGCGGACCGTGGCCCCAGAGACGGGGGTGCCGTTGGAGAGAGAGGAGACCACGAGGTGGACCTCCTCGGCGGCTTCCAGGGTGGTCAGGGAGAGGTCGGTGACCTGGAGGCGCATCCAGGAGCGGGTGGAGCCGGTGTCCAGGCTGCGCACCCCGACGAGGTAGGTTCCTGGCTTGTTCTTGCCGGATATACGAGCGAGGTGGTCGGCGATGTCGAGGCCAAACGCGGTGCTGTTCCCCTCGGACGTGGGCAGATCGACCACCTCGGAGACCAGCGGAGCACCGAGGGTCGCCACCGCGGCAGCCAGCTCAGAGACGCTCGGCAGGCGCTCGACATTGGGCTCTTGCGGGATCTGCTCACCGGGACCAGCGGGACGGGTGTCTTCCTCGACGGAGACCGGTCCGCCAGACGGGAACGGCCACAGCCCGCGGTCGAGCGGATCGATGCGGTGGATGCGGAGGTCGACCTGGGAGACGCCGCGCCCCGACAGGGGGATGCGCTGGGGTCCGCTGCGCTCGGAGATGCCCGCCCCGGCGGTCAGCTTGAGGAAGCCGATCAGCTCGGGGAAGAACACCGACAGGGCGCTCTCGCCGTCGACCTGGAGGGCACGGCCCCGGGAGTCACTGAGCGGAGCGGGGGCGAGGCGGACCCGGTAGAGGGTGTCCCGGGCGAAGTCTCCGGTGACCTCAATGCGCCGGCCATGAACGGAGACGGCGAGGTCGTCGACCGGCGGGGAGAACCGGAGGAGGTTGCGGGCATCGACGATGGACAGCGGTGCGGGCTCGGCGGACAGCTCGACCACCACCATCGGCGCGGTGTCCCCGCAGTCGATGGCCTGCTCGGCGGCGTAGACGGAGCCCTCCGGGGTCAGCGGGTAGCGCCGGGCGCCGCAGCCGAGGCCGACCGGGCGGAAGCCAGGGGCGGTGGAGAACAGGAGGTCAGCGAAGGTCTCGCCAGGCTCTCCGGTGGCATCGACAGACAGCGAGAAGTGGACCCGGGCACGGATGCCGGAGCCGATGGCTTCGTCGAGCGCGATCTCGTAGCGGGCGGGGGCATCGGAGCTGGCACGGGGCAGCGGCTTGATCGCGAAGTCGTCGGCGTCGAGCCAGCGGGCGGAGGTGGCGTCGACCCCGGGCAGGTCTCGCAGCTCGATGCGCAGCATGCGCTCCAGCACCTCAGCGTCCAGGGGGTCGGTGAAGGTCAGGGTGATCGACTCCACCGGCTCCAGGCCGTCGGCACCATCCGCAGGAACGGTCTGGACCGGCGGGGCCATCAGGGTGTTCAGCCGAACGGTGCGACCCCCTGCAGACCAGGTCAGCCGGCTCAGCGGCGGCCAGGGCTCGGCGGGACGGAACTGGAGGGTCTTGCGGTCGAGCCAGGTGAACGCGCCGGGGTGGTCGGGAAAGTCGGAGAGGTGGCGGCTGGGGCGATCTTCCGCTCCACCACCGGCTGGACCGACGGCGCGGGGGAAGAAGATGGTGACGGGATCCCACCGGCGGAGGTGGGCATCCGGCACGATCACCACCCCGCTGACCTGAGCGGGCCGGAACGGGATGCGGAAGGTCTCCGGGTCTGCCACTGCGACTGCACCGAGCAGGAGCAGCAGGAGGAGGGGCCAGATGCGGCGACTCATGGCGTCTCCATGTAGCGCCGGACGACCTCAGCGGGCGGGCCGGCGTCGGGCAGGATCAGCCCGGCGATCACCGGACGGGCACGGGCCGGGGCGGCGTCTGGGGGCAGGGAGAGGGCGAGCAGGTAGTCACCAGCAGCAAGCTCGGAGAGCATCACCGCGCCCGAGTCGATCAGCACCCCGTCGGCATCGAGCAGCCGCGCGCTGACCCGATCGGAGTCCGCCCGAACCCCAGCCCCCACCGCGCGGTCTGAGGGCACGGTGAACGAGAACCATCGCTCCTCCCCTGCCGAGAGCATCACCGAGGCTCCCAGCCCCTCGCCGATGGGAATCGGAGCATCGAGCCGGGCGGTGAGGTCGCCCGACAGCGCACCCTCGCCGAGCGGGCGGACCAGGACGGTGGAGACCCCAGCGCCGATCCAGGCCGTCACCGAGCCACCGTCGGCCAGCAGCCAGGTCTGAGACGGTCCACGCTCCGGGCGAAGGGCGAGGACGGCGGGCATGTCGAGGTGGAGGTGGAGGAGGCCCGGGGCATCGGTCTGCACGGTGTAGCCCTGGAACGCCCCGGACAGCGGGACTGCGGCGGGCAGGTGGAGCGGGGTGGCCGAGATCGCCTGGTCGAGTCCCCACAGCCCGTCGCCGTCTGGGCCGGTCAGCCAGGCCACTGCGGCACCCGGCTCGGTGTGCAGGTCGAGGACGCCGCCGCTGGAGATCGCGAGCTGCCGGTCCGTGATCGGGATGACCGTGCCGTCGTCGCCCGTCCAGGTCGCCGAGCGAATGGCGCCGCGCAGCATCACGGTCCCGTCCGCAGTGGGAACGGCCACCTGGAGGTGTGCGGCGCGACTGTCCTGGCGCTCCAGGGGGCGCTCGGCAGTGAGGACGGGGGCGGTGTGGTGGCTGGCGAGCAGCTCCAGCCGACCGGCGAGGTCACCCTCAGTGGGGTTGAGCAGGACAACCTCGGAGAACGACCCCCACAGCAGCGTCTCCAGGGCCGCGCCGTCGGCGTGTCGGACGTGCACGGTGCCATCGGTGTCCCGGATCGCAGCCACCGCGCCGGACTCCAGCGACAGCCGCAGCGTGCCGGGCTCGCCGGGCAGCGACCACCGGGCAGCCCCGCCGGCCTCTGCGGTCAGGTCTGAAGCCCCCCAGGTCAGCGCCTCGGCCCGGGGCAGCTCGAAGCGCCAGGAGCGGATCCGAGCGATCAGGCCCTCCCCGTCACCGGACCACAGCCGGAGGATGGGTGCAGCAGCATCGAGGCTGACCGCGGCGGCGGCCTGGGGGCTCACTGCGGCGGGGGCATCGTCGAGAGAGAGGCCGGGCTGGCCGGCGTTGGCCCGGGCGATGACCAGGGTCACCCCTCCGTCTCGGGGCAGCGGCCAGACGGCGGGAGTGTCGTGGACGGACAGCCGACGCCAGACGCCTCCAGACAGCTCGGCGCGCTGTGCGACCACCTTCTGACCCGACACACCGACCAGGGTGAGGATGCCCTGGGGCAGCACCACGGTGCCCTCGACGACCGTGCAGGGCGCGCCGGGTGCCGGGCAGACGGTGACCGGCTCTGCGAACACAAACACCCCGGGCTGTCGCAGCTTCACCGCCGCGACCCCGACCCCGCCCAGGTTCTTGAGTGAGACGCCGCGATCCAGGCGCCCCTCGGCGTCTCGTCCCAGCCGGTCGGCGTCCACCTGCACGAGCACAGCCTCTCCCCGATGGTCCGGGGTCCACACCCGCAGGCGATGCTCCGAGCCGGGCACTGCGGGGACTGCGACCGTCGGGTCCACCCCCGAGGCTTCTCCGAGCACCTGCCACACCCCGTCGTCCAGCCGCTCCACCGCCACCCCGACGCTCTCCGCAGCAGTCGCACCCGCGACCACCACCCCGTCGGTCGGCACGTCCAGAGGAATCAGCACTGCGTCTGCGCCCGGGGAGACCGTGACCTCGCCCGGAGCGATCAGGACTGGCTGTGTCGGCTCAGCGGGCTGGCGAAAGGCCACGGTGACCGACGCCCGGGTCGCGCCGACTGGATCGACCTGGAGGCGGTAGGTGCCTGGAGGCAGCCGGGTGAGGATCTGGAAGTTCCAGCCGCCGGGCCGATCGTCGCTTCGGGCGAGCAGTCGGTCGTCGGCATCGTAGAGCCGGGCGCGCACATCGAGGCGACCCACCGAGGTCAGCTCGACCAGCCCCGAGCCCCCCACCGCGATCGGGATGCTGCACGGAGCGGCGCAGGACCGGCTGCGACCGGCGGTCAGCTCGGTGGCACGCACCGCGAGGGTGTAGGAGACGCCGTGGTTGCGCCGGGCGCTGCGCACGTCGAGGTGGTAGCTCCCGGCAGGCAGCGTGCCTCTCCAGGGGCGACCCGGCTCGGTGGCCAGGATGGCCTGCTCACCGGACCACAGCGTTCCGACCATGCCCGCGCTCAGCTCGATGGTGGCGGCGACCGGGGCGGCGAGGGAGAAGGTCCAGCGATCCGGGGTGCGCTCGGGGGTGGCGTCTCCGTCGGAGCGGGGCTCCAGCCAGGTGGCGGAGACTGGGGCGTCGAGGGCGAGCGGGTGGGGGCCGTGGCCAGTCCGGCGAGCTGTGGTGGTCGGGGCGGTGACCGTGGTGACCACCCGACCATCCACCGCGCCGGGCAGGATGGTCAGTCGGTACTCCCCCGGCTCGAAGTGCTGGGAGAAGCGCGCAGCGACGCCCGGGGCTCGCAGGGGCCAGCCATCAGCGGACTCCAGCCGGCAGCGCGGGGTCTCGCCCTCTCGGGAAGCGGCGATCGTGTAGTGCCCGGCCTCGGTGATGCGCAGCCGGTAGACCACGCCCTCCCCGCCCCGCAGGTGGATGCGGCCGTCGATGCCCGGGGCGAGGGTGCCGCCGTCGTGCAGGGTGACTGCGGTCAGCGCCATGCCGAGGTGCCCTGCCGAGCGCCCCTGGGTGGTGGCAGTGACTTGATAGTCGCCTTCCCGGAGGTATTGCTCGATGCGGAAGTTGCGTCCCGCACCATTGGCGGTCGCGGCGTCGAGCCGGGGCAGGGTCTGGGTGCGCAGGGTGCCCGACAGCGCCAGCAGCCCGGTGGACTCCAGCACGTACAGCCCCGGCGCATCCACCCGCACCGACGCGGTGGTGTTTGCCCCAGCGGACAGGTCGAAGGCCAGCGGACGGCCCGCAGCCAGCTCTGGGAGGTCCGGCATCCCGTCGAGCGACATCCGAGGAAGACCACCGACAGTGGACAGCGGGGTGTGCCGCAGGGTGATCAGCGCCACCCCCTCCCCGCCGTTGACCACCCGCACCCGCTTGCTGCCCGGCGTCACCGAGGTGCCGTCCGCATCAGCCTCCCAGCCATCCAGCCACAGCGACAGCGGCTCCTCGCTGCGTGCAGACAGGGTACCGGACTCCGTGAACGCGGCGTCGAGGGTGATCGACTGCCCCGGGGCGAGGCTCAGGGGCAGCGCCTCGGTCAGATCCAGGGGAAGCGTGCGCTGGATGACCCCGACGGAGACCCCGGGCTGCGACTCGAACCGAACGGTGTGCCGCCCGGCCTTGTCGAGGATCACCGACGGGAACTGCAGGCTCGGCAGGATCGGCAGGGCAGGGCCGGTGGCTGCATCCGGGCGGATCGAGAGGTCGAGGATGCCGCGCTCTGTGGGGCTGAGGGTGAGCCGGTAGAAGCCCGGGTTGAGGGCCGCGACATCGCCGCTGGCGAGCGACATCGGCTCTGGCTGTGCGCCGCTGCCGTCGAGCACCACCGGGATCAGGCGCAGCTCGGTGTTCGGACCCCGGGCGTTGAAGCTCCACTTCCCGACCTCGCCAACCTCCAGCAGCAGGCTGGCGGTCCCGGCGAGGTTGAACCGCCGCTCGTAGCGAGACACACCAGACAGGGCGACGGCGCCAAGCGCAGTGATTGTGGTGCCGTCGTCTCGGTGCTGGCGAAGGACGAGGCCGGTGGCATCGATGTTGTCGCCGGGCACGCCGCTGTGGATGGTGGAGATCCAGACTGGATCGTCGGCGGGGGTGAGGGTCGCGGGCGAGGTGACCGGGGTGAAGTGCTGGAGCCGATAGGGCTGCCCAGCGGCTCCCCGGACGGTGACGATGCGCTCGGAGCTGCCCCGCAGGCTCGCGGAGACCACTGGCTTCTCCGAGCGCAGGGTGATCTCCCGGGTGGTCCCACCGGTTCGGTATGGATCGCCGCGGGCGTCACGGACGGAGAGCTGGGCGGACTCGGGCTCAGGCAGGGCGAGCTGCACCCAGGTCGCACGGACCCGCCAGCGGTCGATGCCCAGCGCGCTGACCTCGGTCTGGAGCTGCCCGACCGCGCCGAGATCCGGAATCCCCCGGCGCACAATGAGCGGGTCGCTGCCGTCGTCCTGCGCCCAGGGAAGCCCCGGTCCGCCGTATGCGGTCACCCGGTACAGGCCCGCATCGAGGGTCAACGAGAGGGTGCAGTCCGTCATCGGCTGGCCGACTCGGGGGCGGACCGTCTCACAGCGGGGTGAGGCGTCGATGAGCCAGGCACCCTCCCGCCAGATCCGGAAGTCTTCGAGGTGCCGACCCGCGGCCTCCAGGTCGACCTGCTGCGAAGTGTCCAGCTTCATCCAATAGGATCGCTGTTGGAAGTCCCCCATCGTGGAGGAGACGGTGCGGGCATCGGTCAGGGACAGCGGCTCGGGGTTCAGCTCCTCGAAGCGCCGGAGGATGAGGTGGACCTCGCTCTCAGCCGCCGGATCGCCCCCGGTGAGCACCCGGTACTCCCCCCGACTGAGGAAGGCGTCGATGCGACCATCCCGCACCCCCGCACTCCCGCTGCGCCCCCCCGGCCCGGCCATGCGGTCGACCAGCTGAAGCGCCACCCCCTCGGTGCTCTGAGCGACGATGCTGTAGCGCCCGAACGCCTCGACGGAGAGGTCGGCGTGGTGCTGCCCGCTGGCCGGCAGGGTGTCCGGGGCCAGGGTGTCGGCGGCAGCGATGGGGAGGAGGAAGAGGAGCATGGTCTGAGTGGGATCAAGGGTAACCGAGCGAGAGAGTGGAAGATGCCATGCCCTGTAGCCCTCAGCGTCCCAGCGGCTATCTTGTCAGTGATGCTCTTCATCCTCTCAGGGCTCCTCTCCTGCAAGGGGCCTGGTCAAGCCAGCCCCGACAGCGGAGACACCGCGGTCATTCTCCTCGATCAGCCCGGTCTGATCCAGGACCGGGTGATGGCCTGTGCTGAGCCTGAGCTTCGGCAGACGCTGGGGCCGATGTTTCTGGCGGATCTCGGCGAAGACTGGGCGAACCAGATCGGCGACGACTCCGGCATGGGCATGGCCGTTGAGGACTTCGACGGTGACGGGCGACTCGACATCTTCCTGCCCGACCACGACGGCTGCACCCTCTACATCGCTCAGCCCGACGGAACCTACGCCGATGAGAGTGCCCTGCGACTCCCCAAGGTCTGCGCCGGCATCTCGGCAACCCCGGCGGATCTGGAGGGCGACGGCGACATCGACCTCTTCCTCGCGGGTGTCGCCACCCCGGAGATGCTGCTGGTCAACGACGGCGGCGGCACCTTCGTCGACGAGGCCGAGCCCCGCGGGCTGACCTTGTTCTCCCCCGACCCGAGCATGGGCGCGGCCTGGGGCGATCTGGAGGGAGACGGCGACCTCGACCTCCTCGTCTCCAACCACACCTTCCGCGAAGGTGAAGGCCCCTCCCCGCCACAGCCCGCCTACACCAACCGCCTGCTCATCAACGACGGCGACACCTTCTCCGACCTCTCCACCACCCTCTCTGAGCGAGTGCTGCGCGGCTACACCTTCATCGCCGGCTGGCACGACTTCAATGTCGACGGAAGCCCGGATGTCTACATCGTCAACGACTTCGGAGAGCAGGTCTACGAGAACAGCCTGCTGCTCAACGATGGCCTCGGCGGACTGATCGAGGCCGACGAGAGCACCGGCCTGAACCTCGCCATCAACGGCATGGGACTCGGAGTGGGCGACCTCAACGGCGACGGCCTGCCCGACCTCGCAGTCTCTGACTGGGGCTCCGTCCACCTGATGCTCAGCCTGGAACCCGGAATCTGGTACGACAGCGCCCTGGCATCCGGCCTGGTGGCCGCTCACACCGACAGCGTCGTGGGCTGGGGTGTTGAGATGGCAGACTTTGACAACGACGCCGACCTCGATCTCATGGCTGTCTTCGGCCCCTCCCACGTCAAGCCCCGCATCGACCTCGAAAACCCCGAGGATCAGCCGGACGCGCTGTGGCTCAACGACGGGGGGAGCTTCACGGATGTGGGCGCGGAGTGGGGGGTCGACGAGACGGCGAACAACCGCGGCCTCGTGATCGCCGACCTCAACGGAGATGGGTGGCTCGACACCATCCGCCGCAGTCCGCTCGAGGGCAAGGCCGTCGTGCACCTCAGCCGGTGTGGTGAGGATGCCTGGGTCACCGTCCGGCTCGTCGCAGAGGGTGGAAACCCTGACGGCATCGGCGCCCGGATCGTCGCCACAGAGGACGGCGTCTCACAGACCCGGTGGATCACATCGGGAAGCACCGGGCTGGCATCCGGCGGACCCCTCATGGCCCACTTCGGACTCGGAGACGCTGGAGTCCTCGACGCCCTCGCCATCCACTGGCCCGACGGGAACACCTCCGAGTTCACCAACATCTCCACCCGACAGGCCCTCACCGTGCGTCAGGCCGACAGCGAGTAGCGTGCTCCTCCTCCTCGCCATGGGCTGCCAGCGCGACTGCGACGCCACCCTCACCCCGGGGCCGACCCTCCACCAGGCCACCCTGACCTGGCCCCACCCGACCGGCGATGCGACCCTCGACCTCACCCTCGACGGCGCATCCCCGAGCCGCCACCCGATGACCCGGGACGGCGACGCGCTGGTGGTGAACCTCAACGGCCTGCCCCCGCTCTCTGAGGTCGACTATGCGATCACCCCAGGCAGCGGGCGGAAGTGCTCCGGTGGATTCACCACAGACAACCTGCCTCCCGCGCTTCCCGAGCTGTCGGTCACCCGCATGGAGGTTGCCGAGATGTCCGACGCCCCGCTGCTGCTGGGCACCCTGATGGGCGCCTCCGCGGCGGTGTTCATCGTCGACCGACAGGGCCGCTTCCGGTGGCATCAGCTCGGCACGGACGGCGCCATCGTCTCCGACGCCCACCTCATCGACGGTGCGATCCTCCACAACCGCTACGACCAGGAGCGCATCACAGACATCGGGGTGGTCGAGCGCACGTCGCTGTGGGGCGAGGCAGGCGAGACGGTCCGCACTGAGTGGGGGCACCACGTCTTCGCTCCGCTCCCCGATGGCGGGCTGGCGTGGCCTGCGCTGGACATCCGCGCCTGGAGTGATCCGGACTCCGGCGAGACCCTCGATGTGGTCGGTGACCGCATCCTGACCACAGACGGCGAGGTCTTCTCCATCTGGGACGTCGCGGAGCCCATCCTCGATGGCGAGACCGAGCAGGGCTTCTACGACCTCGGCTACGACTGGAGCCATGCCAACGCGCTGCAGGCCATCGACGACGGCGGGTTTCTGCTGTCCCTGGGCCACCTCGACACGGTCTACGCCGTGACCGCTGAGGGAGCGGTCTCCGCCACCTTCCACCCCGACGACGTCACCGCCGGCACTCCCTGGGACTTCCAGCACGACGCCAACCTCACCCCCGACGGCACCCTCCTCCTCGTCAGCCACGAGCCAGACGCCACGGTCGCCCGGGAGTACGCCATCGAAGACGATGGGCTGGTTGAGGTGTGGTCCGCCGCCGGACCGCTGTCGGGGTTCCTCGGACAAGCGCGACGGCTTGAGGGCGGCAACACGCTGATCGGCTTCGGCGGCAAGGGGCTGCTGCGGGAGGTCACCCCGGATGGTGAGGTCGTCTGGCAGCTGGAGGCGGGGCTGGGGAGCTGGTTTGGCAACGTCGTGCTGATTGATGACGTGCTGGGGACGGCGAATGATTAGCCTCCTCCTTGCCTGTCAGCCGCAGACCGAGGTCACCATCGACCTCGCCCCCGTCGCTCCCGCGCTCTCCGTCTCCCTCGACACCCCCGACTGGCCCGACCCCGATGCTCCCCTCACCGTGCAGACGGTGGCATTTCCGCCAGACTTCGGGGTGCGCAAGGTCTACCTCGACGCCGGGCACGGCTCCGGGCGCAACACCGGCAACACCTCGTCGTACTGCGAGTCTGAGGCAGACGTGATGGTCGCCCTGTCCGGCCCGCTGGCGGCAGCCCTGGAGGCGACCGGGCACTTTTCGGTTCGCGAGTCCCGCAAGCCCGGCGAGTCGGTGTCCTACCGCAGCCGCCTGAGCACCGCGACGGAGTGGGGGGCGGAGGTGTTCATCAGCCTGCACTCCGACTCCCGGGGCGCCCTCATCCCCTGGCAGCCCACCCCCGATCAGTCCTGCTACCAGAGCACCGACACCCCCGGCTTCAGCGTGCTGTGGTCCGACGAGGGGGCGCTGAGCAACGATCGGCAGGCCCTCGCCCGTGCGCTGGCGACGGCGATGACCGCCACCGGGTTTCTGCCCTACGACGGCGGGGAGTACATCGGGCTGTATGGCCCAGACACCGTCGGCGGGGTGTTCGTCGATCGCCACGAGCCCCGCAAGCGCATCATGTTCCTCCGCCGCCCGACCATGCCCTCAGTCATCATCGAGACCCACCACGCCATGGACCCAACCTCCGCGAAGCGCTTCGCAGAGCCGGAGACGCTCGCGGCGTTTCATGCAGCGGTCATCAGCGGGCTGGCGGGCTTCCTCAGCCCTGCGCCATAATCCCCCCATGCTTCTCCTCGTCCTCGCCTGCACCTGCGCCGGTGCGCCGCCCGTCCCCGACGCCGCCGAGCCGATCCCCGCCGCCGAGCCCGTCACCGCCGAGCCGGTCACCGCCGCTCCGCCCCTGCCGCCGTCCCGCAAGCCGCTGTGCGCCACCCCGCTGGGCTGCGGGCTGCTGATCCACTACCGAATCGACACCGTGAGAGACAGCGTCTGCGGTTGGTGTGGTGAGGACAACCCGGCGCTGTGTGGGGACACCTGGCTGCCGAATGCGGCGGGTGCTGAGCTGCCCCGCTGTGGGATCTACCAGGAGCTGGAGCGGTGCATCCTCCAGCACTCCTCGACGAAGCGGTTCGCTGACCTGCCCGACATGCCCCAGGCCAACATCCTCACCCTCCAGGAGCGCGAGGACGGACGGGTGGACTGCGTGGAGTAGGTCTGAGGCAAGCCTACCGGGTCCACTCGTCGCAGCAGACTGCCTCAGACTCCGGTGCGGGTGCTGGCGGTCGAGCCGAGGTGATGGACTGACCCGGGATGCCGGAGACCTGCCCGAAGACATCCTGACCCCAGCAAGCCAGGATTCCAGAGTCGTCCAGGGCACAGCTGTGAAACGCGCCGCTATACAGCGACACAAACCGACCGGAGGGAGCGTCTGAGACCTGCCCGTCGTCGTCCTTGCCCCAGCAGGCAATCGCCCCGGCGCTGTCGAGGGCGCAGTTGTGGTACGCCCCGACCGCCATGCTCGCGAACGAGGCTTCCGGGGTCAGAGTGACCTGCCCGTGGTCCTTTTCATCCAGCCCATCATCGACCCCCCAGCACTGCACCGCTCCGTCAAGGGCCAGGGCGCAGTTGTGGCGACAGCCGCTGCCCACCATCCTGAAGTCCCCCAGCGGGGTGTCGGAGATCTGCCCGTGGGAGTCTCGTCCCCAGCAATTAAGGGTGTCGTCGGGGTTGAGGCCGCACTGGTGGTAGTGCCCGGCGATGATGGTCTGGAGGGGGGTGGTGGGTGCCTGGCTGACCTGGCCGAACTCCAGCCGGTCATTGGCCTCGGTGATGCCCCAGCAGGCAACCTCCCCGGAGGTCCTCAGGGCGCAGCCGTGCATGCCGTCGACGCTGACGGCGGTGAAGGTGCCGGTCGGAGCGAGGCTGACCTGCCCGAAGTCGAAGTCCCCCCCGGTGATCCCCCAGCAAGACAGGGCACCGTCCGTCGAGACGGCGCAGCTGTGTGCCCAGCCAGCGCTGATGTTGGAGAAGGTCCCCTCGGGGATGTTGTCGACCTGACCGAAGTCGTACTTGCTGCCATCATTGATCCCCCAGCAAGCGATGGCCCCGGCGGAGTCGATGGCGCAGCTGTGCGCCCAGCCCAGGTTGACGTCTCGCCAGCCGCAGGCATCCGGAACCCCGTCGCCGGTCCGGTCGTAGGGAAACAATCGGGCGCTGCCGTCGTCGCAGTCTCCTGCACAGGCAGAGAAGCCATCACCGTCCAGGTCTGGCGCCCCCTCGCAGGAATCTCCACCCTCTGAGGTGGCGGTGTCCGGTTGCTGTCCGCAGCCGAGCAGGGCGAGGAGGATCACATTCATGGCAGGCTCCTGCTCCCCAGTCTATCGTCTCGGACGGCTCCGCTGATGCGACATTCCTCTATTCTACCCTCTACTCTGGGCTCACAACCAGCCGCTCGCCAGCCGCTACGCCCTGAAGGGTCGTCGTCTGACCACCCAGCCAGCGCACCTCGACCCGATCTGCAGCCTCCAGATCGCCGAGTCCAAAGTACAGCTCCATCGCCCCGGAGGAGGCGGTGACGCCAGGCTGCATCCACTGGGTCACAGTCCGACCGCCCGCCTCCACCGACACCCGCGCCCCGATGCCGTGGTCCGGTGCGTCGAGGACGACGGTCAGCACGCTCTCGCAGCCCCCCTCAGTCTGCCAGACCTTGAGGAAGTGCTTGCCAGCGGTGATCAGCTCGGGGTGACCGTCGCCGTCGAGGTCTGCAGGGACCACCACCCGGCCCCGATCCGAGTCGGTGAACCCTACTTCATCAGCACGGGTGAAGGCCTGATCGCCATCATTGAGCAGGAGCACATCGTCCTGCTCTTCGCCGTCGACCCAGTCATCATCGAGCCCCTTGACATAGTCGGAGTGACGCCCCAGGCGACCGAACATCACCGCCAGATCAAGGTCCATGTCGGCGTCGATGTCGGTGAAAATGGCGCCCCAGGAGGACATGTTGCTCGTCTCGGGCGGAATGTCGGCCCCATGGGCCAGAGTCCCGTTGTAGAACAGGCTCCCGCCATCGTTTATCAGCAGCTTGGGACCGCCAATGTCGGTGACATACAGGTCTGGGTAGCCATCCTCGTTGACGTCCCCGACCCCCACCCCCATCGCATGCATGCCCAGATCGCAGAAGCAGTCCTCAGCGACCGAGAAGTGACCGGTGCCGTCGTTGAGGAGGAGCAGGTTGGGGGTGAGCCAGGGGCCGAAGTCGTTGGCGAGGTACAGATCGAGGTCACCGTCGAGGTCGACATCCAGCAGCTCTGTCTCCCAGACCATGGCGGTCTCAAGGGAAGTCGGCAGGCTCGAATTGTCCAGCGAGAAGTCCCCGCTGCCGTCGTTGAAGTACAGGTCCAGCCCCTCGCCGTGCTCCTCGCCCGCGATGATGAATTCCGGATCTGGGGACTCCTGAACCCGACCAACCACCAGATCGAGGTCACCGTCGCCGTCCAGATCCCCGAACACCCCGCCGCTTGGAGAGGTGCTGCTCTCCGGGAGGGTGGTGATGGAAAAGGCACCCGCGCCATCGTTGATCAGGATGTTGTCTGCGGTCTCCCACTGCCGCCCGAGGAAGGCATCGAGATCGCCGTCGCCGTCGACATCTGCCATCGCCACCGCGGAGGCTTCCGAGAGGGGACGGCCCTTTGAGGTCACCCCCTCATCCTCAGTCAGCAGCCCCGTCCCGTCGTTAATCAAGGCCATCGAGCCTCCGCCATACGCAAACAGGATGTCGAGATCGCCGTCGCCGTCGATGTCCCCTACCCCCACCCCAGGACGTCGCTGGATGTAGTTGTTGCGATCGGGAAGCTCCTCCTCGCTCCAGCTCTGGCTCACGCTCAGGGTGAGCGGATCACAGACAACCGGATCGAATGATGAGGAGTCATTGTCGGGTGGTGAGGAGTCCTCGGGGGGTGGTGAGGAGTCCTCGGGGGGCTGACCGGTGCAGGCGAGGAGAGAAAGCAGCAAGACGTTCATCAAAATATCCTTATCCTAAAGAGTGCCCTGCTCGATGGTGAGGATGCGCCGGGCCGGGAGAGGCTCCTCGATCGCAATCTCCCTGCCATCCGGGGTGCTCACCCAGACTCCATCGACTGCATCCTGCTCCCCGAGCCCGAACCAGGCCACCGCCGGGCGACCGGCACCGTAGCTCGACTCCTGGCTGATCCAGCTGGTCTGAGACATCCCACCAGCCTCAACAACCACCCGGCTGCCGACCGGCCCCTTCACCGCCAGCCACCCCGCCTCGGTGCAGCCATCCGAGAGGTACAGCCGGGGCGCTGCGACGACATCAGTGGCGAGGATGTCGAGCACCCCGTCCCCGTTGAAGTCCGCCGCGACCAGGGAGCGGTGAGAGCCGGTCTGAGAGAGACCCAGGGCGGCCCCCTGCTCTGAGAAGGTTCCCTGATCCTGGATCATCAGGTCGATCGGGGCCTCATAGGCGATGTTGATGTCGTTCGACCACCGATCCCCCTGTGCATTGAGGATGTCGAGATCGCCGTCGCTGTCCACGTCCAGCCAGACAGCCCCCCAGCCCATATCAGACCAGTCATCCAGGGGATCCGCAGAGAGGGCGTGAGAGACATCGACGTAGCCACCGTCGGGGAACATCTGGAGCAGGACATTGCTGGCCAGGGCGGTGAGGTAGAGGTCGGGCAGGCCGTCGCGGTTGAAGTCTCCAGCATCCACCCCCATGCCGAAGTGAACCAGCCCAGCACTGTGGGACTCCGAGACATCCACCAGGGTGCCGCCATCATTGCGGAACAGCACGTTGCCGCCGAAGTCCGCCCCATCGTCGTTGACCACATAGAGATCGGCGTCCCGGTCGTCGTCGATGTCCAGCCAGATGGCGTCGAAGCCCCGACCTGCGCCGAGGGACTCCGGGATGGCGTCGGGTTGAAGGGTGAAGGTTCCGTCGCCCTCGCCCAGCATCAGGAAGTCCGCCCGCTGATCCGCCTCATCGCTGCCGGTGTTGGCGAGGGCATACAGATCCACGATCCCGTCACCGTTGACATCTCCCGGAGACAGCTCCCGGACCCGCACGCCGCTCACCGGCAGCCCCTCCAGGGGCAGCACCGTCCAGCTCTGCCCGTCGTTTCGCACCACCACCGGCTCGATCTTGTACCCCGCAGCCAGCAGATCGCTGTCCCCGTCTCCATCGACATCGGCGAGGTTGAGCAGGAAGGTGACCTCTGGACCGGGCAGCTCGGTGGCGGTGAACCGCTCGCCATCGCGGGTATAGAGCACGGGCGGGCCGACCGGGTAGGAGAGGATGATGTCGAGGTCTCCGTCGAGGTCGAAGTCATCCACTGCTGCGCTGCCGCCGTGGTGGTGGGGGTAGTCTGGTTGTGGATTTCCCAGCAGCCCCATCGCCGCACCGACCTCGGTCCACGACGGACCGGGCAGCGGGTTCTCGCAGGTCTGTGGTGCACCCAACGTGATGCCCTCGGGCAGCGCTGGCCCGGAGCAGCCGAGGAAAATCAGCAGCATGGCGACATCATACGGACTGACATAACCTGACTTCATGCATTTCCTGCTCTCCGGTCTGTTCCTGATGGCCTGCAACGATGCACCCGTCGACACCGGCTCTACGCTGCCAGAGTGCCCCCCCGCAAGCGTCACCGAGCAGCAGGTGTGGCTGCCCGGTGACCTCGCGGTGCTGGATCAGACCAAGGGACTGGTCGGGCTCGCTCTGGTCGACCTCACCGCAGATGGCTGGCTGGATCTGGTCTTCACCACTCAGGCCGGAACCACCTTCCTCTACAACGACGGCACCGGCACCCTCATCGAGGGCACCCCGCCCCCGATCGATCTGTCCGAGGGCTGGCCGAGCGGACAGTCCATCGCCGCAGTCGATCTGGAGCAGGACGGCGACTGGGACTTCTACCTCGGCCGCGCCCGGCTGCCGGATCTCATCGCCTGGAACAACGGCGGCAGCTTCACCACCGAGGTGCTCGACCGCGGCGATGGCTCACCGTTCAGTGGACACTTCGCGGACGCCGACGCCGACGGCGACCTCGATCTGGTCGTCGCCAACGGGTACTGGGACGTCGAGGCAGAGGATGTCGTCGCCGGTGAGGCTTTTGGCGACGAGAACCGCCTCTACCTCCAGGATGACGGACGCTTCATCGACGCCACTGATCGCATGCCCGCCGACAGCCTCAACGGCATCACCTTCCAGGCCGTCTGGGTGGACACCGACCTCGACGGCGACCTCGATCTCTACATCGCCAACGACGCGGGCCCCTGGATTCAGCCCAACACCCTGCTGCTCAACGACGGCACCGGCCACTTCACCCGCGCCGAAGACTGCTCCTGTGACCTCGCGATGTATGCGATGGGGGTGGCGGTCATCGACATCGAGCACGACGGCGACCCAGACCTCTACATCACCGATGTCGGCGGCCCGAACCTCCTGGTGAACGACGGCACCGGCGCCTTCTACGACGGCACCCTCGCCGCTGGGGCGGACATCCCGCCAACAGAACAGAACATGACCTCCTGGGGCACCGCTGCGGTGGATCTGGATCGGGACACCTGCGACGACCTCGCGATCATCTTCGGGGTCTCCGGCTCCAACGCGGACTTCATCTCCGAGATCGACCCGACCTGGATCGACGGCGATGAGCAGTCCGATGTGCTCCTCCAGGGCGACTGTGCTGGTGGCTTCTCCCGGGCGGACTGGGGCTTTGGTGATGCGGAGCGGGGGCGGTCGGTGGCGGTGGGGGATCTCGACCGCGACGGGCGGCCAGACCTCGTCACTGCCGGCAAGCCGTTCCTGAGGGTCTGGCGCACCACCGGCGGCTGCGAGACCGGCCTGACCCTTCGCCCAGCCCCCGGTGTGCTCGCCATCGGCGCCCGCCTGGAGGTCACCATTGCCGGCCACTCACGGACCTCGTGGATGCTGCCCTGGAGCGCGTCCTCCAGCTCCGCTCATGAGTGGGTCATCGGGCTGGCCGACGCCGATCACGCCGACCGCATCGTGATCACCTGGCCGGATGGCCAGACCACAACGCTGGAGGACATCCCCGCTGGCAGCGTGCTGGAGGTTGCGCCCTGACGGCAAGCCGGGTGGCTGGGAAATTCAAGCGGTGGCGGCGAGGTCAAAAGACAACCTCACCGGCCGGTGAGACCACCGATGGGCAAAAAAACCTAAGATGGGCCCATGAAAGACCCCCATGCACCGCTCCGTCGCGACATCAAGCTCCTCGGCAGGCTCCTCGGAGACGCCCTCAAGGCCCAGGAGGGTGAGGACCTCTTCGAGCAGGTCGAGGAAGTCCGAGTGCTCTCGAAGGGCGCCCGCGCGGGCCGCGTCGAGGCCTCTGAGCTGCTCCGCGCCCAGCTGGAGGCGCTGCCAGAAGACGAGGCGATCACCGTCGCCCGCGCCTTCGCCCACTTCCTGTGGCTCGCCAACATCGCTGAGCAGTACCACCGGATCCGTCGAGGCCGCGCCTGGCTGGCCGACACCAGCGCCCCCCCGCAGCGAGGCTCCCTGGAGGAGTGCTTCTCCACCCTGACCGCCACCGGGGTCGAGCCGGATGCCCTGTGGAACGCAGTGGTCAGCATGCAGGTCGAGCTGGTGTTCACCGCCCACCCCACCGAGGTCACCCGGCGGACCCTGATGCGAAAGCACGTCAACATCGCCGGGCTGCTGGAGCAGATCGACCGCCACGCCCTGACCCCCGACGAGCTGGGCGACGTGCTGGAGAAGCTCCAGCGGGAGATCACCACCGCCTGGCAGACCGACGAGATCCGCCGGGATCGCCCCACCCCGATCGACGAGGCCAGGGGCGGTCTGGTGCGGTTCGAGCAGATCCTGTGGGACGCCGTGCCCGCCTGGCTTCGTCAGCTCGACCGGGCGCTGCTGAAGCACACTGACCGCGGCCTGCCCCTGCACGCGGTGCCCATTCGGTTCGGCTCGTGGATGGGCGGTGACCGGGACGGCAACCCCAACGTCGTCCCCCAGACCACCCTCACCGTCTGCCGGCTGGCCCGCTGGATGGCTGCGGACCTCTACCACCGGGAGATCCAGCGCCTGCGGGACGACCTCTCGCTCAACCGCTGCTCCGACGAGCTGCGCGAAGAGGTCGGCGCGGCCTGGGAGCCCTACCGGACGCTGCTGCGGCAGGTCGAGGAGCGGCTCGCCGCCACCCGGGACCACGCCGAGGCCCTCATCAACGGCACCCTGCCCACCGATGCCGAGATCTACACCGACCCCCTCGACCTCGCCGCCGCGCTGCTGCTCTGCGACCGCTCGCTGCGATCCTGCGGGGACGGGGTCATCGCCGATGGGCGGCTCCAGGACGTCCTGCGCCGCATCTCCTGCTTCGGGCTGACCCTCGTTCGCCTCGACATCCGCCAGGAGGCCGACCGCCACACCGAGGCGATCGACGAGATCACCCGCTACCTGGGGCTGGGCAGCTACGCCTCCTGGTCTCCCGCCGAGAAGGTGGGCTTCCTGGTCCGAGAGCTGAGCGGTCGCCGTCCGCTGATCCCCCGGGTGTTCTGGGAGGGCGGGGAGGTCGTCAGTGCGGACGTCCACGACGTGCTCGCCACGTTTGCCCAGATCGTACAGCAGGGGCCGGGCAGCCTGGGGGCCTACGTCATCTCGATGGCCTCCACCTCCGCTGACGTGCTCGCGGTGGCCCTCCTCCAGCGCGAGGCCCGCCGTCGCTACGGCTCCACCGCCGAGCCGATGCGCATCGTGCCGCTGTTTGAGACCCTCGCCGACCTCGACGCCGCTGGTGCCGCGATGCACCAGCTCCTCAGCAACCCCTGGTACCGACGCTGGCTCTCCGAGGTCCACGACAACCACCAGGAGGTCATGATCGGCTACTCCGACTCCGCGAAGGATGCCGGTCGACTCGCCGCGTCCTGGGCGCTGTATCGGGGACAGGAGGACCTCGTGAAGGTCTGCCACAGCCACGAGGTCCGGCTCACGCTGTTTCACGGGCGGGGCGGCACTGTCGGACGGGGCGGTGGTCCGACCCACGCCGCGATCCGCTCCCTTCCGCCGGGCGCAGTGGAGGGCAGCATCCGGGTCACCGAGCAGGGGGAGGTCATCCAGGCCAAGTTCGGCCTGCCTGGCATCGCCGCCCGCACCCTCGACCTCTACACGACGGCGGTCCTGGAGGCGACCCTCAACCCGCCCCGCCCCCCGAAGGCGGAGTGGCGCGCGGCCATGGACAGCCTCGCGGACACCGCCAAGAAGGCCTACCGCCGCACCCTGAACGCCGACGACCGGTTCGTGCCCTACTTCCGCGCGGTCACTCCGGAGCCGGAGCTTGGGCGGCTGAACATCGGCAGCCGCCCGGCCCGTCGGCGCGGCGGGAGCGGAGGCATCGAGACGCTGCGGGCGATCCCCTGGGTGTTCGCCTGGACCCAGGTGCGGCTGCACCTCCCGGCGTGGCTGGGGGTCGGGGTGGCCCTGGAGGCCGGGCTGGCAGACGATGCCGCGATGCTCAGCGAGATGGACACGGAGTGGCCGTTCTTCTCCACCACGCTGGACCTCATCGAGATGGTGCTCGCCAAGGCTGATCCAGAGGTCGCCGCCCGCTACGACGACGCCCTGGTCCCCGAGGCGCTGCGCCCGATCGGCGAGGAGCTTCGCGCCCGGCTGGTCCGCACCCGTCAGGCGGTGCTTGCCCTGCGGGGACGGGATGCCCTGCTCGCGAACAACCCGGTGCTCGCGCGGTCCATTGCGGTGCGGAATCCCTATGTCGATCCGCTGAACCTGATGCAGGCGTCTCTGCTGGCTCGGGTGCGGGCGAGCGAGGATCCCCGACTGATTCGGGCGCTGATGATCACGATCAACGGGATCGCGGCGGGGATGCGAAACACCGGGTAGCCCTCACGGCCCACCCCGCCCCAGCCGCTGCGCCGTCCACCGCACGGCTTCGTCGGGATGCACCAGCCCCTCCGCGACCAGCCCCTCCCCGCCCGCCACCCGGGCGGCGGCCTCCAGCACGCAGATCGCGAGGTCGGTGGTCGCATCCTCCGAGAACGTGCGCCGTGCGGTGCCGAGGTAGAACGTCGCCGGGCGCACCGCCTCGCCAGGGCCATCCTGCGGCCACCGCTCCACCGCCCGCACCAGCGCCCGAGCCTCCTCCGAGACCGCCGCCCCGTCCGCCAGCACCGCCTCCGACCGCGCCACCCACCCCGCGAGGTCATGCGCTCCCGCGCCCTCCGCCGCCAGGAGCACCGCGACCACCGAGGCTTGGAGGTGCCGCTGTGCGTGAGCCGGCAGGCCCGCCCGCGCTCCCTCCAGGCTCACCGCGACCCGGTTGCCGACCGCCTCCGACCACAGCCGGTCCACCGTGATCTGCGCCATGTACGGATCCCGGCTCCCCCAGGTCTCCACCAGCAGCGCCTCGCTGGCTGCAACCCCCGACAGGTCATCCTGACCGGCGAGGCTCACGATGAGGTGGTGGTGGCACTCCTGAACAAACGGGGCGGCGAGGGTGCACAGCGAGGCGGCGTCGACATAGGCCCCCGGCTCCCCTGCCACCCGGGCCTCAGCGGCCAGGAACAGGCACTCTCCCCGCCAGGACTCCGCCGTGATCTTGCCGCACAGCCCGACCACCTCGCCGGGGTCGGATGCCTCCTGTGCCGCAGCGATGAGACAGCCGGTGAGATCCGGAGCCTCACCGCAGTCGTGAGCACTGGGCGGGGTGTCGGCCAGCCGGCTGGTCATCGGGCGGGAGGGTCGGATGCTGTTCGACGCCGGACCACCGCCGGGTCGGAGGGTGGTGGGTTTGTCGGATGGGGTGCGGAGCTGAAGGTGGGGGCGGCTGTGGAGCTGTCCGCAGCGGTCGCGGGTGCCCCCCTCGGGCAGGACGGCACACAGCGGGGCGTCGGGGTCGGCACCGAGCTGCTCGGGGTAGGCGGCGATCAGCGCGCTGACCATGACGATCCGAGCCTCGACGACGGGATGCTCCGCGATGGCTGCGGTCACCCCGTCGGCGTCCCCCGGCCACGCCGCGACCACCACAGCCGCACAGTCCGCCTCACAGCCGTCCAGCAGGCCGGGGGGCTTCGACGGTCCCAGGCATCCGGCGAGCAGCGCGATCACACCACCTCCCACCGTGACAGTGTAGTTGAATACCCCCCGCCCCCGTCCGCCCAACCCCGCCGGAGGTTGTCCCGATGCTCTCCTTGATGCTTGCCCTCACCGCCGCCGCCGATCAGCGCGGCTTTGATGCCGAAGAAGGCCGACGAGAGTGGACCTTCGACGTGAAGTGGACCGACGGAGACGGCGAGCGCCATCGCGCACAGTTCGCCCTGCCTGCCGCCGCCATTCAGGCCGACATCGACACCCCGCTGCGCTTCCAGAAGAAGGACGCCGCCCAGCACGCCGCCCGCGCGGTGCGGCAGTACGGCGCCACCCTGCCCAACGTGAAGCTCAAGGTGAAGGTCAGCGACCGGGGGGCGA
>JBLHNG010000015.1:0-30617 GCA_047621685.1 Myxococcota bacterium | reverse complement strand
GTCGTAGAGCGACAGACGGCTCTCGCATTCGACGGTCCTCATGAGGTGTATTCCCGCCTTAACAACATGAAAACAAATCTCAGTAGTCTTCTTTCTCGTCTACAAGAAGTGGTCGCCGAGTTGGATGCGCTCATCGACGAAGACACTGTTGATGGTATCGATATCGCCCTGGACGAGCTGGTCAACAGTACGGAGGATGCCGGGCTGGAGGACTTAGAGATTCTAAATAGTCGGCTACAGGACGAGAGAGAAGAGGCCAACCGGAAGGCGTTTGTCGAGGCGCTTCAGTCGACCGAATTGGATAAGATCAAGCGCAACAATATTGGTGGTACGATCGCCCGGATGTTCACGCAAGGCCGTCGGATCATCGCCATGTCATCCGGGCGCTTCCGCTTCTATGATCGCACGATCATCCCGAATGTCGGGTTGCTGCAGATACGCAAGAAAGAGACGATCGCAGACCAGAGGCAGTACGATGTGGAAGGGGTGAGCGAGCAGCTCATCCCCACCAACGCAAATACAGCGACCGGGAGATTCCACAAGAGCGACAGCGGAAAGAAGATCATGTTCAAGACCGCCAGCGGTACAATGACTGTCGCCGGGATCAAGAGGATACTCGCGACCGCTGGGGTCAGCAATATCGAAGAGGTGTATATCGTTGATAGCTTCGATACATCATCAAAGCGAACCCAGTCAAACCAGTCCGCCAGGCAGGCACAGTTTCAGACCCTCAAGCGCCAGGCCGATGCCCGTGTAGCCTATGAAAGGGCCCGGAGTGCTGCCCAGGAGAACCTGACTGGTATGACGATGTCTGCGGCCCTCTCTGATGCAGTCGTCAAGGAGCTGTTCTACCAATTCCTCAAGACGGAAGAATTCACCTCGAACGAGCTGATCTTCTTCGCCGTCGCCGATGGCATCCTGGGATCAGGCCCCGCCATCTCCCTTGAGGAGGTCACCGCGACGATGAATGAGGACTTCTTCAACACCTATGTGTCAATATCTTCGTCAACAAAAGCGAACATGGCCTCCAGAGAGCGTACCATCATCTCCGGCTTTGCAGACTGCGGCGTGTTCAGTGTCGATGCGATCAGCCACAACAACCTCGCTGCCATTCAGGGGCAGTTCTCGAATGCGACTCTGACGACCTCGACTGCCCAGGAGTACTTCAGAACCGGATACAAAGCAGCTATAGAGACGGTCTACGGACAGCTCTCCGGGAACTTTACACGGTTCCAGCAGCAGAAAATGGACGTCTATCTCGACAAGGTCTGCCCCCTCCCGATTGCGCTGCAGTAGCCCCTCTCGACCACTGCTCACCGAGCGGCTGACGCGTCTATACTCTTTGGGGATGGGCGTATTGTGTTGGGCTCGCTCTGCAGTGTCTGGGCTCCAGATCGCTGCGCTGAACCATTCTTCCTTGTCACGCCCGCTGACGAGCAGCGATGGCATCGGAGGGATGCCGAGCTGCGGATCAGGCTGGACAGCTCTTGTGACCTCTATTACTACTTTGTGTAGTAGAGGATCCTGATGGCCCGCACCCCCAAACTCGAACGGCAGGTTCTCGACCTCCTCTGGCAGGGGGGCGCCTGGTCTGTTCGTGATGTCCTCGCTGAGATCCCGGACAGCCTGGCCTACACCACCATCGCCACCGTGCTGGATCGACTGCACACCAAGGATGATGTCCGCCGAGACAAGGAGGGCGGGAGCTGGCGATACCGCGCCGCCCGCACCCGAGAGGAAGCGGCTGCGGCTGAGGTCGGTCGCGTGCTGGAGCGAGTCGAGGGTGCTCCGGAGCCGCTCCTGGTCGCGTTCCTCGATCAGGTCGAGCAGGCCGATCCTGAGGCCCTGGATCGGCTGGCGGAGCTGATCCGGGCCCGTCGGGAGCGCTCGTGACCGCGCTGGCCTTTCCGATCATCCTCCTCACCCTCGGCCTCCTCACCGCCTGGGGAGCCGCCGCTGTGCTCCTCTCGGGGTGGTCTCGGCTGGCGGAGCGGTGGCCGTCGCTGGCCCGGTGGACCCCTCTGGTCTGCATTCTCCCGCTGCTTGCAGGGGGCATCGTCACCCTGTCCGCGCTCCTCCCGGGCGACCCGCACTTAGAGCAGCTCCTCAGCTGTCACTGTGCGACCTCGATGCCGTCCTGGCTTCACCTCTGTCCGCTGCACCCGGGCCACTCCTTCCAGGCCCTGCCTGCTGCGGTGCTGATCCTGGGGTTGCTGCTGCCGGGCCGGCTGAGGGCCCTCGCGGCGCTCGCCCGGGAGCCGCGAGGGCTCGGCATCCAGGGGGCGGTCTTCGCGGAGCTTTCGGCACCCACCGCGCTGCTCTCGGGCTGGCTTCGCCCATCCCTGGTGATCGACCGGCGGCTGTGGGCGGTCCTCTCTGAGACGGAGCGCGCTGCGGTCGTGGCGCATGAGCAGGGCCACCTGATCCGCCGCGACCCGCTCATCCTGATGGTGATGAGGGTGCTGGTGAGCTTCGGCCCGACCACGCCGGGGCTTCGTGCGGTTCGGGCCTGGCTGACCCATGCAGAGACCCAGGCAGACGCCGCGGCGGTCCGCGAGGTCGGGGATCCCCTGCTCGTCGCCGATGCGCTGATTCGCTGCGCACGCCTTCACACCAGCCGCCCCGCGCTGGTTCCCTCCTGGACCGGCGGGCGCCTGGAGCATCGCATCACCCGACTGCTCAGCATGGCCGCGCCCCCCAGCGCCCCCAGGTCGGATGTCGGGCTCGTAGACACGCTCGTCCTTGGCGGGCTCGCCCTCGTCGGACTGGCCCTCTCTCCCTGGCTCCACCATCAGGTCGAGCACCTGATGAACCTCTCTCTGTAGGAGCGCGCTGATGTCGCGCAGGCTCACCATTTGTGGCTCTCTGTCTTGGCCTACTACATTTTGTAGTTCGATGTCGATCGCCGGATTCCTCCTGATCGGCGTGGCCTCGGCTGAGGGTGTGACCTCAGAGGTGGAGATCATCTCTCGCTACCTCTCCAGCCCGGTCATGGAGACCCAGCAGACCGCACTGCAAGCCGGAGCGAGGGCAGCGGGTGTCCTGCCGCCGCTGCTGCCCAACCCCGAACTGGAGGTCCGACGCGAGGAAGCGCGCGGACCAGCCGGCGCGACCACCGAGGCCCTCGGCGGTGCCCTGACGGTGGACCTGGGCTTCTCGGCCCTTCCCGCACGCAGCGCGGCCCGACTTCGGGGAGAAGCCAGCATGCACCAGCGCCATGCACAGACCCTCGCTGGAGTCTGCACGGTGCGCGAGGATGTCCTGTCGCTGTGGGCGGCCTGGGAGCAGGTGGCGGTCACCGGGGCGACTGTGGCGCGACTGGAGGGGGTGCTCTCTCTGCTGACCGCGCTTGCGGATGCCGGGGATGGCTCCGGCTATGCGCGTGACCGGGCCGCACTGGCGCTGGCCTCGCATCGACTGGCCGCGGCGATGGCACAGGGGGAGCGCGCCACACAGGCGGCCCGTCTGTCCGCCCTGACCGGTCAGGCCGTCACAGCCGCTCACCTCGCGCCGCTGCCGCCGCTGCCGCCGCTCTCAGAGAGCCTGGAGCGATCCACCTCGCATCCCTGGCTCCTGGCGATCCAGCTGGAGGAAGACGCCGCCGGGCAAGCCACCACGGCAGCCCGGCGATCGGTGGTGCCGGATCTGCGCATCTCTGGTGGGGCGCGCTGGGATGCGCCTCCCGGGGGCGGGCAGGCCACTCAGGGCTATGAGATTGGCGCTGCGGTGTCGCTGCCCGTCTTCGATGTTGCCCGCACTGAGCGCCGCGTCGCAGCAGCCGATGAAGCCACGGCGATCTCAGCGCGGGCCGAGGCCGACGCGATGCTCCAGGCGACTGTCGAGGGTGCCTGGGGGCGAGCGAGTGCGCTGGAGTCGAGTCCCGCGCCGCTCGACGCGGACCGCATCTGGGAGTCTGCCCGTGCGCGCTACCTGGGCGGAGAGAGTCCGATCGACGAGCTGCTTCAGGTCGCCGGGGAGCTGAGCGATGCGCAGCTGTCTGGCGTTGAGTCCACCCACCTGCACCGACGCGCACGCCTCGACCTGAGCTGCGCGGTCGGTCGCTTTGACGAGCCTGCGATTCAGGCTGCCCTTGAGGAGTCTCTGCGATGAGTTCTGTCCTGATCCTGGCGATCCTGGGCGCCTGCGGGCAGCCCGCAGACGATCACGGCCATGCCCACGGTGGCGGCGGTGGTCACGGCGAAGAAGCGGGGGAGTCGATCGCGGTCACCCGCTGGACCGGCTCCCATGAGCTGTTCGTCGAGCTGGACGCCCCCGTCGCCGCTCAGTCCTTCGCCTACCATGCCCACGTCACCCGCATGGCCGACAACCACGCTGCTGACTCTGGCACCCTGACGTTCCGCTTTGAGCAGGACGGCTTCGCGGTGGAGTCCCACACCGACGAGGGGGTGGCCCGCGACGGCATCTTCGCCCGACAGGCGATGGCACCGGGCAAGCCGGGCGCGTATCGGCTGGTCTTCAGCTACGCCGACGGCGCGGAGCGGGCCGAGTGGGATGCTGGCACCGTCACGGTTGGCGCTGGTGAGCCGCAGGCCCATGAGGGGGAGGACGAGGGGGAGGTCGGCTTCCTCAAGGAGACCCAGTGGCAGATCCCCTTCCTCGTCGAGCCTGCGGTCGCACGAGCGATCGCGCCGGCGCTCACCGCCGCAGCGATCGTGCGCCCTGCCCCTGGCGCGACCGCAGTGGTGGCGGCTCCGGTGGAGGGGCTCCTGGCCTGGTCCGACGCGCTGCCGGTGGTCGGGCGCACGGTGTCGCGCGGGGAGCGACTGGCGACCCTCGTCCCGGCCGGCGCCGCGGAGCACTGGTCACGCCTCCAGGCCGACCTCGCCACCGCCCGCATCGACCGCGATCTCGCCCAGGCCGATCTGAGCCGGGTGGAGGGGCTCTCCAGCGAGGCCCTGGTCTCGGTTCGCCGCACGGAAGAGGCCACCGCGGCGGTGGCTCGCGCCAACACGCAGGTCTCGGCGGCACAGCGGCGGGTCTCCGTGCTGACCAGCGGCGGTGCCGGAGCCGTGCCGATTCGTGCGCCAGCCGACGGGGTGATCGTGGCGGTGGGGGCCGCTCACGGGGAGTCCGTCTCTGCGGGCTTGCCGCTGATCAGCGTCACGGCGGGCGGCAGCGTGCTGCTGGAGGGGTGGGTCCACGACCGCGTGAGCGCCACCCTCACACCGGCAGCGAGCCTCACGGTGATGCGCGGTGACTGGGAGGCCCCGATCGACCTGCTCGCCTCCGGGGGGCGGCTGCTGACGGAGCGGCTGATCTTTGATGCTCAGACCCTCTCTGCGCCCGTGTCGGTGCTGGTGGAGGAAGACGTCGGGCTGGCGGTCGGGGATCTGGTCGAGCTGTCGATCGGTGTCGGCTCTCCGCAGCCCCTCCTCGCCGCTCCCCGCAGTGCTGTCGTCGAGATCAACGGCCAGGATGTGATCTTCGTCCAGAAGACCGGCGAGTCGTTCTCCCGTCGGCGCGTCACGCTCGGCCCCGCTGACGCCACCCATGTCGCCATCCTCTCGGGGCTCTCAGAGGGCGAGATGGTGGTGGTTCAGGGTGGCTTCGATGTCCACGTCGCGTCGCTGTCTGGCGCGCTTGAGTCTCACAGGCACTGACATGTGGAACCTCCTGATTCGATGGTCCCTGGCCAACCGGGCCGCTGTGCTCGGACTCGCCGCGCTGCTGCTGGTGTGGGGGAGCTACACGGCGTCCCGCCTGCCGGTCGATGTGCTGCCTGACGTCAACGCCCCCACCGTCACCCTGCTGACCGAGACCCACGGCATGGCCCCTGACGAGGTGGAGACCCTGGTCACCATCCCGCTGGAGACCGCGCTCAACGGTGCCCCCGGGCTGCGGCGGCTCCGCTCGTCCTCCGGCATCGGCATCTCGGTGGTCTGGGCGGAATTTGAGTGGGACACCGATCCCTACCGCGCCCGCCAGGTGGTCAACGAGCGGCTCCAGGTCGCGCAGAGCGCGCTGCCCCCCGACATCTCGCCTCCCGTCCTCGCGCCGATGTCGTCGATCATGGGGGAGATCCTCTTCCTCGGGCTGACCGGCGAGGCGGGGGTGGACCCGATGGACGTGCGGGACTTCGCCGAGTGGGAGCTGCGTCGTCGGCTGCTCGGCATCCCCGGCGTGGCCCAGGTCACCCCCATCGGCGGGGCGCTGCGGCAGGTCCAGGTCGTGCTCGATCCGGGCGCGATGGAAGCGACCGGCATCGGCCACCGTCAGATCCTCGATGTCCTTGAGGGTGCCAGCGAGAACGCCCCCGGCGGCTTCATCACCAGCGGCCACAGCGAGTACCTCGTGCGCGGCATCGGCCGTGCGCAGCACCTCGAAGAGCTGGGACTGATCGTGGTGGGGCGGGTCAACGGGGTTGCTGTGCTGCTCGATCAGGTCGCAGACATCGAGGTCGGCCCGGCCCTGTCTCGGGGCACTGCGGCCGTCGATGGCCTCCCGGCGGTCGTGCTCGCGGTTCAGAAGCAGCCTGAGGCCAACACCCTCAACCTCACCGCGCAGATCGACCTGGCCCTCGATGACGTGGAGCGTGCCCTGCCGACGGGCATGACCCTCCAGCGGGCGGGCTTTCGACAGGCGCGGTTCATCGACACCGCCATCGGCAATGTGAAGCTGCACCTCGCGGAGAGCGCCTTCCTGGTGGTGATCCTGCTGACGCTGTTCCTGGCGAACTGGCGGACCACGGTCATCTCCCTGTGTGCCCTGCCGCTGTCGCTGCTGGCCGGGGTGATGACGCTCTCGGCGATGGGCACCGGCTTCAACACGATGACCCTCGGCGGGCTCGCGATCGCCATCGGCGCGCTGGTGGATGATGCGATCATCGATGTGGAGAACGTCTACCGACGGCTGCGACTTCGCGCCGGGCTGCCGGAGAGCGACCGCCCGGAGCTGCTGGAGACGGTGTACAGCGCCTCGGTCGAGATCCGGGGCTCCATCGTCTATGCCACCGCGATCATCGTGGTCGTCTTCCTGCCGCTGTTCTTCTTCTCCGGTCTGGAGGGCCGGCTGCTCGCTCCTCTGGGTACTGCCTATGTCGCCTCACTCATCGCCTCGCTGGTCGTGGCGGTCACCGTGACTCCGGTGCTGTGCAGCCTGCTGCTGCGTGAGGTCCCGCCGCCCGAGGCAGAGGCGGACTCCTGGGTGGTGCGCAAGCTGAAGGCCCTCTACCTCCCGGCCCTGTCCCGTGCCCTCGCGGCTCCCCGGGCGGTCCTGCTGGTCTCGCTGGTTGGGGTGCTGCTCTCAGTGGCCGGGCTGACCTCGTTTGGCCGCTCCTTCCTGCCGGCGTTCAACGAGGGCGCCTTCACCCTCGCCGCCGCAACTGCGCCGGGCACCCCGCTCGCGGAGTCCGATGCGATGGCTCACCGCCTGGAGGAGCGGGTGGTGGCGCTGCCGATGGTCGAGGCGGTCGTTCGGCGGACCGGACGGGCCGAGCGCGACGAGCACGCCCAGGATGTGCAATTCAGCGAGCTGGAGGTCACCATCACCGAGGGATTCGATGCCGCCGTCGCTGCGGCTGCGCTCCGAGAGGCTGCTGCGGTGCCGGGCCTGGTGGTCAGCGTCGGGCAGCCCATCGGACACCGCATCGAGCACATGCTCTCCGGGGTCAAGACCGCGCTGGCCATCAAGGTCTTCGGCACCGACCTCGGCGAGCTTCGCCGCGCTGCGTTCTCCATCCAGGGGGCGATATCGGGGGTGGAGGGGCTGGTGGACCTGTCGGTGGAGCAGCAGACCGAGGTGCCCCAGATCCTCGTCCAGCCTCGCTACCGTCCCCTCTCGATGCTCGGGCTCACCCCCGGCGAGGTCGCGGAGTGGGTGGAGACGGCGATGCTGGGGCACTCTGTGGGGCAGTGGTGGCAGGAGGGGCGGGCCTACGATCTCGTGGTCCGCTATCCCGACCGCTATCGCACTGACCTCGACGCCCTGAGGTCCGCTCCGATCGATGCGGACGGGGAGCGCTTCGTGGCGCTGGAGCAGGTCGCTGAGGTGGAGCGAACCCTGGGGCCCAACCTCATCCAGCGAGAGAACGCCAAGCGGCGGATCGTGGTGATGGCCAACGTGGCAGATCGGGACATCGCCAGCGTGGTCGCTGACATTCGCGTGGCGCTGCCGGTGCTCGGGGAGGGCATGTATGTGGAGATCGGCGGTCAGGCGGAGAGCGAAGAGAAGGCCACCCGCACCATCGCCGGGCTCTCATCGGTGGCGATCCTGGTGATGGCCGGGCTGCTGTGGAGCGTGCTGCGGTCGGGGCGGGATGCCGCCCTGGTGATGGTCAACCTGCCGCTGGCGCTCATCGGCGGGGTGGTCATTGTGGCGCTGTCTGGCGGGGTGCTGTCGGTGGCCTCGCTGGTCGGCTTCATCACCTTGTTTGGCATCGCCACCCGAAACGGCATCCTCCTCGTCACCCACTACCACCACCTCATCCTCCACGAGGGCGCCACCCTGGCAGATGCGGTGCTGCGGGGAAGCGAGGAGCGGCTGGTCCCGGTGCTGATGACTGCGCTGGGCACCGCGCTGGCCCTGGCCCCCATCGCGCTGGCTGCTGGAGAGCCGGGCAACGAGATCCAGGCCCCGATGGCTGCGGTCATTCTCGGCGGCCTGACCACCTCCACCCTGCTCGTCCTGGTGGTGATGCCTGTACTCTATGTCCGCTATGGAAGCCCCCCGGAGACCCCATGAACAAGACCACCCTCGCCGCCGCCCTGATCCTGCTGGCGGGCTGTGACAGCCACGACGATGAGAGCGACCACGATCACGGTCACGGTCACGACGCGACCCAGGAAGCGCCGCCAGCGGTTGCGCCGCCGACGGCCACGCCGCCACCCGCACCTGCGGCAGCCCCGATCGAGGCTGCGCTGGGTGATGCCACAGTGAAGCTGGCTCCCACCGCCGACAGCCTCCGCCTGACCCTCGTCGATGCCTCCGGCGCCGCGATTGCTCCCGGGGGCGAGGCCCGGGTGGTGCTGACTCCCACAGGAGGCGAGGAGCAGCGCATCGTCCTGAAGGCCGATGGCGATGGGTGGTCTGGACCGGCTGCTGCTGTCGGTGCGTCTGGCTATGTCGCCGTCGTCAGCCTCCAGCGCGATGGGCAGACTCAGACCGCGCGGCTGGCGTGGGGTGATGCCCCCGAGGCCCCTGAAGTGACTCCCGAGGCACCTCCTGAAGCGTCACACGACGACGGAGATCATGCACACGGACACGGACACGATCACTGAGGTTGCTCCAGATCACGGGCTCATGCCATGATCTATACTGAGGCTGCCCCAACACTCAGGTAGCACCCCCGTGGGTACGTCCAGCAGCAGCCGACACCTCCTCCTCCTGCCGGCCTTCGTGCTCTCGGGCTACGCGGCCCTGACCTACGAGATGTCCTGGCTGCGGCAGCTGGTCTCTCTCTTCGGGGTGACCTACTTCGCCATCACCACCATCCTGACGGTGTTCATGGGTGGCATTGCCCTGGGCAGCGTGGTGGGGGGGCGGCTGGTGGACCGGCTGCGGGTGGATCCGCTGGTGGCCTTCGCGGGCCTGGAGATCTTCCTGGCGCTCTATGCGCAGCTCTTCCCGCACGTCCTGGGACTCGTCGACGGCCTCTACCTCGAGCAGGCCACCGGCAGCGACCTGTCGTTCACGACACACGCCATGCTGCGCTTCATCGGCGGTGCGCTGATCCTGGCCCCGCCGACCCTGGCGGCAGGTGCCACGCTCCCGGTGGCCTGCAAGGCCTTCGTGCAGCAGGACGACGGCATCGGGGCCGGGGTGTCTTCGCTGTACGGCGCCAACCTGCTGGGGGCGACCGTCGGCTGCTTCGCGACGACGTTCTTCACCATCGGGCTGCTCGGCTTCCCGCTCACCGCCACGATCGGCAGCATCGCCAACCTCAGCGCCGCGGCCCTCGCGCTGATCGCCTGGCGTGTGTACCCCAGCGCGCTGCCCGCTGAGTCGCCGAGGACTGCTGAGGCCCCTCCGGTGTGGAACGTCAACGCGCTGGTCATCGGCAGCGCCTACTTCACCGTCGGGTTCTGCGCCCTGGGCCTGGAGATCCTGTGGACCCGCTGCTTCTCGCAGTTCGGCTTCAACCCGGCGACCTATGTCTTCGGGCTGATCCTGGTCACCTTCCTCTGCGGGCACGGGCTGGGCTCGCTCGTTGTGTTCAAGCTCCTGATCAAGCGCTTCAGCCCGCACCGGCTCTTCGTCGGTCTCCAGGTCGGCATGGCGCTCAGCACGCTGGTTGCCGTCCTGCTGATGTGGCCGCGGCCGGGCACGATGGCGTCCGTACAGGTGCTGCGCCAGATGGGCATCGTGCTGCCCTTCGAGCGCACTCTGCTGATCATCCCGGCGATCCTCCTGCCGGCGATGTGCTCCGGCTCGCTCTTTCCGCTGGCTTCCCACCTGTCCATTCGCGGACGCTCCGGTCTGGGACGCGGGGTGGGCTCGCTCTCCGCCCTCTCCACCAGTGGCGGCATCGTGGGTGCCTTCCTGGTGGGCTTCTGGCTGATGCCGGCGCTGGGGGCGGTCCGATGCCTGCTGCTGATCGCGCTGGCGGTGTCCCTCTCTGCGGTCTGGAGCAGCCAGGCGCTCCGGGTCACGAAGCCCTCCCCGCGTCGGTCGGTGTCCCTCAGCGTCGGTCTGATCGCGGCAGCGGCGGTGCTGCTGTGGGTGATCCCGCCCTACATCCACCTCATCCTGTTCTCTGGCGAGCGCATCGAGGCCTTCCGCGAGGGTCGAAACAGCTCCACCGCCATCGTGGCGCACCCCTCAGGGATCCGCTTCCTGCTGATCCACGGTGAGCGGGTGGCCGGAGGCGGCTCTGACCCCCGGCTGGCCGCAGCCCTCCACCCCGACGCGAAGCAGATGACCATCCTCGGGCTCGGCTCTGGGCGCGTGGTGGCCTCAGCACTGGGCATTGAGCAGTATGAGTCCGTGCGCGCGGTCGACATCGACGGAAACCTCCCCGACCTCGTCCCCCTGCTGATGCGTGCAGAGGCGGAGCGGTTTGCAGACGAGCGCTTCGAATTTGTCGAGGATGATGGCCGACACTTCCTGCTCACTACTGATCAGACCTTCGACATTCTGATCAACGACGCCGCCCTGTACGCCTGGTATCTGGAGCTGAGCACCCTGGAGTTCAACCAGCTCGCGAAGAGTCGGCTGAACCCTGAGGGGCTCTACATCGGGCGGCTGCACAACCTGCGCATCACGGATGAGGCGCTGCGGCGAGAGGTCGCGACCTTCCTGGCGGTGTTTCCCAACACCGTGATGTATCGGCTCTCCGAGGACATCCTAATGCTCGTCGGCCGCAACGGCGACGGCGCGCTCACGCTCCCCAGGGGGATGGCGTCATCGCATCCACCGCTGCACTACACGACGGCGGAGCTGCACGCCCTGGCAGAGGGCGCGACCTTGATCTACGACGACTACCCCCTGCACCTCCCCCACACCTTCCACCCGCACGACAACCTGCCGATCATCGAGTACACCGTGATGGAGGAGATGTGGGTGACGCCCCCAGAGTCTCCCGATGACGTCCCAAGCGGCGCAAAGCGAGAGTCGAGCACCCCTCCCAGCACCAGAGGGGGGCACAACGGACCGCCGGGGCCGCCGCCGAGCGGGCACTGAGAGAGGCGCGACGTACATGCTGCAATACATGGAAGTGACTGGTGTGCCCGAGGGCCGCATGGCTGCTGGAATCATCGCGCTCGCTGATCGGGTCCGGCGTGGCGGCAGGGCATCGCCCGCGAGCTGATGCGCCGTCAGCACCACCGCTGCACCTCATGTAGACCCGGCGGAGAGCTGCGCATTGTGATGGAGAAGAGGCTCTGAGCAGGCTCCCCGCGCCGGACCCATTGGCGAGGGACAGCGATGTCACAACCCGACTGGCTGCTGTGCCGGTGCAGGCTCAGGGATCAGCGCGGGGTAGTTGATCGTGACCAGCCCCACGCCCTCCAGCAGCAGGCAGGCACCAAATCCCCAGTCGACCTCCCAGGGGCGGTAGCTGAACTTCGCGCTGTCGGGCCAGGCGTGGTGGTTGTTCTGGTAGCCCTCGCCAGCGATCAGCACTGCGGCGAGCAGGTTGTTGGTGGACTGGTCGGCGATGGCGAAGTTGCGCCCACCGACGCTGTGCCCCAGCGCGTTGACCATGCCGCCCTGGATGGGGTGGCTGAGGATGCCCAGGGTCCAGGCAAGCCCGATCCAGGGATCCACGGCGATTGCCAGCAGCGCGCCGCAGGTGGGGTGGACGAGGTAGGGCATCCACCACAGGCGATGACGGTTGAGCCAGTTCAGCTCGAAGTCCAGTCCCTCGGTGTACTGAGTGTACTCCGGGTCGTTGCGGGCCAGCCCGCGGAGGGTGGCCTCGTAGCTGCGGAGCTGCTCCATGAGGATGCCAGTGAGGCCGACATTGGCGGGGCTGTGAGGGTCCTTTTCGGTGTCTGAGAAGGCGTGGTGACGGCGGTGCATGACCGCCCATCCCTTGGGGTCAAGGCCGGTGATCCAGTTGCCAAACACAACGACGAAGCGGTGCAGGATCGGGTGGAGCTTCACCGCATCGTGGGCGAGGCCGCGGTGGTAGCCGATGGTGATGGTCAGGGCGCTGAGGATGTAGCCGACGAGGAAGACAAGGAGGGGTGTCATCATTGCGATCTCTGAGGTTACGGACTCGTAGGTTACTGAGTCGTAGGTTACGGTTGAGTAAGTTACCCATCCGTAACCAAAAGGCAAGCCGGTATGATGAAGCCGATGGCAACCAAGCGACTGACCGCAAGCCAGCGCCGTGCCCAGCTGATCGAGGTTGGACGCGGAGTGCTGGCCCAGCATGGCTACGAGGCAACGAGCGTCGAGGAGATCGCGCGCGCCGCAGGTGTGAGCAAGCCGATCATCTACGAGCACTTCGGCGGAAAACAGGGCCTGTTTGCAGTCATCGTCGATCGGGAGATGGATCTCCTCGTCCAGCGGGTGGCTGACGCCATCTCCGGCGGCACGCCCAGGCAGCGGTTTGAGGCCGCAGTTCTGGCCTTCCTCGGCTACGTCAGCGAGCGCCCCGATGGCTTCGCGGTGCTCACCCGGGACGCCCCGACCAGTCCGAAGGGATCGGGAATGCACAGCGTCATCGCCGACCTCGCCGAGCGCATTCGGGACATCTTCGAGGGCGAGTTCAGCCGGCTGGGCTGGAACACGGAGGTCTCACCGATCTACGCCCATGCGCTGATCGGCATGGTCACCCTCACCGGGCAGTGGTGGATGGACAACCCTGAGCTGTCCATCGACGAGGTCGCCCGGCATCTTGCCGCGCTGGGCTGGATGGGCCTGCGCCACCTGCCGGATGCTCCCCGCCTGATCGGCTGAGCCTCTCGACGCTGCTCACAGCATCGCCTGGAGTGCCTCGGCGATTCGTCGGTGGCCCTCGGGGGTGGGGTGACAGCCGTCGAGGGTCTCTCCGCCGAGGTCGGCATACCGCACCAGGTCCACTCCAGGCGCTCCAGCGAGGTCGGCCATGACCACGCGGTACTCGTCCCGGGCACAGACGTCGAGCAGCACCATGCGCTCAGCCTGGGCGCGGATGTCGTCGAGGGCCTGTCGGTAGCGCTGCGGGGTGACCCGGACGGTGGCCTCGCCGGACTTCCAGGCGGAGACCTGCCCGACGGCCCATCGGGGAAAGCGAGCGGCTCGGATGCGGGTGACGATCTGGAGCTGGGCGACCTGGTAGCGGAGGCGTCCCACTGTGGTCTGCCGACCAGCCAGTCGAGCGGCGTCTTCGACCGTGACCGCGTGGCCGTCGTTGGCCCCAAACGCTGCGATCACCACTGACGGGCCGAGGCCAGGCAGGTCGCGCTGTGCGACTGTTGCACCCTGGACGCTGCTGTAGCCGGGCACCCCGAGGTTGACCGCGCTGAGCCGGGCCGGCCAGCTCTCCACGCCCTCTACTCCCCATCCAAACGTGCAGGAGTCCCCCAGCGCCACCACGCGCGATTCGGTGGCTGTGGGCAGGCGTCGGGCGTCGGGGCCGATCTCGATGTGCCAGTCCTTCGCGCTCCCCAGCGACAGCGTCGCGGCGTCCATGGTCATGCCGGGCCGCAGCCGCCACATCAGCGCGGTGTCGGACTCCAGCAGCTGGTGGGCGCTGGTGAGGAACGCGGTGGCGTCGGGGAGCTGGTTGATCCGCTCGTAGCCGTTGGCCCCGTACAGCGAGAACAGCCGGGAGGGATCGTCAGAGATCGGCACCAGCCGGGCGGCGCCTTCCAGACCGGCGAGCAGGCCCAGGGCGATGGCGAGCTGGAGGAGTCGCTTTCGGAGGCTCACGGAGAGACGATAGGGCATCTCGACTGCCTGGAGACGTCGTATGCTGGCTCGATGCTACTCCTCACCGCCACTGCACTGGCCGGTCCGCCCCTGCGGACACCAGGGAGCCCACAGACACCGGAAGACACCGGTGAGCTGGACCTCGGAGAGCCGAGAACGAAGGCGTCCGGCTGCGCTGCTGGGACTCTGGTGGCGCCGAAGTCGACGGGATCACGCCGCCTGAGCCCGCCCCTGTCGCCACCGCGCGATCGCGATCATCACCCAAACCAGCGCCATCTCCCCGAGGATGGGGATGCCGAAGTACACCGGCATGGGGGCCATGTCGAGGGCCATGAAGACGCCGGTGAGGCCGAGAACCGGTGCGGCGAGCAGCGGCAGGATCGCGCCCCATGCGCTCGGCCAGCGCGACAGCCGGATGCGGCCCAGGATGAAGTAGGCCACTATCGCGGGTAGCCCGAGGACTCCCATCAGCACCAGCGGCACGATGGCGAGCAGGTTGTCGCCCAGCGCGCCGGAGCTGGAGATGCTCTGGGCGGCGGCGGAGCCGGGGAGGATGAGGAGCCCGATCAGCAGGGCGGCGCGTGAGGGGGGTGCCATCGGTCCATGGTAGCCGAGACGCCAGCGAGTGTGGCTCCTCCTCGGAGTCATGACCTGCGGGTGGCCTGACCGCCGGCTGCGGGTCGGAACGTCGCAGGGTGTGGTCTCAATGAGGTCCAAGGCGTCTTCTCGGACTGGCACTCTCCTTGCTTCTGTCCGGTGCAGGAGGAGAGCATGGGCAATCGGCTGGCGGCGCTGGGGTATGGGGCGGCCTGCCATGGGCTGTTCGCGGTCGGGATCGCGGCGATGGTCGGCAACCTGTATGGCGGCATGCAGTGGGGACCGATGGGCTTCACCGGTGCTGGTGCCTGGGCCTGGGATGGCCTGCTGCTCGCACAGTTCCCCATCCTCCACTCCCTGCTGCTGACTAAGCGCGGCGGAGCGATGCTGCGTCGGTTGGCACCGTCGGGCACTGGTGCCACCCTGGACACCACCCTGTTCGCCGCTGTCGCCTCGCTCCAGGTGCTGGCGATGTTTGCCCTGTGGGCGCCGCTGTCCGGCCCGGTCCTGAACCTGACCGGGGTGGCGTGGGTGGTGATGACTGCGGGCTTTGTGGCTGGCTGGGCGCTGCTGACCCGGGCGATGTCGGAGGCGGGCATGGGGGTGCAGACCGGCTCGACGGGCTGGACGGCGATGTGGCGTGGGGAGCGTCCCCGGTATCCGAAGGGCTTCGCCACCGAGGGCCTGCATTCACGGTGCCGTCACCCGATCTATGCCGCCTTCGCGCTCATCCTGTGGACTGGCCCGGTCTGGAGTGTGGACCGGCTGCTGTTGGCGGTGCCGATGACGGCCTACTGCATCTTCGGCCCTCGGCTCAAGGAGGCCCGCCAGCGGAAGCGCCATGGAGCAGCCTATGCGGCCTACGCCCGTCGCACCCCGGCGCTGCTGCCGATCTCAGCCCGCCGATGAGCGCCCCGGTCAGTCCTCCGCTATCCCTCAGGCATGCCGATTCCGCCGCCGACTGCGCCGCCGCCCCTCCGCCTCGACATGCCGCTGCCGCCGTACCGCTATCTCCCCGGCGAGGGGCCCCACCCGCTGCGACACCCCGACGGGCACAGCCGCGACCCGGTGCACCTCGACACCGAGGCGGCCTGGCTGCGGGGGCTGGATCTGTACGACCACCGCTACTACTGGGAGTCCCATGAGGTGTGGGAGGCGGCCTGGAAGGCGGTGGATGCCGGAGATCGTCGCCAGCTCCTCCAAGGGCTCATTCAGCTCGCTGCTGCCACCATCAAGCACCACCTCGAACACCACCGACCGGCCAGCCTGCTGCTGGGGCGAGCGAGCGGGCGGATCGAGGGCGTGATCGCCGCACAGGGTGCGGTGTGGTGGGGAGTGGACCTGCCCGCGACCCTCGCCAGCACCCGGGCGTTTGTCTCTGGCGAGGGGGACTGGCCGGTGATCGTGCCGGGGTGATTATTCCCGGATCTGCTGCGCGAGGTAGTTCTGCAGGCCGAGCTGGTCGATGAGGTCGAGCTGTGCTTCCAGCCAGTCGACGTGCTCCTCCTCAGAGACGAGGATGCCCTCCAGCAGGCTGCGGGTGCCGTGATCGGAGCAGGAGTAGCACAGCTCGATGGCTACCTTGAGCCGGGGGATGGCGACGTTCTCGAAGGCGAGATCTGACTGGAGCTGCTCAGCAACGGTCTCGCCGATGTTGATGTTGTCCAGCCGCTGCACGTTGGGCAGGCCGCCGAGGTAGAGGATGCGCTCGATGAGGGCATCGGCGTGCTTCATCTCGTCGATGGACTCGTGGTAGATGACCTTGTAGAGTCGCTCATATCCCCAGTTCTGACACATCTTGGCGTGCAAGAAGTACTGGTTGATCGCGGTTAATTCGCCAGTGAGGATCTTGTTGAGGGCGTCGACGACGCGCTTGTCGGTCTTGAGGGCCATGGTGGGTTCTCCAGATGATGGGGCCCTGTATCATGGACCCTGGAACACAGACCCTGGAACACTCTGCCTCTCAGCTTCGAGGGGTCGAGCTGCTGGCATTCCGGCGGGCTTCGGTGAGGCGGCGGATGGTCTGGGCACAGGAGCCGCAGTCGGTTCCGGCGTGGCACTTCTTGCCGATCTCACGGAGGTTGGTTGTGCCGTGGTCGATGAGGGACTTCAGGACGCGATCAGAGACACCATGGCAGGAACAGACGATCATCGGAGCCCTCGCGGGTATTGAGTTCGATAATGATAATCATTTTCATTACGAGTGCCCACACCTTTTGGGCACCCGTCAGGAGGTTGGGCGTTTCTGAGCGTTTGGCGCTCTGTATGGCTCAGGACGGTCCGCTGAGGCTGCGGGGGGGGCGCTGCAAAAGAAGCGCGCCAACGATGAACGTCCTCAGCTAGCCCATGGAGAGGGCACCCACCGTCATCCCATCGCCCAGTCGCTGAGAAGGGTGCTCTCTCCCCAGTGAGCTGAGGTTCGCCATCGTCGGCGCATGCTTTTTCTGGCCGCTCCGCACCACCGCAGCCCATCGCTTCGCTCAGGTCCGCTTGTGGCACTGCGCTCAAGATGGGGGCTGTATTCCCTACGTTTGCCTTTGACTTTCTTCGGTCTCCGCTCCCCCTGCGACCCCCCGGCCTGACACTCGCTCAGCCACCACCGTCCGAGGGCTCAACGGACCGTCCTGCACCTCAGCTAGCGCCGAGTGGTTATCCGGGCGATGAGCGACCGTGTTACCCGGCATTCCCGGAGCCCCCATGCGTTTTCATCAGGTCTGCATCGAGGGAGTTGCCCATGTGGTCCCGACCACTGAGGTGACTACATCCTCCATTGAGCAGAGCATCTCGGGGCTCTACTCCCGCATGGGGATGCGCCCTGGATGGCTGGAGACGGTCACCGGGATCCGTGCACGACGCTTCTGGGCGCAGGGGGTCAAGCCCTCCACGGTCGCCACCCGGGCGGCGGAGAAGCTGCTCGACGAGACCGGGGTTGCCCGCGAGGATGTCGGGATTCTGGTCTCCACCTCGGTCTGCAAGGACTACCTGGAGCCCTCGGTCGCCGCCCTGGTCCACGGCAACCTCTCCCTGCCCAGCACCGCGCTGAACTTCGACGTCGGCAACGCCTGCCTCGGCTTCCTCTCTGGCATGACCGTGGTCGCCCAGATGATCGAGCTTGGGCAGGTGGACTATGCGCTGGTGGTTGCTGGAGAGAGCAGCCGGGAGCCGGTCGAAGCCACGGTGCGCAGGCTGCACGATCCGGCTGCGAACATGGCCTCCTTCCGTGACAACCTCGCAACGCTGACCCTCGGAAGCGCTGGGGTGGCGATGCTGCTGAGCAGCCGCCGACGCAGCCGCACCGGTCACCGCTTCCTCGGCGGGCTGGCCCGGGCTGCGACCGAGCACAACCGCCTGTGCGTGGGCACCTCCACGAAGATGACCACCGACGCCGCCCGGCTGCTCAGCGAAGGGGTCGCCCTGGCGGAGCGCACCTGGGCGAGCGTCCACCAGCACGTCGATCTGCGACCGGAGGTGGTGCAGGAGTACGCCCTGCATCAGGTCGGTCGCGCCAACCACACCCGGGTGATCAGCGCCCTGGGCCTGCCCGCCGACCGGGCGATGCCGATCTTCTCTGATCACGGCAACGTCGGGGCCGCCGGGGTCCCGCTGACCCTCTCCATTGCCCTGCAGCGCAGTCGCATCCGCGAAGGTGACCGGGTGGGGATGCTGGGAATCGGCAGTGGCCTGAACGTCTCGATGATGGGAATCCGATGGTGACCTCAAAGCTCCAGTCTCTCTACCCCTGGCAGGGCAAGACCCTCGCTGTGGACGGCGGCAACCTGAACTACCTCGACGAAGGGCCCCGGGACGGTGAGGTCATCCTCGCAGTCCACGGCAACCCGACGTGGTCGTTCTACTGGCGTCGGCTCATCACCACCTACGGCGACCGCTATCGGGTGGTCGTTCCCGATCACATCGGCTGCGGCCTGTCGGACAAGCCCCAGGACTGGCCCTACCAGCTCGCCGGCCACCGCGACAACCTCGTCGCCCTCATCGAGCACCTCGACCTGCGCGACATCACCCTGGTCGTCCACGACTGGGGCGGGGCGATCGGCATGGCCGCCGCTGCGAAGCTGCCCGACCGCATCCGTCGGCTGGTCATCACCAACACCGCCGCCTTCCGCAGCCAGACCATCCCGGCTTCCATCGCCTCCTGCCGCATCCCGCTGTTCGGCTCCCTGGCGGTTCGTGGCTTCAACGGCTTCGCCCGGGTCGCCACCTGGCGGGCCACTGCCGTCGGGCTGTCCCCAGAGGTCCGCGACGGGCTGCTGATGCCGTACAACTCCTGGGCCAACCGGATCGCCACCCTGCGGTTCGTCGAGGACATCCCGCTGAAGTCCGCTCACCCCAGCTACGCCACCCTCACCGAAGTCGAGGAGGGCCTCGCGCAGTTCACGGACCGGCCGATGCTCATCTGCTGGGGCGACGACGACTTCTGCTTCACCCCGGAGTTCCGCCGGGAGTGGGAGACGCGGTTCCCCGACGCGGAGGTCCATGCCTGGGCGGACGTGGGGCACTACGTCATGGAGGATGCGCCGGACCGGCTCATCGAGAAGATGGACGACTTCCTGGCGCGGCATCCGCTGGAGTCGGCATGAGCGCTCCCCGCGTCACCAACATCGCGGCCCTCATGGAGCAGCGGGCCACGGAGACCCCGTACCAGCGGGCGGTGGTGTTTCCCGAGGGACGGGACGCCACTGGCAACGTCTGCTGGACGCACCTCACCTTCCAGCAGCTCAACACGCTGACCGACGAGTACGCCCGGGGCTTCGTCGCTGCGGGGATGCGGCCCGGCGACCGGGTGAGCCTGCTGGTCAAGCCCTGCCTGGCGTTCATCCCGCTGGTGTTTGCGGTGTTCAAGGTCGGCGCGCTGCCGGTCCTGATCGACCCGGGCATGGGCATGAAGAGCTTCCTGGCCTGCATCGGGCGCATCAAGCCCCGGGTGCTCATCGGCGAGCCGCTCGCACAGGTGCTCCGGCTGGTGTTTCGCAAGGCGTTCGGCAGCGTGGAGGTCGCGATCACCAACGGCAAGTCCACGATGTTCTGGGGCGGGGTGACCCTGGAGGGCTGTCGGGTGAAGTCCGACGAGCCGTTCCCCACTGTCGAGGTCAAGCCCGAGGACGAAGCGGCCATCCTGTTCACCTCCGGAAGCACCGGACCGGCAAAGGGCGTGACGTACACCCACGGCATCTTCTCTACCCAGACCCGCCTCATCCAGCAGACCTACAACATCGCGCCCGGTGAGGTCGATCTGGCCTGCTTCCCGCTGTTTGGACTGTTCAGCATGGCGATGGGCATGACCGTGGTCATCCCGGACATGGATCCCACCAAGCCCGCCGAGGCCGATCCGGTCAAGCTCATCGAGGCCATCGAGGCCAACGGCTGTACCTCGGCCTTTGGAAGCCCGGCGATCTGGAAGAACATGGCCCTGCATGCCCGAAAGCATGGCCTGAAGCTGCCGAGAATGAAGCGCATCCTGATGGCCGGCGCTCCGGTGCCGGTGTGGATGCACGAGGCGTTCCAGGAGATCTTTAGCGACGGTGCCCAGCTGCACACTCCCTATGGGGCCACCGAGTCCCTGCCGGTCGCCAGCATCGGCTCCCTGGAGATCCTCGCGGACACCGGTGCCCGAACCCGGGCCGGCGCAGGCACCTGTGTGGGCCGGCCGGTGGCAGACATCGAGGTCGCGATCATTGGCATCTCCGATGCGGTCATCGAGCGCTGGAGCGACGACCTGAGGGTGGCTCCCGGTGAGGTCGGCGAGCTGTGCGTGAAGGGTCCGCAGGTCACCCCGGAGTACAAGGACCTCCCCGAGCAAACCGCAAAGGCCAAGATCTACGGCAGCAACGGCGCGTTCTGGCACCGAATGGGCGATCTGGTCTACCAGGACGACCAGGAGCGGCTGTGGTTCTGCGGGCGCAAGTCGCACCGGGTCACCCTCGCCGACGGCACCCTGACCTTCCCCGTCCCCTGTGAGGGCGTGTTCAACGAGCACCCCGAGGTCTACCGGACCGCTGTGGTCGGGGTGAACGGTCAGGCGATCCTGGTGGTCGAGCTGGAGCCGACCTCGAACACCCCCCGAGACACCATCACCAGCGAGCTGCTCAAGATCGGCGCTTGCAACCCGAAGACCACCCACATCCAGCGGGTGCTCTACCACACCGGCTTCCCGGTCGATGTCCGACACAACGCCAAGATCCGGCGGCTGGAGCTGGCAGAGTGGGCGGGGAGCCACAGATGAGGGCGCTGGTCACTGGCGGTGGCGGCTTCCTGGGTCGGGTGATTGTCGAGCAGCTCCTGGAGCGGGGCGATGAGGTCACCGTGCTCTCTCGCAGCCGCTACCCCGAAGTCGAGGTGCTGGGCGCAAGCGGCCTGGCGGTGGACCTCTCGGTGGACGTGCCCGACCTCGCCGAGAAGCTCGCTGGCTTCGATGTGGTCTTCCATGTCGCGGCGAAGGCGGGGGTGTGGGGGGAGCGGTCGGACTTCTTCTCGATCAACGTCGACGGCACCCGCCGGATCCTCGATGCCGCGAAGGCTGCCGGGGTGGGTCGGTTTGTCTACACCTCCTCGCCCTCTGCGGTCTGGGGTGGCTCCGATGAGGAGGGACTGTCCGAGGCCGACTGCCCGTACCCGACGACGTACCTGGCGATCTACCCGGAGTCCAAGGCCACCGCGGAGCGCATGGTGCTCGCCGCCAGTGGGCCGGGCTTTGCGACCACTGCCCTGCGCCCCCACCTCATCTGGGGTCCGCGGGATCCCCACCTCGTGCCCCGGCTGCTGGAGCGGGGCCGGGCTGGGAAGCTGAAGATCGTGGGCGGGGGCAAGAACCGGGTCGGCATCACCTACGTCGACAACGCCGCTCATGCCCACGTCCTCGCCGCCGATGCACTGGCTCCGGGCAGCGCCAACGCCGGCAAGGCGTACTTCATCACCGACGACGAGCCAGTGGTGCTGTGGGACTGGATCAACACCCTGTTCGGCGAGCTTGGGGTCGCGCCAGTCACCAGCCGCGTCTCCGTCGGCCTCGCTCGGTTCGCTGGAGCGGTGCTGGAGTGGGTCTGGCGGACGTTCTCCCGGCCCGGCGAGCCGCCGATGACCCGGTTCGTTGCCGGGCAGCTCTCCACCCATCACCACTACGACCTCACCGCGGCCCGGCAGGACTTCGGCTACGCGATGAAGGTCGACCCCGAAGAAGGGTTTGCGAGGATGGTGGCCTGGTTTCAGGCGCAGGGCGGGTAGCACCCCCCCCTGATCAGCCCTGCCTGGCCTGGCTGATCAGGTGGTGCTCGCGCTCGTACTGCTTGAGGTTCTCCAGGACCACGCCGAGGTTCTTGGCGTTGACCGGGCGTGCCCAGGTGCGGTCGAGGGTGTCCATGTTGCGCACGATCTCCTGGAGCTGATCGCAGATGGCGCTGAGCTTCTCCTGGTCGACCTGGGTGCGGGACTTGCCCGCGAACTCGGTGCGGTAGGCGGCGAACTGGTCGTTGGCCTCGGAGCCGAGGGCGCGGGCGATCTCATCGGGACCGGCGGAGGCGGCGGCCTGCTCGATGAGGGTCAGCTCCCGGCGGTACAGCTCCAGCCGGCTCTTGACCTTGCTGATGTTGCTGATGTGGCTGTCGGTCCTGATGCCCTGGTCCCGAGCGTGCTCCATGTTGACGTGGATGACCTCCAGCTGGCCGACCATCCGGCGCAGCAGGGCAGCGCGACGGGTGCGGCGGGACTTCTCGGCGAAGTGGGAGCGCCAGAGGCCGAACTGGGTGTTGGCGGCGGTGGCCTGGACACCGACCCGACGGTTGGCACCCAGCTCGCTGCGAGCGCCGGGGATGGCGGTCAGCTCGGCGGTGTACATGTTGAGGTTGGTCTCGATCTGTGCGAGCAGCTCTCCACGCCAGCCCGGGGCCTGACGGGCCATCAGCTTCGCCAGCTCGTCCCGGTAGCGCCGCTGCTCCTCAGCGACTTCCTTGAGCAGCCCGAGGTCGCGGGTGGGGCGGGACTTCCCAGCGAAGTGGCGGACGTAGCGGCGGTGGTTCAGCCAGCTCCAGTCGGCGATGCGGTGGGCGAGGACCTCGTCGGGGCCGCCGGTCTGGGCCTTGTGGATGGCCGCGCGTTCGTCGCGGTACAGGGTCAGCCGGGTGGTGATCAGCGGGCCCAGCTCGCCGGCGTCTGCAAGCGCCTCGACCTCCGTCCTGGCCCCATCCAGCGATGCGATGAGCTGGTCCAGCAGCGTCAGGTCGCGAGAGATGCGGGAGCGACCGGCGAATTCACGACGGTAGCGGTCGTGGATGGACTGGACACGGTCAGCGAGGGTGCGGAGGTCAGACATCAGAGGCCTCTGTGTGAGATGGGTTGGGGGTATGTAATCGCCGATGCGGAACAAGGTATACCTCACCCATGATCACTGCCGATCCCCACCCCCTCCTCGACCTCCACGTCTCCCGGGTCACCTGGCCCGCGCCGCTGTCTGAGATCGCCGCCACCCCCCACCTCGATGCCCTGTGTGCTGCGGATGCAGACACCCCGTTTGACGCCGCAGATGAAGAGCACAAGCGCCACGTCCGCGACCTGCTTCGGCACGGTGGTTTTAAGCCCGCCGGGCGCAGCAAGCCGTGCTGGGAGTACATGCGATCGGCAGCGGCCAAGGGTAAATTTCCTCGCATCAACGTCGCGGTTGACCTCACCAACGCCGCCACCCTTCACGGCGCCCTGCCGGTCTCCACCGTCGACCTGGAGCGGGCGCATGGCCCCTTCCGGGTCGGCATCGCAGAGTCTGGGGCGCGCTATGTGTTCAATGCCTCGGACCAGGAGATCGACCTGTCTGGCCTGCTGTGCCTGTTCGATGCCGAGGGGCCGTGCGCCAACTCCGTCAAGGACAGCCACCGCACCAAGACCCACGATGGCTCGACATCCACCCTCACAGTGGTGTGGGGCACGGTCGCGGTTCCGGGGCGAGGGGCTGCGCTGGCGGACTGGTTCGATGAGAACGCCCGCCTCCTGGGCGGCACTGTGGAGCGTCTGTAGTGCTCTCCATGTTCTGGGACGACACCCACCACGCGCTCGCTGAGAGCACCCGGCGCTGGGTGGAGCGCCACATCACCCCCCACGCTGCGCAGTGGGAGGAGGACGGGCTGTTCGACCGCAGGCTGTACCGGGCCGCCGGAGAGGCCGGGATCCTCGGGGTGACCTACCCAGAGGCATACGGTGGCGCGGGGGGCGATGTCCTGCACGGGCTGATCGTGGGCGAGGCCCTGGTCCGAGGCGGCAGCGTGGGCACTGCGATGGGGCTCGGCAGCCACGCCATCTCCCTGCCGGCGATCCTCGCGCTGGGGAGTGAGGCACAGAAGGCCCGGTGGGCACCGCCGATCCTTGCGGGCGAGATGATCGCCTGCCTCGGCATCACCGAGCCGGGCGCAGGCAGCGACGTGGCGGGCATCACCACCCGGGCGGTCCGCGACGGCGACCACTACATCGTCAATGGCTCCAAGACCTTCATCACCAGCGGCTGTCGGGCGGATGTGGCGGTGGTCGCGGTGCGGACCGGGCCGGATCGCCATGCCGGGGTCAGCCTGCTGGTCATCGAGCGCGGCACCCCGGGGTTCTCCACCGGCAAGCCGCTCAAGAAGATGGGCTGGTGGGCCTCTGATACTGGAGAGCTGTTCTTTACGGACTGCCGGGTGCCAGTGGACAACCTGCTCGGCGGAGAGGGCGCGGGGTTCATGGGGATCATGGCAAACTTCGTCACCGAGCGGCTGCTGCTGGCCTGCACGTGTGTGGCGATGGCGAAGATGGCCCTGGAGGCGTCGGAGGCCTACGTCAAGGAGCGCACCGCGTTTGGGCGGCCCCTGGAGGGCTTCCAGGTCACCCGCCACCGGATCGCCGAGATGGCCACCCGAGAGGCCGCCGCGCGGGCGTTCACCGCGGTGGTCACCGAGCGCTTTCGGCGGGGCGAGGACGTCACTGCGGAGGTTGCGATGGTCAAGAACACTGCGGTCGCGGCGTGCAGCTTCGTGACGGATGCCGCGGTGCAGATCTTTGGCGGCATGGGCTACATGCGGGAGTCGCTGGTCGAGCGGCTGTACCGGGACGCCCGCCTGTTCCCGATCGGCGGAGGCACCACCGAGATCATGCGGGAGCTGATCAGCCGGCGGCGTTGAGGCCCTTCGCCCGAAGCCACGCGACGGCCTCGACGTACCCCTTCCCGGTGCTCTCGCCGTGCTCCGCCAGGAAGTCCTCCGGAGACATCGTGGTCTCGCTGAGGTGTGGGGTCCAGTAGTCGTCGTACTCGAACCACCAGATGCGACCGCGGGCAAACATCAGCCCGGAGGCTCCGCAGGTGAACGGGCCGCGGGTGAGCCACTTTCCATCGGCTTCAGCCTCAAGGGCCTCGAATTCTTCGGGCGACAGCGTGTAGCGGATCACGGCGACAAGAACCGGTCGGTGCCGCCAGGCTCTGGGTCGGCGGAGCGGGCGCGGTATTTGAGGTCGATGAGACCGCTGATCTTGGCCATGACCACGTCGGTGATCGACTGGAGGTTCTGGCCGTGGGCCTCAGACGCCGCCCGGCTCATCGGCACGAAGTCCTCGGTGATTCGGTATGGCGACAGCTCTGGCCCATCGGGCTCCAGGACCTCACCGACCCGGTAGACCACCCGACCCTTCTTCGCCCACGGGGAGTTGGCCGGGTAGAGGGTGTCCGATCCGCTACAGCCGATGGGGACAATCGGTATGTTGAGGTGCTGGGTGACCTGGGCGAGCCCGGTGCGACCGCGCAGCAGGGTGGGGGAGCGGGTGCCCTCGGGGAAGACGAAGACGTGGCGCTGTCCGCTGCCGAGGGCCTCGCGGTGCATGCGCATGATCTCGGCCATCATGGTGTCGAACCGCGTGCTCAGCTCTGCGATGAAGCCCTCCGCGCCGCCGAAGCCGGCCATGAACCGGGCGGCTTCGGGGGTGACCGGGGTGTCGGAGGGGAGGTGACCATCGAGGAGGTCGCGGAGGAGCCGGTAGGTCGCGCCGCTGGGCTCAGCACCGGTCCGCTGCTTGAAGATCCCGGCGATGAGGTAGCCCCGCGATGGCATCGGGATGTTGCTGGCCCCGATCATGAACGTGCTCATCAGCGGGTTCTCGAAGTACTTGCCTTTGACCCAGGTGGCGGTGTACCGCGACAGCCCGAGGCGGTGCATCTTCCACTGTAGTGGCCAGCAGCCATAGCGGTCAGTGTGGTTCATCGCGATGAACACCGGCCGATCCTGGGGGAGCCGGTCGAGCCCTTCGACGACCACCTCCACCCCGGCGATGGCGTAGTTGAGCGTCAACAGTCGCGCAACCCAGGGCTGCCAGCCGGGGCTGGGGCTTGTGAAGCGGAGGCGCTGGAGCTGGTCGGGGGTGAGCACTCAGTCTTCGAGAGCCGGTGCCCCGAGCACCCGTGAGAGGAACAGGCGTCGGTCGGTGCTCTCCCGGCCATCCTGGCGCACGCTGGGGACCTCCATGTAGACGCCCATGTCATCAAAACCAAGCCGCAGGTACATGTTGTACGAGGTGGTCTTCGTCGCAGAGGTGCGCAGGACGACGTGGGTGTACCGGTCCTTGTCGATGTTGGCGATGCGCTGCTGGACGAGCATGCTGCCCAGTCCGGTGCCCCGAACGCTCTCCAGAACACCCAGCTCAGCGAGGTAGTAGGAGTGGCGCAGCGGGATGAGCCCGGCCAGCTCGCGGGTGATGTCCCGCCGGGCCATGACCGGCACCGCAAAGCCAAAGCCCACCACCTCGTTCTTCCCCCGGATCGCGAGCAGGGTGAGGTTTTCGAGGGTGTAGAGGTTGCGGTGCAGCACCCCCCAGGCCTCTTCAGGAGTGAACCGCTCGTTGTAGGGCGGCTCAGAGAAGATGGTCTGGTACGCACCGACGAACGAGGCACGGTAGGGCGCGGCCCCCTCCGGACTCAGGATCCGGATGATGCGGCAGCCATCGGGGCGCTCAAGCAGGGTGACTTCGGGCGTGACTTCAGACAACAGACCATCGCAGCGTGAGGGATAGCGGGATCATCCCAGAACGGGGCGGCTGCTGTCTATGCTGCGGCGAAGGCTACGGACAGGGACGCGTCTGCAACAAACGCTGTCACAATGACGTCGTCGCCCTGTCTGGACCACCGAACCGTCGGGGGCTGCCCGTCGAGGTAGGCCACCCGCCAGCAGGCCGCGACGCCGAGGCGAACGGTCAGTCGACCCGGGGCGATGTTGGTCACCTCGACCTCTGAGGCTGCCAGCCGCAGCCCGGTCCCCAGCGCCTTGAGCACGGCTTCCTTGGTCGCCCAGATGAGGGTCTGACGGAACGGATCGTTGCCAGAGAGGAGGCGCTCGGTGGGGGTGAACCAGGTCTTGGCGAAGGCCGGATCCCGAGGCTCGATGCGCTCGACGTCGATGCCCGGCCAGCCGCCACGGGCCGCGACCGCCATGGCCTCGCCGGAGCGGTGGGTGATGCTGATTCGGATGTCCTCGGGGAGGTCGACTCTGGGGCGTCCGAGGGGATCGTTGTCGATGGAGAAGTCGGCGTCCTGTGCGCCGGTCAGGGCGCGGACGGCGGCCCGTGCCGCGAGGCGACCGGCGATGCGATCCCGCTGGCGACGGGGGGTGCCCCGGGCGGTGAGCGCAGCCTGCTCGTCGGCGGGCAGCCGGGAGGGCGGTGCCTCAAAGCTGGCCTGGGCGATGATCGCGGCGGGCCAGCCACCCTCGGGGGCCTCGAAGCGACCCTCCGGCGGCAGCGGATCGGTGGCGACCATCTCAAAGCCCCGGATCCGCATCACCGGGGCGCTGCCGCTGCTGACGTCGATGTCGTAGTGGTCACCGACCCGGCGCACGAGCGCCCACAGCGAGGCGCCGTCTTTGGGGACCGTCAGCAGGCTGACCTGCTTGATGCGTGCTGGCAGGGCTCGCTCCCCATCGACCACCATCCGGTGCAGCCCAGCGGCCTGGAAGGCGGCCTCCAGGATGAGCGGGGCGGTGATGAGTCCGCCGCTGACCAGGCCGTGATCCACCAGGATCTCAGCCTCCAGCCCGTCGGCAGTGACCCCGGAGGCGCTCTCGAGGACCTGGAAGCTCGGGCCGTGGAAGAACCGCTGGTAGATCTCGCTCTGGTCGATGCGGGTGTCGAATGCGATCGCCGGGGGCAGCGGCTTGGGGGACAGCTCGGCGCGCAGCTCGATGAGTGCCGAGAAGTGCTCGGTGGTCAGGACCCGCCCGGTCTTCGCGGTGCGCTGGGAGCTTAGGGTGCAGCGGATGGTGCTGGAGCCCTCGGGCTCGGCGTGCACGATGAGCCGGGTGGGCTCGTCGCGGTACAGCTTGATCGGGGCAGAGAAGGAGACCTCCCGAGTGCCGCAGTACGCCCGACTGGGGCGACAGCGGGTGGCGACGGCGGCCATCATCTCCAGGCCGATGACCCCAGGCAGGACCGGCACACCGTCGATGGCGTGGTCGGCGATCCAGGGATCGCTGGTGAGGGACAGGAGCCGCTCCGCGACCACCCCGTCGCCTTCGTAGCGCAGGGTGTCCAGCAGCGGGTGATCGCAGGCGCTGGTCATGTCTCCGAGGCGACCGGCGACGACCTTCTCGCCCCACATCTCCTCCAGGACCATGTCGACGAGCAGTGCCGCACCGGGAGCGGCGGGCAGCAGCTCGATGCCGCGGCTGACGAGCAGGGTGTCCATGCCGCCTCGGGACGCCATTCCGACGTCTCCCCAGGCAGTCCAGTCGACATGCAGGGAGCGGGCCCGACCCAGGCAGACCCGGGCCATGGCTTCGTTGGCTGCGGCGTAGTCGACCTGTCCGGGGTTGCCGAAGCGACCGGCGACCGAGCCCATGGAGACCAGCCAGGTCTGCTCGCTGAGGGCCTCTGCCAGGGCGAGTCCGCCGAGGGCCTTGCCGTCGAAGATGCGCCGGAAGTCGTTCTCGTCCTTGTCGATGATCAGGCGGCTCTCCTCCGCGCCTGCACCATGGACGACACCGTCGATGCGCCCCCAATTTGTGCGGACCCGCTCCAGGGCGCCGTGGATGGTGACCGGGTCGGAGAGGTCCACGGAGACGAACATCACCTCTGCGCCAGCCTCGGTGAGCTTCGCGATGTTCTGGCGGACCTCGTCGGCAGACCGCAGCGGCTTCATGCGCGTCTCGATCTCTGCGGGGGTGCCGCGGTGACCGCTCTCCTGGAGCGCTGCGCGGATCTCGGCACGGGTGGTGCCTTCATCGAGGGGGGCACCAGCAGGGGCCGTGCGGGCCAGCAGGGCGAGCCGGCAGGGACCGCGATGGGCGAACTCCAGGGCGATGCGGGCGGTGATGCCGCGGGTTCCGCCGGTCAGGACGATCACCGGGTTGTTGGTGAGTGGCTGTCCTGAGGTCGGCATCGGCTCCAGCTGGAGCGCCATGGTCAGCCGGCGTCCGCCGTGGTGGAAGATCTCCACCGCGCCGTCACGGGCGGCCAGCTCATCACAGAGGAGCCGGGCGGCCTTGGGATCGGAGAGGCTGGGGTGGACGTCGACGAGCCGGGCGGCGCACTCCGACCACTCCTGGTTCAGCGCCTTGGTGAAGCCAGCGCGGGCACCGATGCGCACTGCGATCTCTGCGGGAACCACGGTGGGATCCGCTCCGATGAGCGAGGCGCAGACCCAGTCGGTGGGCCGATGGCTGTCCAGCGCCCGGGCGGCGTGGAAGCTGCGGATGACGTCGGCGTCGGCGTCGATGACTGCGTCGGGGCGACCCGAGGTCTTCGCGCCCCGTCGCTTCAGCTCTGCCTTCAGAGAGGCCGCCAGCGGACCCGCGCCGAGGACCTTCACGGTGCGACCCGACAGCGAGCCGATCGCCCAGGCCGGGCTGTCGACGAGGACCGGGCGCCGGATCCGGAAGCTGGCTGGCAGCACGTTGGGATCGACAGGCTTCGCGATGCTTCGGGGCTCGGGAAGTCCGTGGGGATCGTCGAAGGTCTCCAGGTTCAGCGGGGTCGGAGAGTCGAACGGACCAGGGGCTTCCTCGGAGGAGGGGTCATCGTCGAGGGAAGGCTCGGCGACGGGCTGCTCGGCGACGGGCGGCTCCTCCACAGGGGCACCGGCGGCGACCCGGCTGGAGAGGTAGCCTGCAAGGCCTGCGATGGTGGGGTGATCGGCGAGGTTGAACTCGTCGTCCTGATCCAGCCCCAGCTTCTCCCGGACGCTGCCGAAGATCTCGGCCTGCTTGACGGTGTCGACGCCGAGGTCAGCCTCCAGCTCGTAGTCTGGATCCAGCTCATCAACGCCATACCCCGTCTTCTCCGCAACGATGGCGAGCAGGGTGGGCAGGACGATGCTGGTGTCTGCTGCGGGTGTGGCAGGGGCATCCTCTTTGGAGGCCTCAGCCAGATCGGTGTCCAGGCGGGGGAGGTCCTCGTCAGGGAGCGTGTCAGAGACCCACTGGGTCAGTCGACCGCTGCGCTCGGGAGGCTCAGAGGTTGTCGTCGGCTCAGGCACGACCGGTGCAGCTGGCTCAGCGGGCGTCGGCGCGGTGCTCCCCAGCTGCTCTCCGACCCAGCCAGCGAGGGCGCGAATGGTGGGGTAGTCGGCGAGCTTGAACTCGTCGTTTTGCTCCAGGCCGTAGCGCTCGCGGATGAGTCCGAAGATCTCAGCCTGCTTGACGGTGTCGACGCCAAGGTCAGCCTCCAGCTCGTAGTCTGGATCCAGCTCATCAACGCCATAC
>JBLHNG010000014.1:0-31130 GCA_047621685.1 Myxococcota bacterium | reverse complement strand
AGACCTGCAGCTTGTACTCGTTTCCGGCGTACAGGGTGACCAGGTAGACCCGGTGGTCGCCCTGACCGAGGCTGGCGGTCGTGGCGGTTCTCACCGCCCAGCCCTCGCTGTAGCCATCCCAGATCTTGGTGCGAAGGCAGCTGTCGGCCTGCTTCTCATCGGCCTCAGCGGTCGAGATGCCTGCAAGCAGGGTCAGCCCGACCAGCCCAAGGAGTGCAATTGTTCTCATCTTAGTCTCCTGTGTCCATCAGCACGTGCCTACAGCATGCTGAGGACGGCACCGGTTGCGGTGTGGATCTCTTTGACATCCTCGGCGGAGAGGCTCTCCTTCGAGGCGATGCCCTTGAGCTTCACCAGGGTGGCTTCCAGCTGCTTGACGACCTCATCGGGCGCCTTGTCGCCGCCCTCACGCTGGACGTATCCGAGGAAGTAGTCGACCACCTCAGGCTGACGCAGCAGGGAGCCGGCGGCCTCGAACTTGCTCTCGCTCTCGATGGCACCGGAGACGAGGTAGGCGCCCTCCAGCCAGGAGCCGGCCTGGATGAGCGGCACGACCCAGTCGCCAGCCTCGGTCTCCAGCTCGGGCACCATTGCGCCGGAGAGGAGGTCGACCTCGTCGAGGAGATCCTCGCGGTTGAGGTCGTTGTTCACGCTGGTGATCAGCTCGTCGATGGTGTCTGGGATGTCTGATCCTGCGCCGAGCTTGATGAAGCCGGCCTTCAAGGACTCCAGCCGGGGGACCAGCTTCTCCTTGGGGGCATCCTTGAGGGTGAGCACGACCTCAGCGAGGATGACACCGGTGCGGACCGCGACCTGATCGAGGTTCTCGACGTCGACGCCGATGTCTTTGTCGGAGACCATGCTGGCCAGCTCAGAGGTGAGCCCGGCGTTGGCCAAGGCGCGCTGCATCTCTGCGGGTGACGGCACGAGGGTGACTTTCTCTGCGGCGGCGGCCAGCTCAGCGGGGTTGAACTGGACGTCGGGAGCGGGCTGCTCAGTGGGCGGCTCGACGGGCGGCTCGACAGGTGGCTCTTCACCGGTGCAGGCAGCAAGGAGCGACAGAGAGAGAAGGATCCAACGAGGGGCCATGGGGAAAGTGCCTCCAGGCGACAGTGACGGACAAGGCTATGCCAGGAAGGGGGCTGAGGGCAAGTTACCGGGTCAGCTTTCCAGTGACCACCACCGCAGGGTCTCGACTGCGCTCCCCACCAGCCACCACGCCACCGGCCAGCCCCACCGACTCCACCAGGGATCGCAGCTCCCAGGCCTTGCGTCGGATCATCGGCCAGCCGATGAGGTGATCGTAGACCGGCGCGTCGGGCCAGGGGGCCAGCCCGGTGATCACCACCAGCCCGCCGGGCTCCAGATGCCGCGCACTCCAGCCCAGCAGCGAGGCCACCAGCCGGTCGGGGAGGTAGTCGACCAGGGAGTCGATCAGGATGAGGTCCTGGGGAGGATGGTGGACCTGAGAGTGGCCCATGCTCAGCCGGGCGAGATCGTCCTTGATGAGCCGCAGCTCTACGCTCTCGGCGCGCCGGGTCTGCTCATCGAGGAGCTTGAGGGCCTCGCGGCTTCCGTCGATGCAGGTCACCGTGGCGCCGTGTCGGGACAGCTCAGGCATCATCCGGTCCAGCGGGGCGGCGTTGGTGACGCTGACCACCATCATCCGGGTGGCCCGGGGCGGGATGGCGGCCTTGAGCGTCTGACCGGCCAGGCTGGAGCGCCGTCGAATCCCAATGCTGGAGGGCAGCGACAGAAGCGCCTGATCCAGCGCGATACCGAGCCCGCCGTCGCCCTGGGGTTCGTTGCGAAGGATGTGGGACAGCAGCCGCGGGTCCCCGCTCTGTCGGGCGACGCTCTCCATGGCCCAGGAGGCGGTCTGGGAGCGGATGAGGAACGGATGCAGCTCCCGAGCGAGCGCTTTGCCCGCGGCCTGCTCGGCGTCTGAGCCGCCCATCCCGGTGATCCAGGAGCAGGACTTCTTCATCAGCGTCTCAAACGCCCGCCGCATCTCGGTGCGGGCCTCGGTGTTGTTCGGCTCGGCGCGCAGGAGCATCTCCGCGTCGATCCACCTCGCGCGTGTTGGGGCAACGAGGGTGTGGGCCTCGCGCTGGACGCTCTCCTCAATGACACCCCCGCTGGCGCGTCTGGGAGTCCCGATTCCAACAATCGCCAGCTCCCGCGCCCGGCTGGTGACCAGCTCCGCGAGCCCCCGATACACCGCGCTGGCGAGCACCGGATCGCCGCTCAGCTCCCGCCGAAGCACCCCGCCATCCCACACCCGGCACTCGGTGTGCTCGGAGGCCCGGACGTCTGCGGTCCGGGGCATGTCGTCGAGGAAGGCCATCTCGCCGACCAGGGCGCCAGGGCCGACCGTGGAGATCACAACCTCGGGGCGACTGCGGTTGTCGACCACCTCCAGGCCGCCGGACTCGATGAGGAACAGGTCACCGCCCGGCTCACCGCGCCGCATCAGGTAGTCCCCGCCAGACAGCCGCAGCTCGCGAGACAAGCTCAGGAGTCGCTGCCGAGCCGACGCCTCCAGACGCTCCAGGAATTGGACACTCACGGCTGCCTCCTTCGCTCACGGGTGCTTGAGAGGATATTGATAGACGCCATCGGATCAAGCCCTGGCAGGAGGATTCAGCATTATGGAAGCCGTTGACACACTCATCGCCCGACTCCGCAACACGGACGACGACGACGAGCGCGACGATATCAAGGCGGAGATAGTCGCCCTCAGCAAGAGTATCGGACGGAGTCAGCTGCGAGAGTACGTCGAGAGTGCGCTCAAGGACGAGCTGTTGGAGGTCAAGTGGGAGCTGGAGGAGGTCGTCGAGGCCCTCACTCCCCCCAAACTCAACGAGCCGGAGCCGGAGCCAGAGCCAGAGCCCGTCGACGACCCCACCGAGCGCGCTCTTCGTCCCTCGGAGATCGAGCTGGTCTACGACGATCCCCGCGGACTCCGCATCTACAAGAGCAAGGTCGATGATCGCTGGGTTGTCAGCCAGATCGATCCCCGGGTCGGTCAGCCAGTGACCTATGAGATCCCCGGCGCAGAGGCCGATCGGATCAAGGAGCAGCTCGCCGGGAGCCCCTACTGGCTCAAGGAAGTCTGATGGCTGCCCGGCTCGGGGCCGCCCTCGCGGCGCTGCTCCTCATTGGGTGCAGCGCCCGGGAGCGGATCCGCGCCGGGGACGACTACATGGCAGCGGGTCGCTACGCAGCCGCCGGTCGGGCCTACAACAAGGCCGCCGATCGGCGCCCCCACAGCAGCCGTGCGCTGGAGGGTGCCGCCGCAGCCTGGCTCGCGGACGGTGAGCCGGAGCAGGCCCTCACCTACGCAAGGCTGGCCACGGAGCAGAGCCCCACCGGTCTGCCCCTGCTCGCCGAGACTCTCATCGAGCTTGGGCGTGGTCGGGAGGCCGTGTCGTTGCTGGAAGAAGCCCCTGACACCCCGGGGCAGAGCCGGTGGCTGGCCGAGTCCCTGCTCTCCGCAGGCCTGCTCGATGCTGCACTCTCCGAGGCTGGCACCGCTGAAGCAGACGAAGGCGGCGAGCTGGCTGGGCTGATCGGCTGGCTCAATGCACGCCTTGGTCATGACGAAGACGCCCTCTCCATCGCGCACCGTCTCCAGAGCGCCCCGTCCACTCAGGCCCGGGCCGATGCCGTCGCGATCCGGATGCTGCTGCGAGACGATCCCGCCGACGGAGTCGCCACAGCGGTGCCAACCTCGGAGCTCACTCGGCAGTGGTGGGTGGCGGCCGCGCTGATGCTTGAGACCGGCGAGCCTGAGGCCGCGCTCCGGCGCTTCATGTGGCTGTGGGCAAACGATCCCACGGATGGCCGGGCCGCTCGACACGCCGGCGAGCTGCTGGTTGTGCTCGGAGACCCCGCGGGGGCGCGTCGGGCGCTGACCGCCTCACTGAGCATCGACGACAGCGACCTCATGCTCTGGCTCACCCTGGCTCGGGCCTGCCATGCGCTGGAGGACTGGCAGTGCAGCGCCTCCGCCCGCTCTCGCGCCCTCGCTCTCAGCGAATCTCCGACCGTAGAGGACTGGGTTCTCGGCGCGCGGGCCTGGCGTGCTGCCGGCTCCATGCCGGAGCTTGTTTCCATGTGGGAAGGCGCCATCAAGCGTCAGCCCAACAAGCCGACGCTCTACTACCACCTCTCCGGCACTCTGATGGAGGCCGGTCGAATCGACGAGGCCGTTGGCTACGCCCGCGCAGCCTGGAATCTGGCTCCCCAGGATGCGGAGGTTGCCCTGCTCCTCGGCGAACTGTACGCCCGACGCGAAGAATACAGGTCCGCTGTCCGGGTCTATGAAGCCGCCCTTCAGAGCAGTCCGTCTGATTCCCGGCTGCATGCAAGCCTGAAGACGGTTCTGGGATACATACCGTATTGAACCGCGAAGGACGGCCCGGCATGCCCATCACCACCCGAAGCGAGTACGGAATGCGCGCGATGCTGCTGCTCGCCTCAGAGGAGGAGGGTCAGCGGATGAGTGCCGGAGAGCTGGCTGAGCGGGCTCGAATTCCACGCAAGTACCTGGAGCAGATCCTCCGCGACCTCAAGGGCGCCGGGCTCATCCGCTCCTACGCCGGGGCCCATGGGGGCTACCAGCTCACCCGACTTCCCACTGAGATCACCGCCGGTGAGGTTGTGCGCTCGCTGGATCAGATGAACATCATGAGCTGTGTGGGCGAAGTCTCCGAGCCCTCCTGCGATCAGCTCCTCGGCTGCTCCCTTCGCCCGCTCTGGCAGCGGCTGTATGCCGCGATGCATGGTGTGCTGGACTCCACCACCCTCCAGCAGCTCACCGAGGGCTCCTGCATCACCGCCATCACCGCACCCGCCACTCCCGCAACCGCCACTACCACCACTGCCGCGCTCAGTCTCGAGGACCAGCCGGCCCGGTAGCTGGAATGATGATCGGCTCGGTCACATCCTCGTCGAGCGGGCCGGCGTTCTCGGTGACTTCATCCGCACTGGACATCAGCTCGGCGTCTGAGCTGCGCAGCCACGCGGTGGTGCTGTCCGGAGCGGGAATGCCGCGACCGATCTGGCGCGGGGGACGGGGTCGCTGGATCGCTGCACTGCGCTGCTTCTCCAGCTCACCGCGCTGGTGCAGCTCCTCAAACACCCGGCTCTCCAGCTCCGACAGCCGGCGGGCGGAGTAGCCAAGCCGGTGGGCAAACAGGCTGATTCGCCGGGCTTCCTCGACCGCATATTCTCCATCTGCCACTGCCACATAGACGCAGGCGGTCAAAAACAGCTCCGCACAGGGCCACAGGGCCTCGAACGGGGCAGGGTCGGAGGAGGAGGTCCACAGCACATCCACCAGACGGGTGATGAGCTGTCGCTCGACGTCGTTTTCCGGACCGTCAGCGATCGCGACCTGCTTGAGCCCATCCGCGAAGGTCTGGGCCACCGCATCGCTCAGTCCGCTCTCCGCGATTCGGTTCGACAGGTGCATCTTCTAAAAGCCCATCTCCTCAGGACGCCGATACCGCCACAGGCGCTGAAGCGCCTTCAGCTCGTAGGGGCGACTGTACCAGCCCAGCCGGTAACGCGGTGCAGCAAGAATGCGCAGGGCAGCGCGCTGCCAGGGGCGCAGGTTGCGATCAGAGACCGACGGACGCCAGGCATGCAGCACGCTCTCGAAGTCGTAGACACCCTGCACAATTGCCGGAGTCAGCCACGGTGTGACCGGGTTGCGGCGCTCCTCGTAGCCCGACCACGTCGGCGAGAGCCACTCATCGAGGGTCTCCGGAAAGGAGAAGCCCATGGCGGTGGCTTCGTCGAACATCCCCGGCAGCGGGACGGGGGTGTACATGTAGAGGATGATCTCGCAGTCGGGGTTGTCCGACTTCAGGCGCCTCACCAGGGCGATGGTTGCCGCGATGTCGCCCTCGGGATTGCCTGGGTTGCCCATGACGAAGGAGAACTCCGGGATGACCCCGTAGCTGCGGGCGCGCTTGTTGAGTTCGATGGTCTGCTCGACCTGGAGCCCGCCCTTGTCCATCGCCTCCAGGGCTTCCTGATCGCCGCTCTCCGCGCCGTAGAACACCATCGCCAGTCCGCTGCGGGCCATCGCTGCCCAGGTCTCGTGGGACCACTCGAGCATCGTGTCGATGCGCCCTTCTCCCCACCAGCGCACCCCCAGCGAGGCGATTCCCCGGGCGACCGCATGACAGCGACGCTCGGCGGCGAAGTAATTGTTGTCGTGGAACTCAATGGCGTCGGCGCGGTAGCGGTTGTGGAGCAGCCGGACGGTCTCGACCACGTCCTTCGCCGGATCGGGGATCCAGGCACCGTTGGCGACCGCAGTGACTGCGCAGAAGTTGCAGGTGTAGGGACAGCCGACGGAGCTGTGGTGGTTGAACGTTCGGTCTCCGAGGAAGGTCTTTGCTGCGTAGTCCTCCATCGGCAGACGCTCATAGGGCGGCATCGGGTAGCGGCTGGAGCGGGTCCAGGGGCGCAGCGGACCGCGAATCAGCGCGCCATCCCGCCACACCGCGAGGCCAGGGATGCCCGCCGGGTCCCGCCCCTCTGAGAGCGCCTCGACCAGCTCAACCGCGGTGTCTTCGCCCTGGTTGAGCACCGCATAGTCCACCCCGGCGTCCGCACAGACCGCCTCGGGGTAGACGCTGGGGAAGTAGCCGCCCCAGACCACCACCGTCTCCGGAAAGCGGACCTTGAGCAACCGACACCACGGGGTCGCCCAGGACAGCTGTGGGCCGGGCATGACGGTGACCATGACCACGGTGTTGGCCGGGTCCCGGGCGATGAGGGCCTCAGCACGGGCCTTTGCATCCGAGTCGATGTTGGCGTCGACGATCTCCCAGGTGACGTGCTCGGGGAAGTTTCGGGCGACGAACAGCACCGACAGCGGCAGTCGCCGATGTGATTTCTGAGCGCGGGGGTTGACCAGGATGACGTTCATGTGAGCCTCGCCCAGCATACGCAGCGGGCACAGGTTGGGTGATCTTCGATGTCCAGCTCCGCGAGCCGGGGGGCCATGGCGGTGAGCCCGGAGCGGAGCCCATCGGCAGCAGAGGCAGCAGGGGGCAGGAAGAAGCAGGGTCGAATTGAGAGGTCCGCGCCGACCACAGTGGAAGTATATGGCGCATCGCATCGAGGCGGGGCGTGGCTGCGTTGTCCAGCGTCCGCGGCGTACTTCTGCCAGATGCGATCGATGGCGGCGGGGCTGTCGGTGAGGAAGCCGGCGGGAAGGGCCGCGCGGAGATTGGACAGCTCGGTGCGCAGGGCGGCGGTGTCCACCCCGGGCAGGGCGGCGGCATCGGTGCGGCCAAACGCATCGGCGCTCTGGGTGTCCGCGGCGAGGTAGCTCACACCGCTGAGGCCCATCTCCACAGCGAGCAGCCCGATGTCTGTGAGGCTGCCGGCGTTCTGTGCGGTCACGGTGACCCGAGCGGTGATCGGCATGCCCGGCGCGAGCACTCTGAGCGCAGCAACCCCGGCGGACACCGCACCCAGCCCGTCCACCCCCCGGATCCGACGGTACTGCTCGGCGGTGTGGCCATCCAGGGAGACCACCACCGAGCGACACCATCTCGCGACGAGGGCCGCGTGTCGGGCAAGGGCGAGGCCGTTGGTCAGCAGGCAGATCGGTGCCCCGGCCAGCCGGATGTGCTGGAAAATCGCCGCGATGTCCGGGCGCAGCAGCGGCTCTCCGCCAGTGAGGATGACCTCTGTGCAGCCCATCGACACCGCCTGCTCGGTCAGCACTCCGCAGCGCGCCGGGGTCAGGGCCTCGCCGCCGGCCGGTCCCCGGAAGTCACAGCTCACACACTGGCTCTGACAGCCCTGCGTCACCTCCAGGACCAGGACCCTCAGCGCGCGGACCTGACCAGTCCTTCGGGCATGACCGGTGGCGCGACGACGCCGGAGCGGGCCGCCGGGTCGGTGGGTGCCCCGACGGCGGAAGACCACGATGAGGTGATCGCCGATGCCCCGAAGGAGCGGGAGGCGCCGCAGTGGTCGCTCCAGACGCTCCATGCGATCAGCGATGGCGGCCGAGACCCCGCTCCCCGGCGGCGGCATCAGCACCCCGAGCCCCTCGCTGTGCTCCAGGTCGAACCAGGGTGCAAACGCCGCAGTCAGCTCGTCGAGGGTGAGGTAGCGGGTCGAGACAGCCTCTCCCTCCACATCCACATCGACCCGCCGCCGGAGTCGGGAGAGGGCGTCCCGGGGGTGACCGGCCAGCAGCCGATAGAGCATCCAGGCCGGATTGAGGCGGGGCATCGGGACCACCACCACCGGCGCTCCGGGGCGCAGGCAGTCCGCGAGGGCCGCAGCGGCTTCGGTCGGATCCAGGCAATTGATCACCCCGAAGTCCGAGATCGCACCATCGAAGGTCTCAGAGAGGCCGCCGAGCCGCTGGATCGGGAGGTGATGGACCGCCACATCGGGCAGCCGGGCGCGGGTCTGCGCCACCATGCCCGCCGAAGCATCGATCGCCACGACCTGCCGTCCGCTCTCCACCAGCCACTCCGAGTCCAGCCCAATTCCACAGCCAGCATCGAGGATTCGCCCGCCAGCGGGGAGCACCACATCCGCCGCAGACCAGACCGCACGCCGCATCGCCTGCGCGCTAGGGTCGTCGCCCCAGACCGCTCGGTACACCTCAGCGTGCCGATCAAAGGCCCTCGTGGTGCTCATCTCCCCCCTTACTGTATCGATGACCACGACTTCCTTATCGTGGACAGGAGGTTGACAAAGCCTTGACCCCCAGTATTGGGCGATCTGAAGCAGTTTCGCCTATCCTCATCCATCCCAGGCCAACCACAGCCTCGCGATTTGGAGACCCTCCCAATGCTCAAGACTCCCAGCCGCAGCCTGCTGGCTGCCATACTTCTTATCGGCACCCCCATGCTGGCGCTCAGCGCGGCCTTCCCGATGACCGCTCACGCCCAGGACGCGGTGTTTGCTGAGGAGCTTGTGGAGCTGCTGCCCGGCGCGGCAGCGGTCGGAGACGGCGCCACCTCAACGACCCTCTACGTCCTCGCGATGGGCAAGGACGGCTCGCCCCTCACCGGCTTCACCGGAAAGGCCAGCCCCACCGCCGGAAACGCTGGGAAGCTGGAAGAGGTCAGCCCCGGGCTCTACAGCTTCAGCTGGACCCCGCCGCAGGTCACCGAGAGCACCACCATCGCGATCAGCGTCCGGGGCAAGACCGCCGACAAGGTCAGCATCAACAACCGCTTCGAGGTCCCGGTGGTTCCCCCGCTGGCCAGCGCCATGCGGGTGGTCTCCAACCCCATGCAGATCACCCTGGGTCAGGACACCTCGGCCACCCTCACTCTGAACCTCTCCGGCGGAACGAACCAGCCCCTCAACGGCACCGATCTCATCGTTCGCAGCTCGGCAGGCACGGTCTCCAACATCACGCACCTCGGTGGCGGGCAGTTCTCGGCGCTCTACACTCCACCCAACAAGCCCTACCCCCACGTCGCGGTGCTCACCTTCGCCGACAAGCGCAACCCGGGGATCATCTTCGGCTCCTTCGCTCTGCCTCTCGTCGGAAAGGCCAGCTTCCCAGTCTCCTCCGCGCCCAACAGTCGGGTGATGCTGCGAATCGGGGATCGCGAGTTTGGTCCGGTCCAGGCCGACGCCACCGGCCGCGCCAACGTGCCGATCGTTGTGCCCCCCGGCTTCAACAGCGCCACCCTGATCACCATCGTCAGCGGTCAGACCTCTGAGGAGACCATCGACCTCCAGCTCCCGATCACCCAGCGGGTCGAGCTGATGCCCTCCTCCGCGAGCGTCCCTGCGGATCCGACCATCGCAGTTCCGGTTCGGGTCTTTGTCGCCGAAGCCAGCGGCGGACCAGACACCGAGGCCCGGGTCACCTTCACCACCACCGCCGGGCAGGTCTCAGAGGCCCGCCACGAAGGAAGCGGGGTCTACGTCACGACCTTCACCCCGCCCTACGGCAACGCCAGCAGCCAGGTCTCCATCCAGGTCTCTGTCGCAGACGACCGCGGTGCACAGACCGACTCGATGACCCTCAACCTGGTGCCTGCCCGTCCCGCTTCGGTCGCCCTGAGCACCGAGCCGCCCTCCCTCGCCAGCAACGCCGCCAGCGTTCAGGTCTTCGCGAAGGTCATCGGTCAGGACGGCATCGGCATCTCCGGACGAGAGCTGTCCTACGCAGTCTCTGGTGCCCGGCTCAACGGCGGCACCCGCGACCTTGGAAACGGCGACTACCAGACCCGCCTCACCACTGAGGGCACCAACGCCGGTGTGGAGCTGACGGCGGTCGTCAGCGGCTCTGCAACCGCCAACCCGGTCTCCCGGGTGCTCGTCCTGCCCGCCGCCGCCGCCCTGGCCAACCAGTCCAACGGCAGCGTCAACATCCTGACCCTCGACAGCTACGGCTACCCGGTCGCCGGTGCTGCGGTCACCCTCAAGCTCGACGGCGACGGCACCCTGCCCACCGCAGTGACCACCGACGCCAACGGCTTCGCTCGGGTCTACTACACCGCCGGTGCCAGCATGGGGCTCGCCCGCATCTCCGCCACCGTCGGAGATCACACCGGAAGTGCTGGCATCCTCCAGCTTCCCGCCAACCTCTCTGCGGGTGTCTCCTCGGGCCTCGGTGTCCTCCCGCTGTCTGGAAGCACTGCTGATCAGGCCATCATCAGCGCATGGCGCAGTGCCTCGCCGGCCATGTCCGTCGGCCGCGAGGGTGCCACCGGTGCGGTCGCCGCCACCGCTGTGGAGACCAACACCGTCGGTCCCATCGCCCGCCTCGTGGTGCTCTCTGAGCCCGGCAGCGCGGCTCCCGGCGGCACCGTCACCCTAAAGATCCGCGCCACGGATGCAGGCGGCAAGGGTGTGGGCGGTCTGAACCTCGACCTCCTGACCTCCACCGGCACCATCGGCTCGATCACCGACCTCGGCGATGGCAGCTACCAGGCCCCCCTGGTCCTCGGCGCTGATGCCAGCGGTGAGGCCAAGATCACGGTCGCCTCTGAAGATGGCTCCGTGGTCAAGCTGGTCAAGATCCCGGTCACCGCGACGGCTGCGGTCGCCGCATGGGGCACCCAGCCCACTCCCACGGAGACCACTCCCACCGAGCCGGTCGCGACGACCACGCCCCCTGTCGAGGAGGTCAAGCCCCCGAAGCCGCCCCGCGAGCCCCGTGAGCCCGGCGATCGTCCCTGGCTGCGCTTGCAGGCTGGAGGCCAGGGCGGACTCTACAGCTACCAGCAGAAGTCCCTCGATGCCAACGGCCCGATCTACGAGAAGGAGATCACCTTCGGCGGCGGCACCACCTCACCGGCCTCCTCGGTCGGCATGAACTTCCGGGGCCGTGGTTTCGCTCCCGGCCTCACCTACGTCGGTGCGGACTTCGCCTACAACCTCAGCCAGTACGCCGTCGCCCTGCCGGAGTTCGGCGAGCCGATCAGCGACTGGCTGCACGATGTCAGCCTCGTGGGTGTGGGGCGCTACCCGTTCGACATCGGCGGCACGACCCTCCACGCTGGCGCGCGCGTCGGCCTGGGTCTCGACGACTTCATGCTCTACCGGCAGACCACGGACGGTGAGCAGATCTTCCTCCAGTACGAGCCCCTGTTCATCACCGCGCTTCAGGTCGGTGGTGAGATCGGTGCCGAGATTGGCGACAACTTCTTCGCGGTCGGCACCATCGACCTCGGCCTCGCCGGCGGCAGCAGCTTCTACCGCACCGACCTCGACCTCATGCTCGGCTACGCCTTCACGGACAACCTCTACGTCCACGGCAAGGCTGGCTCCATCAGCCGCAACACCACCCTCCTCGGTGAGGATGGCGGCACGGTCGGTGAGCTTCGCGATGGCTTCACCAGCTTCGGCCTCGGCATTGGCTATCAGATGTAGCGCCATGCGGTGCTGACGAGAGGGCCGGGCCAGGATCACCATCCTGACCCGGCCCTTCTTCTATTGGGGAGCTGCTGTCTGAGACTCGCTGTCTGAGACTCGCTGTCTGAGACTCGCTGTCTGAGACTCGCTGTCTGAGACTCGCTGTCAGCCGCCGGGCTTGTACGTCCGGCCCTTCCACGTCACCGCGCCGCTGCGGGTGCGAAGGCCGGAGTGCACAATGATCGCCATCACCAGGGCATTGGCCGGGGCGTGGGTGAAGCCGTAGAGGATCGACTGATTGTAGCGGATGTCCATGAAGGTGCGGGCGGACTGGAGCAGGACGGAGAGCACGATGCCCCACACCAGCCACTCCGTCCCGACCACCCCGATCAGCCCCGCGAGGACCAACACCGGGCCGAGCACCGAGAACAGGAAGGTGAAGATGAGAGCACCGAAGACATTGCCCCAGGAGTAGCGCATCCCGGCGAACAGGTTCTTCGTCCAGCCCTCCCAGATCTCCCCGAGGTTGGTGTACATCCGGCAGGTGAACAGCTCTCGCATGCGCAGGCAGCGGTAGATCTTCCCGGCCCCGACCAGTGCCCGGGCCATGCCGATGTCGTCGAGGATGTCCTGACGGACCGCGCCGTGACCGCCGACGTCGTCATAGGCACTGCGCCGGACCGCGATGAGCTGGCCGTTGGCGAGGTTCTTGTTTGTCTTCGCCGGATCGTTGACCGCGTCGAGGTCGTTGCCAGCCAGGATGAGACCGCCGACTGCGGGCTGCAGCACCTTCTCCCAGAAGGTCTCCATGCCCATCGCACCGAGCCCGGTCACCATGTCGACGCCCTCAGACTCGCCATAGGCGACCACCCGAGAGACCGCAGCCGGATCGAGCCGGACGTCTGCGTCGATGAAGAACAGCCAGTCCCCGGTGGCAGACTCCTGTGCCCGCTGGCAGGCCCAGGGCTTGCCAAACCAGCCCTCCGGCAGCCCCTCTCCAGTGCCCCCCAGCGCCGTGATGCGCGGGTCGCGCGCGGCGTGGTCGGCGAGGATGCGCCCGGTGTCGTCGCTGGAGCCGTCGTCGAGGACCACGATCTGGAGGTTCTCGTGATCCTGGGCGCGCACGGTGTCCAGGCAGGGTCCGATGTTGGCGCCCTCGTCTCGGGCCGGGATGATGACCGAGACGGAGATCGATGGGTCTGCAGACGGAGCGGCTGGGGTGAGGGTCCAGTCCGGATCCCGCCACTGGGTGAGGATCTTCACCACCGTCGCCAGCCAGCCGAGGGTGACCAGACCGAGCAGGATCCGCAGCAGCCAGGTGAGCACAATCATTGTTGGAGGATCATTGTCGGAGGATCATTGTCGGAGGATCATTGTCGGAGGATGGTCACGTGGTTGAGCCGGATGTCTTTCTTCGGACGGTCGGTCTTTTCTCGGGGAGCGGTCGCGATGTCCTCGACCACATCGAGGTTCTCACAGAGTCCGAAGATGGTGTGCTTGCCGTTGAGGCTTGATGGCATTGCCCGGTCGGTGATGAAGAACTGGCTGCCGTTGGTGTTCGGGCCAGAGTTCGCCATCGCCAGCAGACCGTTCTGGTTGAAGGTCTGCATCGGGTCGATCTCATCGGCGAACTGATACCCCGGCCCACCCAGCCCGGTGCCCAGCGGATCGCCGCCCTGGATCATGAACTCCGGAATGACCCGGTGGAAGATCGTGCCGTCGTAGATCGAGCGGGTGGTGGGCTCGTTGGTGGCCGGATCGGTCCACTCCTGCTTCCCTTCGGCCAGCTCGACGAAGTTGAGCACGGTCATCGGGGCAGCGTCGGGCCACAGCGCACAGGTGATGTTTCCCTTGTCGGTCTCGAAGCGGGCGGAGAGGGTCTGCCCCTCCTGGAGGTTCAGGCGGTAGCGAGCCTCACGCTTCAGCGCCCGCTTCAGCTCCCCCTCCATCTGCTGCGTGCGCGCATGCAGGGTGTCCGCCTCGCGCTCCAGGCGCGCATTGCGGGTGGTCAGGCGCTCGGCCTCTTCCCGATACTGATCCCGCTCTGCGACCAGCACCGGATCATCCCCACAACCAACCAGCGCCAACAGCAGCATCATCACCCTCCTTTCCGTCACGACGTAACCGATCCGACGAAGACGGATATAGGCAGAAAACCAAGCCAACACGGAGCACCCATGGACCGCGTCGTCATCTTTCTCAAGAACGCCCTGTTTGCTGAGGACAAGAAGTCGGGACACGTCCCGGCACACACCATGATCCTGGAGGGACAGGTCACCGAGAAGACCAGCGGCGGCTTCATCGTCGCAGTCACCGGCTACCGCGCGGGCGACAACAAGGCACTGGAGGGCAAGCCCTGCCGCCTGTTTCTCCCCAACGCCAAGATCGATCACATGCTCCTGCTGGAGGACTGAGCGAAGCGGACCAGCAGCACCGCCGCCAGCACAATCGCGGCCCCGGCTCCGCCCAGGAGCACCGGGAGTCGTCCCTGAGCGGCGGCGGTGTACAGCAGCAGGTCCAGCGCCTGCCAGCCCACCGCGATCACCAGCGCCCCGCCGATCCGTCGGGTCCCGGCGTGGCCGATCCCGGTCACCCAGACCAGCCACGCCAGCAGCCCACAGGCGACCACCCGCACCCGTCGGCTGAGGTGCTCCAGCTTCGCGGAGGTCAGCGTGGAGCCGGCGAGCGCAGCGCCGCTGGCGGTTCGGGGCTGCTGGAGCATCGCGGCGCGGGCCAGCTCCGCCTCGGAGACCTCCCCTGCCACCAGCGGGCGGATTGCGGAGATCTGGTCATCCTCAAGCTCAATCTTCAGGCGACTCTCCGGATGAATCGCCGCACCGTCCAGCCAGACCCAGGGGGCGTCTGATTCCGAGAGCAGTGTCCGTCGGTGGGCTTCGGCGTGGCTGACCACCAGGTCCGCACAGCCCCACTGTGCCAGCCCCAGCAGCAGTCCGACCCCCGCCGCTGCTGCTCCGGTCCGCCACGGGCTGATGCCGCCACAGGCCAGGGCCAGCTCCTCCCCCAGCGCCGCCATCCGTGCTGCCGCCACCGCAGCCCCCAGGGCCGCCAGGATCGGCATCAGCAGGGTCAGCGCGGCGGGCACCTGGGTCAGCGCGAGGCCCGCTGCTGCCATCGGCCCCAGGCTCGCAGCCTCCACCGCACCGGCCAGGGCGGACAGCCCAGCAACCAGGGCCGCTGCCACGGTGCTCCACCCCAGCACCCGGGCCGCGATGATTCGAGAGAGCATCACGCCTCCCGCCAGGTCAGCCACGCCGCCGCAGCCGCAGCCGCCAGGGCCACCAGCGGGATCGCCGCCGCCAGGAGCGGGCCGGTGCTGCCCACCGCCTGATCGCAGATCCGCATCACCGCCCACCACACCAGGGTCACCCCGGTCGCCGCCGCCGCCGGCCGCACTCCGCGCACCCCCAGCGGCAGGGCGAGGATGGCGAGCAGGGGCAGACTGAGGGGCAGCGCGGTTCGCTTGTAGAGCGCCAGACGCTCCACCGCGGTCGATCGCTCTTCGGACTCCATCCGAGCGATGAGGTCTTGCAGCGAGGCTGTGGAGCGCTCGGCGTTCTCCATCCGGGGCATCGCTGGGCTCAGGGCGAGCCGTGCCTGAGCGAACGTCATCGTCCAGTCGTCGGTCAGCCCCGCAGCGGTGCCCTCGGTGAGGTGGAGGGTTCCAGCAGACACCCGGCCCACCTTCGCGGACATCGCTGCCCCCTCGGTCGCGATGAACAGCCCCCCAAGCTCAGGCCCTTCGACCCGATCCGCATGCAGCAGCACCCCGCCGACCTGGGCGGGCTGACCGGGACGAAGGGTGACCTCACCCGCAGCGGTGATCATCGCGGTGCGCACCAGGCGCCGTCCGGCAGGCTCCAGCACATGGGTCAGTCCCGCCTCCGCTCCAGCAAAGACCATCCCCGCCAGCAGCACCCCCGGCAGCAGCACCCGCCCAGAGACCCCCGAGGACATCATCGCCAGCCAGTCCCCCCGCTCCGACCACGCCTGCCCCGCAGCGACCAGCCCGGCCAGCAGCCCCACCGGCAGGGCCACCGCCAGGATGCTCGGCAGCAGCCCGCCGATGACCATGACCAGCCCACCGATCCCCGGGACCAGCCCAGACAGCGAGACCGCCTGACCAGACATCAGGCTCACCCCGATCGCCACCATCCCGACCACGACCAGCCCTCCCGGCGCCGCCGCCTCTCGCAGCAACGCACCGACAGCCAATCGACCTGCAGCGACCTGTCCGGACATGCGCTCACAATGCGCTGGCCGTCTGGATTGCGCAAGCCTCTCACCCCTGGATAGACCCCCTCATGGCCAACACACAGCGCATCTACAACTCCCTGACCCGAACCCTCGAAGACTTCGTCCCCGCCGAGCCCGGCCGTGTGTCGATGTACGTCTGCGGGATGACGGTCTACGACTACTGCCACATCGGACATGCCCGCGCGATGCTCTCGTTCGACCTCGTCTACCGGTGGCTGGTTGAGGAGGGACACGACGTGACGTTCGTGCGCAACTACACCGACGTCGACGACAAGATCATCCAGCGCGCCGCGGAGCTTGGAGAGGATCCCCTCGCCCTGTCCGCACGGTTCATCGACGCCCTCAACGAAGACCTCGCCAAGCTCGGCCTCGCCATCCCCCAGCACCAGCCGAAGGTCTCCGAGCACATCCCCGAGATCATCGCCCTGGTCGTGAGCCTCATCGAGCGGGGTCACGCCTATGCGGTGGAGGGTGACGTCTACTTCGCGGTGAATTCCTTCCCGGAGTACGGCAAGCTGTCGGGCAAGAAGCTGGAGGATCTGCGAGCCGGTGAGCGCGTCGCGGTCGACAGCCGCAAGCGCCACCCCGCGGACTTTGCGCTGTGGAAGGCCACCACTGAGGGAATCTCCTGGGACAGCCCGTGGGGAGCGGGGCGTCCGGGCTGGCACATCGAGTGCTCGGCGATGTCGATGCGCTACCTCGGCCAGACCTTCGACATCCACGGCGGCGGCATCGACCTCATCTTCCCCCACCACGAAAACGAGATCGCCCAGAGCGAGTGCGGCACCGGCCATGCGCCGTTCGCGAAGTACTGGCTTCACAACGGCCACCTCACCGCCCACGACGGCCTGAAGATGAGCAAGTCGCTGGGCAATTTCGTGCGCATCCGCGACATCGTCGCTGAGGTCCCCGCTGAGGCGCTGCGGCTGGTCTACATGGAGAGCCACTACCGCTCTCCCCTGCCCTACTCCCCCGACCGACTCGCCGAGTCCGTCGCCTCCCTCGACCGGCTCTACCAGGCTCGGGAGCTTCTCGAGAACCTCTCACAGCGCCCGGCCAACGAGACCATCGCCTCCCTCGTCTCCTCCTACGGCGAGCCTGCCGCAGACCTGAAGACTCTCTGCGAGACCTTCGAGGCACGCTTCGCCGAGGCCATGCGCGACGACTTCAACTCCTCCCGTGCCCTGTCGGTGCTCTGGGAGCTGGTCCGGGCGGTCAACCGGTTCGGCGGGCTCAAGAAGGCCCAGCGCCGTGGTGCTGCCATGGCCGCCCCCGCACTCAAGGCGTTCGCTCAGGTCGGCCGGGTGATGGGCATCGGCGGACGGAGCAGCACTGCGTGGTTCGAGGAGGTCCGTCGCCTCCGCCTGTCCGCCATCGGAAAGACCGAGGCCGACATCGAGGCCCGGATCACTGCCCGGGACGACGCCCGACGCGACAAGGACTACGCCGCATCCGATGCCATCCGCAAAGAGCTGGATGCCCTGGGAGTGGTCCTGATGGACTCTCCGCAGGGCACCCTGTGGCGCATGCGGGTCGAGTAGCCCGCACGCGCTCTTCGATGTCGTCTGAGGCTACTCGCCAGCCGGTGCTGCTGCTGCCGGGGTGACCAGCAGTGCGTTGCAGGTGACCATCTTGACGGCTTCCTTGCCGGTGCAGGCCTTGTTGATGACCATGGTCATGATCTCAGCCTCGCCGGGACCGCTGGCCTCGGTGTAGGTGTCCGAGAAATGCCAGCGCATCTCTTTGTTGCCCTTGACCTCGACCTCTTCAGGCTTCTGACCCTTCTGGGTGGGCTTGGAGTTCTTGTAGAGGTCGTAGCCGTAGGTGCAGTTCTCTTCCGGGCGGAGGTAGTCGCCGGAGAGGAACCAGTAGTGGACTGCCTTGCCCGCCTCGTGCTTGCCCTTGTTGAGGACATTGGCCGGATCCGAGGGGTACGCGGCATCCGTGAGGTCGACGAGGTCACGCGGGTTGTCGCAGTGCTCCCAGAGCAGCTCGCCCTCTTCGTTCTTGACGAAGGGGTTGATGCCGGCCGGGTTGCTGTCCTCGCCCCACTGACCGTTGTAGTAGAAGCTGTACATGTCCTGGACCCGCAGGCGGCACTTGCGCGTGTCGATCTTGACATAGAGCACGCCACGAAGCTTGTTGCCCATGGAGTTGTAGGTGGCCTTGTAGGTGGCCTCGCGGGGGGTGCCCTTGTACTGCTTGAAGTCCGCGTCGGCAGCCTTGATGCCCTCGGCGATCACCTCATCAGTCAGAGAAGCCTCCTGCGCCTTGAGCCAGGCAGCGTCGCACTCCTTGCCGTCAGCGAGTCGAGCCTGACACCATGCCATGACGTTGGGTGCCTGCTTGCAGACCAGCTCCTCGCCGCTGACTTCACAGGTGTAGTCGTACATGTCCGACAGCGAGCCGACGTTGTACTTCGCGATGAGCTTGTCGCCCTCGGTGACGAACTTCATGCGGGTCTTGAGGTTGGCGAAGTCGGTCTTGTCCGGCTTCGTGTCCAGGAACAGCCACTCGGTGCCGTTCAGGGTGTCCATGGTCAGACCACACTCTCCGACACTGCCAGAACCAAGTGTCAGGCTCGGATTCTCGTCTCCGCCGTCGCAGCCGAGGAGGGCGGCAAAGCCCAACAGACCGGCCATTTTCGTAATATTCATGATCGTATTCATCGACCTCTCCTGAGCCAGATGCTGAATTCAGAGGGGAGGCTACCACATCCCACCGGCGCGGTGGATATAGCCAGCGCCATCTGGAGGTCCCGATGCAGCTGATCCTGGCCAGCAACAATGCCCACAAGATTGAAGAGTTGCGTCGTCTTTTTGCCGAAACCGACGTCTCCTTCGCTGGCCTCTCAGACTGGCCCGAGCTGCCTGAGCCCCCCGAGACTCAGGACACCTTCGCCGGAAATGCCCTACAAAAAGCCCGCTTCGTGTTCGAGCGCACCGGCATTATGGCGGTCGCGGATGACTCCGGGCTGGTCGTGGATGCCCTCAACGGACAGCCCGGGGTGTACTCCAAGCGCTGGACCCTCGAAGCAACCGCTCAGAGCAACAACCACCGCCTCCTGACAGAGCTTGACGGAATCACGACACGCACCGCCCGGTTTGTCTGTGCGATGGCAGTGGTCTGGTCGGGCGGGGAGCGGGTGATCGAGGGGACCTGCGAGGGCAGCATCGCCACTGCACTCCGCGGTGCCGGCGGCTTCGGCTACGACCCACTGTTCCTCCCCGATGCTCGACCGGGACGGACCATGGCGGAGCTGTCGGGAGAAGACAAGAACGCCATCAGCCACCGCGGCCGGGCGTTCTGCCACCTCCCAGCACTGCTCGCCGAGATCGCCGGGGCTTAAAAGACCCAGGTTCCGCGGAGTCGCCCGGTGTAGATGACGCCGAGTGCGGTGTAGAACTCACCGGCGACCTGGACATGCTCAGAGACCCTGGCCTGGGTCCCGATGGAGGCCGTGACGCCAGCGAACGGGGCCGCGTTGTTGCCGACGATGCCGTCGTCTCCGATGTAGAAGAAGGTGCTGACGTCGGTGAATCCGACCGCGGCGTAGGGAGTGAAGCGGTCTGCCCGCCAGCCGCCCATCAGGTCCATCCCGAAGGTGGAGCCGATGTAGAGGTCGTCCACCGCTTCGGCGTTCTCGTCAAACGGGGTGGCGATCTCGGCGACGGTCTTCATGAGGGTCGCGTGGTACCGCGCTCCCCACTGAAACCCCTCACCGCTCGTCACACCAAACCCAGCCTCCGCCGACACCACCACGTTTCGGGTGCCAAACACCGTCACCGGCGGGATGTACCCAAGCCCTGCATACGGAACGATCTTCTCCCCGATCTTCGGGAACGAAAACGAGATCCGTGGGCGGGGGGCCATCGGCGCCTTGTTGGTGTCTTCCGTCTTTGTGTAGTTCAGCACCAGACGGCGCTCACACGACAGCGGCGGGATGATCGCAAGCTCAAGTCCCACACCGCCCGTGCCTGCCTTGTGAGGGACCGGGGCGTGGAGGGGGGAGAACGAGGTGGCGAGGGCGAAGAAGTTGAGCAGGAAGTCCTGCTGGCCCTGCTCGTCGTAGTCCGCCGGCACACCCCCGTCTGCCACATCCTGGCACTCTGGATCCACATACGCATTCGCAGCATTCATCGCAATTAATAGGCTCAGCATTACTTCTCCAGCTCCAGGATCCATCCATACAATGCAGTCAGCTGATCCGTGCTCAGCGGATCCCCAGAAGGCGGCATCGCACCGCCGCTGCCCTCATGCGTTCCCCTCACCTTCTGGTACAGGAAGCTCGCCTCCGGGTCGCCGGGAACCACCAGGGTCTGGTAACTGTAGTAGTTCGACGACTGGTCGATGAGGTTGCCCGGGTCGTCTCCGAAGTGGGGAACCGCGGTTCCGCCGTCGAAGTGGCAGCTGGTGCAGCGAGGCCAGACGTCGGAGACCACCGTGGCGAAGTCGTAGCCAGCATCGCCTCCACCGGAGTCCGTGCCGCCGGTGTCGGTGTCGGTGCTCTCGTCGCAGGACGCTCCCTCATCGATCCAGGCGCCGATGACCGCGATGGTCGCTTCGTCGAGCGCGCTGCCGATGGGCATGACGCTGCCGACATTGTCAGCACCGATGAGCTTGAGGTAGAAGACGCTGGAGGCGGAATCTCCGGCTTCGATGAGGTTGCCCTGGCCGGCATAGGCAATCGAGGGCACCCCGACCGTGCTCCCGCAGAAGTCGGTCTCAAGGTCCAGACCGCCCGCCTGACTCGCTGCGGCGTGGCAGCCCTCAAGGCAGCTGGTCGCGACGATCTCCACCGTGCCGGCGTACCCCGTCGCGTCTGTGCCCCCGCCCTCGCTGCTGTGGGCCTCAAAGGTCGTGTCGTCGCAGCCCGTCAGCAGCGCGACCATCAACAAGCATATGCGCATCCGCTCCTCCCGTTTTTGCTCGACACACGGTAGCACGCCGGATTCCCGGTGCCCTCAGCCTGTACTATGGTCAAACCTATGATCCCGAACTCACCAATACGGGTACTCATTGCGGATGATCACACCATCGTCCGCGACGGGCTGCGCAATATCCTCGAAAAACAGTCCGATATCAGCGTTGTGGGCGAACAGAGCAGCGCTGTCGGGATCGTAAAGGCGGTGGAAGACAGCGGCTGCAACGTCCTGCTGATGGATCTGACCATGCCCAATGGGGGTGGATTTCAAGGGCTCGAAGCGCTGCGTGCCGCCCACTCCAGCGTGCGGACACTCATTCTGACCGTCCACGATGATCCCGAGCGTCTCCAGCGGGCGCTGAGCGCGGGCGCCCTCGGCTACCTCACCAAGCGGGCCTCAGCCCAGGTCCTCGTCGAGGCCGTCCGCGAGACCGCAGCGGGACGCTCCTGCGTCGATATCGGTCCCGGGGCACCCGGTGGCAACGTGCTGCAGCGCCTCTCCCGGCGAGAGCGTGAGGTCCTGCACCTCATCGCCCTGGGCTACACCAACCAGGAGGCCGCAGGGAAGCTCGAGGTGAGCACCAAGAGTGTCGAGGGTTACCGGCGCCGCATGGTCCAGAAGATCGGCGCAAGCAATCGTGCAGAGATCGTTAAATTTGCCCTGAAGAACGGGCTCTTATCTTCTGACGGCTGACCAGTGTCCTTCCTCCTCAGCAGACTGAAAATCGAGCAGCTCCCCCCTGAGCGGCAACGTCATCTCCGGCTGACCCGCTCAGTCCTGCTGATCATCCTGGCCATCGGGGCGATCTTCACACTGGACTACCTGCTCCGGGGCGATTTGCTCGCCGCGCTGCTCATCCTGATGTCAATGGGCATCCTCGCCGCTGCGCTGCTCGACGTCCGACGCACGGGCAGGACCACCATCGCCAACCATCTCGCCCTGGGCTGCTACCTGGTCGTCGCGCTGGGCATCAGCATCAGCATCGAAAACTTCGTCACCCCGCTCGCATGGCTCCTGCTGATCCCGCTCCTCAGCGGAGTGTTGATGGAGGCTCGCGAGACACTCATCTGGAGCGTCCTCGCCCTGCTCGTGCTGTGGCTCGCCTTCTTTCTCGCCCCGAATCCCCTCCTCATAGCGACCCCCTTCCACACCTTCCACGTGACCGGGATGCTCATCACCATCACGATGCTGGTGTTCTGGGTGCTTCGCGAGCACGAGCTGGCCCGTCATGATCTGGAGGTCTCACACGCAGAACTTCGAGAGCTGGCCAACCAGCTCATTCGTACCGAGGAGCGGACCCGGAACACCCTGGTCACCGATCTTCATGAAGGCGTCCTCCAGGAGATCTTTGCCCTCCGGCTCTTCCTCACCGCCTCAGGCACAGACAACCTGGACCGCTCCCTCGACCAGCTCGATCGCATCGACAGTCAGCTGCGAAGCCTCGTAGTCTCTCTTCACCCGGAGATTCCCGATCAGGCCTCGCTGGGAGACGCGCTGGCACAGCTGGCACTCCGCGCCCCGACCCACCTCGGCGTCACAGTCGAGCTTGAAGCACCGACACTTCCCAGGTTTCCCGACAGCACCGAGAAGGCACTGTTCCTCACCATCCGCGAGCTGCTGTTCAACGCCGCCCGCTACGCCAACACCGACACCATCCGTCTTCGTCTCGTCCAACACGCCGCCCTGCTCACGGTCCACATCGAGGACGACGGGGTCGGCTTCTCCCCTTCTGAGCGCTCCGCCTCAGGCAGCGGCATGGGGCTGCGCATGTGCCGCGAGCGCATCCAGAGCATCAGCGGTCGCATGGTCGTGGACAGCCAGCTCGATCACGGCACCCACATCACGCTGACAGTGCCGCTGCCAGACCCGGGGGCCGCTGCTGGCTACTCTGGAGTCCTCCCTGGAGAGCCCGCTGCCCAGTAGCGCTGGGCGTTTCCGATGGCCGCTCGCATCCGTGGATTGGCGACGCTGTTGTCGCTGTGGGCGAAGACCTCAAGCGGGGCGAGGGTTCCCATCCATGCGGCCTCTTCGATGAAGCAGGCGACCGCGTAGCCCTCCACTTCTCCCTCGCCGAGGTCGTTGTCCAGGGAGATCGAGCGGACCTGCCCGGTCTTGAGCAGCGCCATCACTTCAGGCACGGTCTTCACCCACACCTCATCGCCAGTGCTGCCGTAGCCGGCCTGGATGTGAGCGAGGGTGGGATCACGGAGATCGTCGAGCCAGACCCGCATCAGGCGATCAGCCGGTGGACATCGGCGACCAGGACCACCCCGGTCAGCGCCACCATCGCCAGCACCCCGATCTGTTGGGCGCGCTCCTGGAAGACCAGGGGAACCGGGCGGCCTCGGATGGCCTCGATGGTGAAGAAGAGGATCCGCCCGCCATCGAGGATGGGTGCAGGGAGGAGGTTGATGATGGCCACGGAGGTCGAGATTGCCCCCACCAGCCAGATCCAGGGGCCGAGGCCGAGCCCCGCAGCATCGGAGGCCTGTCGAACGATCTCGACTGGCCCGCCAATGCTCTGGGTCAAGGCCGCCTCACCGGTCAGCAACATGCCGAGCTGGGTGCCCATCAGCTGGACGAGGGTGCCCAGCTCCGCGACTCCGCCCGCCAGTGCTGAGACCGGGGCCAGGCCGCTGGCGAGCTTGAGTCCGCTGAACAGCAGCACGGCGAGGACGAGGTTTGCGAGGGGGCCGCCAGCGTAGACCGCGATGCGCTGCCAGGGGGGACGGCGCATGAGATCGCGGTCAGGATCAAGGTCAAAGCGCGCCATCGGATCCGCCCCGGTGAGCATCACGTAGCCACCAAACGGCAGCAACGAGAGGCGACAGTCGGTGCCGCGCCAGGAGAAGCCCCACAGCCGCCGTCCGACGCCGATCGAGAAGACATCCACCCCGATGCCCAGCATACGGGCGACCAGGAGGTGGCCGAATTCATGCACAACCACGAGGACCGTGAGCAGGCCGAGTGCAGGGAGGATGGTCATGGGTGGGCTCCGGAGAAGGATGGCACTCAGGATGACATGCGGTTCCGGGTCTTGCCGGTATGGACCGGCGATGCTACGTCGTGACTTCTGGCGGGGAGTGGCGCAGTCTGGTAGCGCATCTGCTTTGGGAGCAGAGGGCCGCAGGTTCAAATCCTGTCTCCCCGACCATTTAAACCTCGTTTATGCGAGGTTTAAATCGTTCTGGGGAGTCCGGATTCGAAACGGGTCCGCCGGCTGTGGGTGAAGCGGTGAGCGGACACGCCGGGGCTCTCGTGACATCGACACCAGCCATCGCACCGGGTGCGGCTCAGCCGGTGTAAGGCTTTGTTGTGGCAACGAAAACACCGACATGTCAAAGTGGTGTAATGCCCAACCACTCCCCCCTCCTGCCCATCATCCTCTCCCTGTCCCTGCTCGGCTGCAGCGACTACAACTTTGCCTCCGACGGGGACGCCTCAGAGGGGGACGACACGGCCTGGCTCGATGACTCTGGTGTCTTCGACGATCCGGCAATCTGCGAAGACTTCACCGACCCGGCGGCAGAGGCGGTGAGCTTCAACACCGAGTGCGATGTGGAGTACTCCGAGGGCAGCTTCACCCCAATCACCGAGTGGAGCTTCGGCACTACCTCCTTCTGCGGGCCGCCAGCAGCCGGCCAGATCATCGACAGCAACGGCAGCGGTGCCATCGACGACGACGACATGCCGGTTGTGGTGCTGTATCAGAGCAGTCGAGTCGTGGCGCTCTGGGGAGACGGCTCCGGGGTGGCGTGGCAGAACGCCGAGACCAGCTTCGGTCAGGACGGCGGCTTCGCCATCGGCGATGTCACCGGAGACGGCTGGCCCGACGTGATCACCGCCTCAAGCTCCCAGGTCTGCGCCATCGACGGCAACACCGGCACGACCCACTGGTGCACCACCGGGCTCTCCAGCAGCCTGGATCCCTCTGGCTACAGCTACCCCTCGATCGCCGACATGGACGGCGACGGACGGGCTGAGGTGATCATCGGCCGGACCATCCTCCATGGCGTCGACGGGGTGATCCGTGGGCAGGGCAGCCACGGCAACGGCGCAGCCCCCTACGGCGGCTCCGGCGCCTCGACCTATGGGGTGATCTCGGTGGTCATCGACATCGACAATGACGGCACGATGGAGGTAATCACCGGAAACGCTGCCTACGCAGCCGATGGTTCAACGATCTGGTACAACGGCGGCCCCGACGGGTTGGTCGCGATTGCGGACTTCGACGGCGACGGGCAGGGCGAGATCGTCAAGACCTCCGGGACCCTGGTCACCGGCTTGGAGACCGACGGCTCCGTGGCCTGGGGGCCGCTGACCTACTCCGGAAACATCGGCACGCCAGCCATCGACGACCTCGACGGCGACGGCACCCCGGAGTTCGTCTTCGCTGCGCAGAACAGCCTGGTGGCGATGGAGTGGGGCGGCAGCGTGCTGTGGACCTCAGCAGTCTCCGACGCCAGCGGTGCTGCCGGTCCGACCCTGTTCGACTTCGAGATGGACGGCTACCCCGAGGTGCTCTACGCCGATGAGGGGTCCATCAAGTTCTTCTCCGGCCGCGACGGCTCCCTGAAGTTCAACTCCAACGAGCACTCCTCCTACACCATCCTGGAGACCCCCATCATCGCCGACGTCGACAACGACGATCAGGTCGAGATCATCCTGGGTCACTGCAGCCCCACCGGCTCCATGGGCAGCGTCACGGTCTACGGAGACGCCGATCAGACCTGGCCGCCGGGCCGCAAGGTCTGGAACCAGCACGCCTACGCCATCACCAACATCGAGAACGACGGCACTGTCTCCACCGCCGGAAACAACTTCGCGCTCTACAACAGCTTCCGAAGCGGCGACGTCGGCCGCCCCCCGAGCGAGTACTGGGACCTCCGCGCGGAGGTCCTGGATGTCTGCGACGACGAGTGCGATCTCGACGCGGTGTATGTGCAGGGACGGGTGAGCAACGCCGGCAACATCGAGGCCCCCGCCGGGCTCTCAGTGAGTCTCCGAGCTGGAGGCGGCGGCCCGATCCTCGATGTCGTGGTCACCACCGGCACGGTGTCTGCCGGCAGCACGGGCGAGACGGTCGAGTTCGCGGTGCTCGCCAGCGAGCTGGACGGCGCCCGACCAATCATCACCGTCGATGAGGACAGCACGGGCAGCGGCGTCATCTACGAGTGCGACGAGAGCAACAACGTCGCCGCCTGGACCGAGCCGGTCTGCCCCTGAGGGCTCCAGTCCAGAGACGCTCCAGCGCTTCCAGATGATGATCCCTCACCCTGGAGTCCGATGCACCGCTCCCCTGGCTCCAGCTTCAGGCCCACGAAGACTTCACCGAGGTCGACATCGATCATTCCTGCGAGAGCCGGGCTTCTCAGCGCGCTCCCTCTGGCTGCTCACTCAATTGTCTGAGTAGGACTCGCTCGATGGTGCTCGGCTCAGTAGCGGGCCAGGTCCACAGCCACATCCCGGGCGTAGAGGTCGATCCCGCCGATCAGGCTGTAGACCTCCTCGAAGTCGCGGTCCAGCAGGAGCGCGGCGGCGGCCATGCTGCGCATCCCGAAGTGGCAGATCACCACAGTGGGGGCATCCGGGTCGAGCGCATTGAGCCGGCTGGCCAGCTGAGCCGCAGGGATGTGGACTGCGCCGGGCATCACCGCGTGTGCCAGCTCGTCCACCGGACGCACATCCAGCAACACCAGCTCAGGCTCCTCGACGAGCCGGGCGGCGAGTTCCTGGGGGGTGATCTGAGGGATGGTCACTGCCCAGACCTGGGGCGCGCCCTGAAGATCGCCACCCCGCCTGCGATCAAGAGCAGCTGAACGGCGAGCCGGATGGTCGCTGCGGTGTGGCTGCCGACCGCTGGCTCCGCTTTCAGTGCGTCCCAGATGTGCAGCGGCATGAAACCAAGCATCAGCACTGCAAAGGCCAGCCCGGCCCGCGCTCGATACCGTGGGATGAGCAGCCCCACCCCGATGGTGGCCTCCACCACGACCGCGAAGCCGTTGGCCAGCGCCTCCGGGATGGGCTCAGGGATGAAGCCAGCGTAGAACTCCGGCGCCACGATGTGCCCAACGGCCCCCGCAAGCAGGATGACCGCAAAGAGAATCGACAGCGCCTTCACCATGGTGTCTCCCATCGCAGCTCCCTATCAGGGCCTCACCCCTCCAGCTTCTCCACCACCAGCGGGATGAAGTCGTCTCGGTTCAGCTCCCGGTAGCTGTAGGCCTCCTCAAACCAGACCACGATGGCGTCCTGCTCACCATCGCGCACCTTCCGGGCCACCACACTGCTCGCACTACACACCTGGGCTATTCGCCCAATGACCCCGTCATAGGCGGAGTGGCTGGGCGGGTAGTGGGCACGGAGCCAGGAGAAGACGAGGTAGACGAGTGCCGGGTCGGCGTCTTCATAGAGGAGCCGCATCTGCGTCACCGAGTGGCTGCCGTTCTCGACAGCGGACAGGAGGTGCGAGGCAGCGCGGATTTCAGGTGCGAAGTTCATGGTGGGCTCCATCTCAGGCGGGTGAGACCTCATATCCACGCAGACAGCCGACAGGCGCAAATCGAGATAAGCGGCTGCCGCCATGGACACCGACGAACCCGCCTCCGCAGTGCCCCCCCAGCACCACGACCCCGACTACACCCGCCCCATCCGTGCGCGGTACGTCGATCCCGTCGAGGTCATCTGGCTGGCCACTGCGACCCGGCTCGGGCTCACCATCCGCCGAAATCCCGACATCTTCTCGATGACCGACGGCACTGGCCTGCTCGCCCTCGGACCGCGAAAGGATCTGGACGAAGACGACTGCCTCACCCAGATGCTGTTCCACGAGATCTGCCACTGGATCACCAACGGACGAGAGACCTTCCACGAGCGAGACTGGGGCTTCCCGCTGTGGGGCCCCCTCGATGTCCGGGAGCACGCCAGCCTCCGCCTCCAGGCGTGGTGGTCAGGCCGCCATGGGCTGCGTGCTCAATTTGGGCCCACCGGTCTGTTTCGCCAGTACTACGACCGCATCCCCGCCGATCCCTTCGCCCCCATCGACGACACGCAGTGGGAAGCGGACGTAATCGCGACTGCCCGTCAGGCCATCGCGCGGGCACAGGGCGAGCCGTGGTGGCAGCCCATCGAGGCTGCCATGGCCGCGACCCGCGCCATCCAGCTCGCCATTGCGCCGTTTGCCGACGACTACCGCAGCGAGCATGCTGAGGATCCCCTGCCCCTGCTGTGGACTCGCACAGACAGCAGCGCCCCCTGAGGCCGGTCAGCCAGCCCCAAGCAGCGAGCGAAGCTCAGCGTCCACCAGCTCGATCAGCACCCGAATGCGGGCATCTCGTCGCTGCTCGGGCAGGAAGACCGCGTGGACCTGGACGGTGGAGAGCGGGGTGCCGTCGAGCCGGGTGAGCAGGCCCGCCTCTCGCGACGGCTCACCGAGAAAGGCGGGCAGGATGCCGATCCCGGCCCCGGCACACAGCGCATCCCGCACCGCGGTGCGATCGTCGACGACGACTGCGGCAGGGAGCAGGTCGGGTCGGTGGCCCTGGAGCAGCCGCTCATCTCCAGGTGCAGCGATGAGGCTTGTGGAGTCAGCCTGACGGATCGGGGCGTACAGCCACAGCGGCACCCGGGCGAGCTGACGGGCCACCAGCGACGAGTCCGGCATCGGACCACCTCGGATCGCGAGATCGACGCGATCCCGGATGAGATCCACCCGGGCGTTGTCGAGCAGAACCTCCAGCCGCACCCCGGGCAGGAGCCGACGAAACGCCGCAATCACAGAGCCACCGACCAGCCGCCCCAGCGGCACCGGGACCGACACCCGCAGCGTTCCCTCTGGCGCATCCTCGCGCCCGGCAGCCCGCAGCGATCGCACCCCGGCGAGCAGCGGCTGGAGCTGACGATGGAAAGCCCGCCCCCGCTGAGTCAGCACCACCTGACGCCCACCCCGGATCACCAGCGGCCGTCCGACGCGGGCCTCCAGCTGGGCGAGCCAGCGGCTGGCGGTGGGCTTGGGGATGCCCAGCTCATGTGCGGCGGCGGTGATCGTTCCCAGCTGGACGAGGCGCTCCAGCAGGATGAGATCCCGGATTCGGATGTCGTCAAAGTCGTCGAGCATTAGTCCCTCTGGGTCTCATTTATTGAGACCTTATGGCTCAATCATAGCCATGGGAATCTCGATATCGCTGACCTAAGCTCTGATCACAACCCCGGGAGAGACCATGCAAGCCAGCCCCCTCGTCATCACCAAGGACACCCTCGTCTCCGACATCCTCAAGGAATACGGCGACATCGCAGCCGTCATGGAGGCCTTCGGGGTCAAGCGGGCCGGCGGGCTCGCGGTCCGAAAGGTCCTCGGCCGACTGCTGACCGTCGAGCGTGCTGCCATGGTGCACCGCGTTCCCCTCGATGAATTCCTGCCAATAGTTCAGCGCGCTGTCGGCCAGGCCTGAAGCACCCTGTAGTCTTGACACGGAGGTCCAATGTCCACCCTGCTTCTGCTGCTTGTTGCCTGCAATGACCACACCGAGCCCGCGACACACACCGAGCCCGCGGCACACACCGAGCCCACGGGCCACGCCGAGCCCGACCACACCGAGCCTGCGGCAAACAGCACACCATCATCGGTGCTCTCGATCGCCCTCAACGACGGTGTGCGATGGAGGATGGACCCCCACACCCGAGAGGCAATGGGGCAGACCCGCGCCACCCTCGCCAGCGCATCGCCGGACTCCGCAGAGAGCACACAAGCACTCGGAGCCACCCTCCAGGGGCAGCTCGACACGCTCATCGGGGGCTGCACCATGACCGGCGCGGACCACGACGCGCTGCACGAATTCCTGATGGTCTACATGCCTGCGGTGAAGGCCCTCCAGGCCGTCGAGGACGATGCTGCGGCACAGGAACAGGTCGCCGCGATCCAGGTCATGGTCAAGGAGTATGGCCGCTTCTTTGAGTAGGCTGTGCGCAGGGGTTCGGCACTGCGCAGCCTCCCCTGGACCTCGATCTCTTCGGGTGGCTTCTCTCCGGGTGGGTGGGTCTTGTGGCAGCATTCAGCCTGCTCCCCTCACCTTCGCCGGTCTCTGTAGACGGCGGCGATCCCGGATCCGGTGAGCCCGATCTTAGATGGTTATGAGTGCCCATGTTCCTCTTCTGGGCCTGCACCCAGGCTCCTCCACCAGCTGATCAGCGACAGGACGCCATCCTCACGCTGTGGCCGGAGGATCCCGTTGCGGCCACCGAGCTGATCGACGCGCTGCCGGATCCAATCGAGGTCGTCGCGGTTATCACCCGGCTGACCGAGGCCCACCCCGGCGAGACCCGCCCGCTGTGTCGTCGGCTCGACGGAGACGCCCGCCGTCGCTGTCGTCGGCTCAACCAGCGCCCTCACCTCACCGCCGAGATCCCGCCGCCCGCCACACCGCGAGCCGCGCCCGGTCCCTCCACCGTGCACATCCTGCCCGATGTCCCGCTCCCCTTCGCCGGCGTTGTCGCGCTGCCCGCCATCCAATGCGAAGGCGTCGAGGAGCCTCGAAGCTGTCGGTCGCAGCTGGCCACCGCTGCGGCGATGGATGGCGACATCGAGACCGCAGTGGGGCTGTGTCGGGGCATGCCTGGAGCGGTCCGCTGGCAGCATGAGTGTACGTTCCAGGCCGCCGAGAAGGTCATCAATGCCATGCGCTTCGACCGACTCAGCGATGCTGGCGAGATGTGCCTGGCCTCCGAGGACTTCGCCGCACACTGCCTCGCCCACCTCACCGCGACCCTCAGCCGACAGGCCCCGCCGGCCTCCTCTCCGATCTCGCAGCCCTGGGCGGAATCCCTGGAGGCTGCTGCGCTCCTCAATGAGCACTGGCGGACGCAGGATCCGGTGTTCGCTCAGTGGGCGCAGGCCCGGCTGTGGGCGGAGGTCCTCTTCCTCAGCTACGCCCGAAGCCCCCGGGTCGTCGGCAACCCGCTCGACCACCTCCCGCCCATCGCCCGCCCCCACGTCCATGCCGCCGCCGCGATCCGGCTGCTGCACCTCGCGACCGATCGCTCCGGGGGCCTCGCGGTCTGGCA